>JAAWAR010000029.1 GCA_022792295.1 Lachnospiraceae bacterium
CCTCCTGTTTAGTGGGCAGTCATACTCCAGTGGATGGCTGACCACCTTGGATATTTTGACGCACGGTTTGACGAAGCTGCTTTTGGCAACACCAATCTGAAAAGGGATAATGATTGCCTGCCGGCTCAGTTTCCCATATTGTACGGCTTGCAGACACTCTGCGGACAGTCACAGCATATGCCCATTTTAAATCGTCTGCGGCGATCGGGGATATTTTTGGCTTTGATACCCTCAGCGTACAAGGGGCCGTACGGTTGTGCACAGCAAAGTGCAGAGACCAGCCCGAACCATGCCAACCAAAAAAACTTTTGGTAAAGTTTTTATAAATAAATGCTTGCAAGATACAGGAAAATGTTGTAATATAGTACCGATGCATCTGTAGCTCAGTGGATAGAGCAGTGGCCTCCGGAGCCGCGTGCGTAGGTTCGATTCCTATCAGATGCATTTTTTTATTGCCCGGATTGACAAGAGGAGCCCTGCATCCAGGGCTCCTCTTTAAAACAAAATTTAGGCCATATTCCAGAGAATATCATGTCCGATGGTCTGATAGAACAGCTCCTTTACCTTTTCCGGTTCTTTTGTCTGTCCGAGGATCCACATGAGTTTTGTAACAGTGGCTTCCAGGGTCATATCATAGGATTCGATGAGGCCAAAATCGGTTTTGATTTTTTTGCCGACCTCATAGACGGACATGTTGCTGCCTTCCTGCGTCACCTGTGTTGTCATGACGATCACTTTTCCCTGGGAGACCCATTTCTGGATTGTCTCGTAGAAGTCCACCGAGTCATTGGAAGGCAGGCCGCCGACACCGAAAGACTCGATGACCACTGCATCGTTGTGTTCTGCCATGTAATCGAGAATCCCGGAATCCATGGAGGGAATCAGCTTTAAGAGCGAAACGCGGTCATTCAGGGTATGGCAGAAGGACACGCGCCGTTTATCCTGCCATTTGTCATCAATATAGAACAGGATGCGGTCATCCTGAATCACGGCCAGACAGGGGAAATTGATGCTGGAAAAAGCGTTGTAGCTTTTAGAACGTTCTTTTTTTCCACGTGTCCCGGCAATGACTTTTCCGTCAAAGACGATCGTGACGCCATGTGCACGCTCGCAGGCGGCAAACCGCAGGCTGTCGAGAAGGTTGGTTCTCGCATCGGTTACATCGAGGTCAATGGGCTTTTGGGCTCCGGTAATGACGATGGGCTTTTGTGAGTGCTGGATCAGGTAGGATATGGCAGCAGCCGTGTAGGCCATCGTATCGGTGCCGTGGCAGACGACAAAGCCGTCGTAATCGTCATAGTGCTCCTCAATGGCCCGGGAGAGCATCAGCCAGTACTTCGGGTGCATATTGGTGCTGTCGATGTTGATGACCTGGATCGCATCCACCTCACAGAAGGCTTTTGCGTCGGGTACATAAGATAAAAGCTCATCACCGGTTAAAAGCGGAGTCAGTCCGTTATTACCGCGCTTGCAGGCGATGGTGCCGCCGGTTCCGAGCAGCAGGATGTGTTTCATTTTGAAGATTCCCCTTTCTCCATAGATATTGTACATTGGCCGTCGATTTGTTCCAAGGAATTGATCGAGTAATTCTAGTATAACATGTCCCTTGACGGGCTTCAACCGGATTTTAGAGAAGTATGGAGGTGAAGACTATGGCGAAAATTCCAAAGGACCCGATTATGCTGGTCAGTTATATCAATACGCAGCTTCGGGATTTTTATCCAGATATGGGAGAGCTTTGTGCCGCCCTGTCGTTGGATCGGGATGAGATCGACAGGCTGCTTTCAGCGGTTGATTTTCGATATGATCCGGAGACAAATCAATATCTGTAACGATGAATAGGTTCCCCTGTTTCCTGCCACAATAGCCTTATGAAAATGAGAGTGACGGTCAGGGAATTTTTGGAGAGCTTTTTAAAATGCGGTGTGGCAGGCTGGTGCATGGAGATTTTGTTTACGTCGATGGAGTCTGCTGCCGGAGGGGACTGGAGGCTTTTGGGGCATACCTCGCTTCTGATGTTTCCGATTTACGGACTGGGGGCGCTTTTGGGGCCGATCTGCGGTATGCTGGATAAGTGGCTCGGGGACGCAGAAAATCTTGCCCGCTGGGATAAGTTCTGGCGGCATGGAATCCATGACATGGTGCTGATTTTTATGGCCGAGTATGGGTTCGGCTCGCTTTTGCGTCTTGCGGGGGCCTGCCCGTGGGATTATACGGGGCGGATGTTAAATGTGGATGGCCTGATCCGTTTGGACTTTGCCCCCTGCTGGTTTGGGGCAGGACTGTTTTTTGAGGGGCTTAGCCGCAAGAAGGAGAGGGACGCGATAGACAAAATTTCGGTATGAATTTTTCTTGCATTTACCCCTGGTTTTTTATATAATTGAAGGAATACTAATTTAGAAAAAGGTGAATGCAATGATACGAGCACTCATGATCGTGATCTCTCTTTTTTGTTTTTTGGGCCCTGGATTTCCTCTGCTGGCGGCACAGAACTCGCTTGGGAAAAAGGATCCGCATGCGAGAGATGTGGAGAGCCTGAAGATTGTCCAGTTTATGTTAAGCTTTCTGCTTCGCATCAGCGGGGTAAAGGTGCGCGTCCTGGGAAAGGAGAATATCCCAAAGGATACGGCGGTCCTTTATGTGGGGAACCACAGAAGCTATTATGACATTCTGGTAGGCTATACGACGGTTGCGGGGCTGACGGGCTTTGTGGCGAAGAAAGAAATGCTGCGTTATCCGATCCTGCGTGCGTGGATGAAAAATGTCAACTGTCTGTTTCTGGACCGCAAGGATTTAAAGGCGGCCATGAAAACAATTCTCGAGGGGATTGAGAAGATAAAAAACGGTATTTCCATCTGGATTTTCCCGGAAGGGACGAGGAATCCAAACGAGGACATTCTGGATATGCTGCCCTTTAAAGAGGGGAGTCTGAAAATTGCGGAAAAATCCGGATGTCCGGTGGTTCCGGTGGCGATCGTGGGGACTGCGGAGATTTTTGAAAAGCATATGCCGTTTGTGCGCCCGTCGCAGGTGACGATCATGTACGGCAAACCCTTCTATATAAAAGAGCTGGAGCCGGAGCAGAGAAAGCGGAGTGGGAGCTATACAAGGCAGGTGATCTCAGATATGCTGAGACAAATACAACAGGAAGAAAAGGGTGAACAGGAATGAGAGAGCCGGTTGCATTCATCCCTGTGGCAGAGCTTGAAAAGAAGCATACGCGCGTTGTGTTTCAGGGCGTGGAGGGGGCATACGGCCATGCGGCCGTAAAAAAATATTTCGGCAGCGATGAAAATGCGTACCATGTGGCAGAGTTTGAAGATACAATACAAGAAATCGAGGAGGGACGTGCCGACTATGCGGTGCTCCCGATCGAAAATTCTACGGCGGGTTTTGTAAACGGAAACTACGATCTGTTATCCAAATGCAGGGATTACATAGTGGGTGAGGTCTATGTCCGGATTGACCACATGCTTTTAGGCATTCCGGGGGCAAGGCTTTGCAGCGTAAAAACCGTCTATTCTCATCCACAGGCGCTCGCACAGTGCTCCGACTATTTGAATCAGCATAAGGAATGGCGGCAGGTCAGTGTTTTGAATACCGCAGCGGCGGCACAGAAGGTGATGGAGGAGAAGGACCAGACGCAGGCAGCAGTGGCGAGCCGGACAGCCGGTGAGCTCTACGGCCTGGAGGAGCTGGCGCAGGTGATTAATAATGTAAAAGGAAATACGACACGGTTTGCCGTCCTTTCGAGCCGTCCGTTGTATGAGAAAAACGCCTCAAAAATCAGCCTGATTTTTGAGGTTCCGCATGTGAGCGGTTCTTTATACAAGATTCTCGGACATTTTATCTCCAACGGCATCAATATTTCCATGCTGCAGTCCAGGCCGATTCCGGAAAAACCGTTCCAGTACCGCTTTTTTATGGACATAGAAGGGAATCTGGGGAGTGGACCGGTGCAGGAGGCACTGCGGTGTGCCCGCAAAGAGGCCGTGGCATTTCGGATTCTTGGCAATTACTAAGGGGGGAGAAACATGGCAGGCCGTTTATTTGCAGCGATTGATGTGGGGTCCTTTGAGCTGGAGATGACAGTCTATGAGCTCGCGAGTAAAAACAGGATCCGCAGGCTGGATCATATCCGGCACGTGATCGCTCTTGGAAAAGACACCTACAATACCGGTAAGATCGGCTATGAGCTGGTAGACGAAATGTGTGTGGTCCTGGGGGATTTTGTACGGATCATGAAAAGCTATAAGGTTGCCGATTACAGGGCCTACGCGACCAGTGCGATGCGTGAGGCGACGAACAGCCAGATCATTCTGGACCAGATCCGGGTACGGACCGGGCTGTCGGTTCGGGTGATCAGCAATTCCGAGCAGCGGTTTTTGAGCTATAAAGCGATCGCGGCCCAGGATGAGGCGTTTGACAAAAACATCCGCAAGGGAACTGCGATCGTCGATGTGAGCTTTGGCAGCATGCAGGTCTCCCTGTTCGATAAAAACCTTTTGATTTCTACCGAGAATCTGCCTTTGGGAGTCTTGAAAATCCGGGGAATTTTACAGGATGTCAACACGACAGTGGACCGGACCAGAGAACTCACCGAGGAGATGGTAGAAAACGAGCTTCACAATTATAAAAAAATGCATCTGAAAGACCGGGAAATCAAGCATCTGATTGGGATTGGAGAGAATATCCTGTATCTGTTCCGGTATGAAGATCATGGGAAGCTTTTGGAGCGCGTCTCAAGAGAGCAGTTTGAGGAGCTTTACGCGCAGATCTGTAAGATGAACGAGGAACAGATTGAGGAGCGCTTCGGCGTCAGCGCCTCATATGCGAAGCTCCTTCTTCCGAGTGCAGTCATTTACCAGAAGTTTATGGAGATGACAGGCGCCGAGATGATCTGGGTGCCGGGCATCCGCCTGTGTGACGGTATGGCCGCGGAGTTTGCCGCGGAGCATAAGCTCACGCGGTTTAAACATAATTTTGACAATGACATTATTAGCACATCACGGAGCATGGCCAAGCGCTATCGCTGCGCAAGCGCCCATTCGGAGATTGTGGAGGCGTATGTGCTGCAGATTTTTGATGCGATGAAGCGTTACCATGGAATGAGTGAGAGAGAACGTCTGCTTTTGCAGATTTCAGTCATCATCCATGCCTGTGGAAAATTCATCAGCGTGCGCAACGCCAACGAATGCGCCTATAATATTATTATGGCCACTGAAATCATCGGCATCTCGCATGTGGAACGGGAGATCATCGCGAATATCGTGCGCTACAATATCAGAGATTTTGGTTATAACATGATCCGCATGGAGGCGCAGCTCGATTCTATGACCGAGGGGTTAAGCAGCCACAAGGAGGCGGTGATTGTGATCGCCAAGCTGACGGCGATTCTGCGTCTCGCGAACTCGATGGACCGGGGGCATAGACAGAAGCTTAAAGGCTGCCGTATAGCAGTCAAAGACAGCGAGCTTGTGGTGACTACCGATTATCACGGAGACATCACGCTGGAGGCGGTTTCATTTGAGCAGAAGGCAGCATTTTTTGAGGAAATTTTTGGCATTCGTCCGGTGCTGAAGCAGAAAAGGAGCGTATGACATGGGAGAGACGCAGGATAAATTTGCTGATCCGAGTTATTATGTAAACAGGGAGCTAAGCTGGCTGGAGTTTAATCGCCGCGTGCTCGCAGAGGCGCGGGATAAGGTCACGCCGCTTTTTGAGCGGCTGAAATTTTTGAGTATTACTTCCTCTAACCTGGACGAGTTTTTCATGGTGCGTGTGGCTTCCTTAAAGGATATGGTGCATGCCCGGTATACAAAGCCGGATATTGCGGGGCTGGGGCCAACGGAGCAGCTTGCAAAGATCAGTGAGCGAACGCATGAGCTTGTGAACCAGCAGTATTCCACGTACAATCGTGCGGTCCTTCCGGCGCTTCGGGCAAACGGGTTAAACGTCGTGGCCCGTCATGAGGAGCTTTCGAAGAAACAGGAGGAATTTGTAGACCGGTATTTTAAGGAGGAGGTCTACCCGGTGCTGACGCCGATGGCCGTGGATTCCTCAAGGCCGTTTCCGCTCGTGCGCAATAAGTCCTTAAACATCGCCGCCTTGGTCGAGAAAAAAGAGGGCGGTGAGCTGGAATTTGCGATGGTTCAGGTGCCGTCTGTGCTTCCGCGTGTCGTGGAGCTGCCGCTGACGATCGAGGAGGACGGGAGAGAGCTTCGCCATGTGATCCTTTTGGAGGAGATCATTGAGCGAAATATGAAGCTGTTGTTTTTAAATTATGACATCATCACCTCCCATCCGTTCCGGATCATGCGGAACGCGGATTTTTCTCTGGATGAGGAGGAGGCAGTTGACCTTCTGGAGGAGATCGAAAAGCAGTTAAAAAGGCGGCAGTGGGGCGAGGTGATCCGCCTGGAGATCGAGGAGAGGACGGACAGGCGCTTGCTTGAGGTACTGAAGGAGGAGCTGGCCGTCAATGAGGAGGATATTTTCGAGATTCCGGGGGCGCTCGATCTGACGTTTTTGATGAAGATGTACGGGCTTGGCGGCTACGAGCATCTCAAATCCCCCAAATACACGCCGCAGCCGGTCCCTGCGCTGATGAATGAGGACGACATTTTTACCAATATCCGTAAAGGGGACATCCTGCTCGTGCATCCGTATGAGACTTTTGACCCGGTCGTGGATTTTGTGCGCCGTGCGGCCAAGGACCCGGATGTACTGGCGATCAAGCAGACATTATACCGCGTCAGCGGAAATTCACCGATCATCGCGGCGCTCGCGGAGGCGGCGGATAACGGCAAGCAGGTATCGGTGCTTGTGGAATTAAAGGCGCGCTTTGACGAGGAGAATAATATCCTGTGGGCCAAGATGCTGGAAAAGGCCGGCTGCCATGTGATCTACGGCCTCGTCGGCTTAAAGACGCATTCAAAGATCACGCTTGTGGTACGCCGCGAGGAGGACGGAATCCGGCGCTACGTGCATCTGGGCACCGGGAATTATAACGATTCGACCGCGAAGCTGTATACGGACTGTGGACTCATGACCTGCAATCCTTTAATCGGCGAGGATGCGACGGCCGTCTTTAACATGCTGTCGGGATATTCGGAGCCGTTAAGCTGGAATATGCTGGCAGTCGCGCCGCTGTGGCTGCGGAATAAGTTCCTGCGGCTGATTGAGCGGGAGATTAAGCATGCAAAGGCCGGAAAACATGCTTCGATCGTGGCAAAGATGAATTCGCTCTGTGATAAGGAGATCATTGCGGCGCTTTATGAAGCCTCCTGTGCCGGTGTAAGGATCCGGCTTGTTGTGCGCGGAATCTGCAGCCTGAAGGCAGGAGTGCCGGGACTTTCCGAGCACATTGAGGTGCGCTCGATCGTGGGAGAATTTTTGGAGCATGCGCGGATCTTTATTTTCGAGAACGATGGGAGCGAGGAAATCTATATGGGGAGTGCAGACTGGATGCCGCGGAATCTGGACCGCCGTGTGGAGATTTTGTTCCCGGTGGTACGTGAGGAATTAAGGGTTCGGATCCGGCATTATATGGAGCTGGAGCTGGAGGACAATATAAGAGCCCATATTCTGCGGCCGGACGGAACCTACGAGAAACCGGACCGGAGAGGGAAGCTGCCGGTGGATTCACAGCGGTCGCTGTGTGAGCTGGCAGTTGCTGCAGCGAGAGCGGAAATGCGAAGGACCGAAGATGAGGGCCGTCCGCGGGTATTTATACCGGTGGAAAGCCAGTACAGCGAATAGAAAAAACATTTGTTACGTTTTGGCCGAAGGCTGAACGCGAACACGAACTTGCGAAGGAAGGACACAGATGGGGAGAGAGGAAGACGAGAGAAGTTTACGGCGCGAGATGCGCAGGATCGAGAGAAAGCGGCAGGAGCGGGTGCGTGAGCTGCTTCTTGTGACGCTTTTTGGCGTGACTGTTTTGATTGTCCTGGCGGCGATGATCGTTTTTGTGCGGACGGTATTTTTTAAGAAGCCGGTAGACCCGAAGACCGTGGAGGTTCCGGATTATGTAACGGTAAATCTTTTGACGCCGAACCCGTATTCGAGGCCGCAGACGCCGCTTGCCCAGGTAAACGGAATTGTTGTGCATTATGTAGCGAACCCCTGTTCGACGGCGAGAGAGAACCGGAATTATTTTGAAAACCTGAAGGACCAGAGCGGAGCGAATCCGACTTCGGTCAGCAGTCATTTTGTGATCGGGCTGGAGGGCGAGGTCGTGCAGTGTGTGCCGATTGACGAGGTGGCGTATGCCTCGAATCATCGAAACAGCGATACGATCTCGATCGAATGCTGCCATCCGGATACGACGGGAGAGTTTTATGAGAGTACATATAAGTCTTTGGTGGAATTGTGCGCGTATCTGTGCAGGGAGTTTAACCTGAAGGCGGATGATGTAATCCGGCATCATGACGTAAACGGAAAGATTTGCCCGAAGTATTTCGTCGATCATCCCGAGGAGTGGGAGCAGTTCAGGAAGGATGTAAAGGCGGCGATGAAGAAGTTCAGATAGTAGATAAAATACCGGAAATGTTGATAAAAAATAAAGATGCATGTATTAGAAGTTCTTGCCCGAATTTGTCTGGAACTTGGCTGCTCTATGAATGAAGTAGTGGAAGTACTTCCAGAAAAAAGTGAAAGGGGATATATGATATGGATATAGAAAAATATATAGATAAAGCTCTTTTAATATAGATATGAATTTTATAATTATGGTCATGCATTCGAGATACTTCACGATGCTTTCCCGATAGAGTGGGCTGAGTTGCAAGAATGTTTACGCAAATTAAAACTTACTTTGGCGGATATTAAAAAGTCCGGTGGCAACGAATCACCAATACCAAAAAAGTTTGATGATGTTTTATACCCGTATGGCTGGAGGGAAATCAGAATAAGCGGTGATCTGATTGTAAAAAAATATCCGAGACAGACGGCGCAGAGGAGAGGACGTTTTGCAGATGTACCTTATGAAGTTGAAACGATTGAAGGCTATATTGATGGACATAATATAGATTTTTTGAAAAATAGGGTTGCTTTCGACCTTGAATGGAACAGTAAGGATCAAACATTTGATAGAGATTTGTTAGCTATGAGAACTTATTTCGATTGTGGGTTGATTGATGTTGGTGTTATTGTAACGAGGGCGGAAGCGCTCAATGATATTTTTAAACGAGAAAAAGATGATAATGGTCAATTTTTAATAAAGAAATATGGAGCAAGTACCACATGGATAGGGAAATTGCGGTATAGACTTGATTCACGTCGTAATGGAGGTTGCCCAATTTTAGCGGTAGGTATAGGGAAGGAATGCATTGAAGAATATGACAGACTTAAAGAGTACTATACAAAACTTAATGGAATTCACGAACGGGGAAAAATATAATACTATTTATGCAGATCCACCATGGCAGTTTCAGAACAGAGCGGGGAAAGTTGCTCCAGAACATAAGCGATTGACTCGATATGAAACGATGACAATCGAAGATATTAAGGCATTACCTATTGCAGATATTACAGGAGAAAAAAGCACACTTATATTTGTGGGTTCCAAATGCGCTGCTCCCGGATGGATTGGAAGTAATGGATGCATGGGGATTTGAATATAAGGGTAATATTGTGTGGGAGAAAGTACGAAAAGATGGAGGGCCTGACGGTAGAGGAGTTGGATTTTATTTTAGAAATGTTACAGAATTGATTTTGTTCGGCATTAAGAAAAAAAGTGCACCTAATAGAACGCTGCAACCGGCACGCTCTCAAGTTAATATTATCCGAGCTATGAAACGAGAACATAGCCGCAAGCCAGATGAGATTATTCCTATTATTGAAGCATGCAGCCAGGGTCCCAGAATTGAACTTTTTGCAAGAGGAGTTCGAGAAGGCTGGGATATGTGGGGGAATCAGGCGACTGCTGATTATGAACCGACATGGGAAACTTATTCAAACCATACAGTGGCACATGCTGAGTAGGCTGGAGAACGTAGTTGCTTTTATCTAGTGTGCTGATCACATTACGTTTAGCCCGATGGCGCAGAATGGATTGTGCAAGACAGATTTCCAACAGCATAGCGGTGTGGCTGCGTCTAGGAAATCTAACTTTCCCATCGAGCTACGTTGTCGCTGGTCAACGGTACTGTGTGCCAGCACACTAACGGCATTAAATTATGAAAACGGATCTAGATGTTCAAAATGGCGGCGCCCTTTTTATGCCTGTCGCCGGATGTCTATTCCAGGTTCACAAACTCCGGCCTACGTGCATGATAGACCGTGTAATACGGGAAACCGCAGCGTATCAAAAGCGCAGCCGCCTGCGTAAAGTCCCCGCCGAGTTCAGATGCCTTGTGGGCGTCGGAGCCGACAGTCAGAAGCTCGCCGCCGAGCTCTCGGTAGCGTCTGAGAATCGCTTCGTGAGGATTCGGCTGTCCGAGACCGTATTTAAAGCCGGCCGTGTTGCATTCAAGCGCTTTGCCCCGTGCGATCAAAAGCCGCAGGATTTCGTCGATGACATCCATGTAGTCCTCTGGCCGGTAGTTTTGGTTTTTTGTGGGGCTGTAGCGGATAGGGAAATCGAGATGCCCCAGGCTGTCAAAGCAGTCCATGAGGCGGACGCGCTCCAGGGTCGATTCAAAATACCGGCGATAGGCGGCGGCTTCGCTGCGCCCGCTGTAAAATGCCCGGTCGTATACGTCGATTCCGTCTATGAAATGGCTGGATCCGATCAGATAATCAACGTCCAGCTCCTTTTCGAGCGCAGTCAGATACTCCTTTTCGCGCAGCATGAGGCCGATCTCGACGCCGATGTTGATTCGAAGCTTTCCTGCATATTCCGCCTGAAGCGCACGCATGGCGGGGAGATACGATGAAAAATTGAGTGTGAAGTCGATCGGGCTCATCTCTTTTGTGCCGTAATCGTGGTGGTCTGTGATGCAGATTTCAGACATATTAAGCCGCAGAGCGGCCTCAGCCTGATCGCGCGGAGGCGTCTGGGAGTCTCCGGAAAAACCTGTATGAATATGAAAATCGGATAACATAAAAAATCTCCCTCCTTGTCTTCTACAGTATGCCAGCTTTTCCCCGGAAAAGCAACAAAATTCCCCTATTCATTTTCCAAATTTTACCCAAAATTTACAAAGTTTATATTTATAATTGAAAAGCATGGATTCTCTATGATATGATAATAAAAGAGAGGGTTTTATACAGGGGGAAAAGGGGATAAGATGAGTTTAAATGCGATCGGGAGTGTTTTTACATTTTTAGGCGGTCTGGGTATGTTCCTGTATGGGATGAATATCATGGGCGACGGGATGCAGAAGTCCGCGGGGAACAGCATGAACCGCTTCCTTCAGCTTGTGACGAACAACAGGCTTTTAGCCATCGCACTCGGCGCGCTGATTACGGCGATCCTGCACAGCAGCGGTGCGACCACCGTGATGGTAGTGGGCTTTGTAAATGCAGGGATTTTAAATCTGACACAGGCCGTCGGCGTCATCATGGGCGCGAATATCGGTACGACAATCACGGCCTGGATGGTTTCTTTAAACCAGCTCGGAGACGCGATGAAGGTGCTGCAGCCTTCGTTTTTTGCGCCTCTGTTTGTGGCAGTGGGAGCGTTTGGCCTGCTGTTTTCGAAGAAAAAGAAGGACAGCCTTGTGGGCGAAATCTGCATTGGTGTGGGCTTTTTGTTTGTGGGGCTGACGTTTATGTCAAGCTCGGTCGCACCTTATACGGATCTGCCTATTTTTGCAAAGGCCTTTGCCGTTTTGGGGAGCAATCCGATCTTAGGCATTTTGGTCGGCGCGCTCGTGACAGCGGTAATTCAGAGCTCAACGGCTTCGGTCGGTATTTTACAGACGCTTGCCATGAGCGGGATCGTATCAACCAGCGCCGCCGTTTACATTACACTCGGCCAAAACATCGGTTCCTGTCTGACGGCACTGCTCTCCAGTGCCGGAGCCAGCCGAAACGCCAAACGGGCCTCGGTCATCCACCTGACCTTTAACACGGCCGGTGCGGCGGTCTTTGGGGTCGGCATGTATCTGATTTCGTTATTTGCCCCGGAGATCGCTTTGGGCCACATTGATTCCTTGGGGATTTCCATGTTTCATACGTTCTTCAACCTGACGAATACGGTTCTTTTGTTCCCGTTTGCGAAGCAGCTCGTGGCATTTTCCGGCCTGATCGTCAAGGAGACGAAGGAGGAGGCCGAGGAAGCCGCCTTAAAGGCCGATACCGCGCTTTTGCAGCTTGATGAGCGTATTTTCCAGTCGCCTCCGCTGGCGTTGGAGATCGGTATCATGGAAGTGGTGCACATGGGGAAAAAGGTGGAGAAAAACCTGAAGCGGTCGCTTGCGATCCTGACCTCGGGGGATACCGAACAGCTCGAGGCGGTCTATGAAAACGAGAAAGCCATCAATGCGATGAATAAAAAGCTGACCGAATACCTCATTAAGGTCAACAATCTTTCCCTGAACGAGAAACAGAAACGTCTGGTCAGCAATTTGTTTTACAGCATCAGTGACATTGAGAGAGTCGGTGACCATGCGGAGAATATCGCAGATTCTGTCCGGTTTATCACGGAGCATGACATGCAGTTTTCGGAGACAGGGCTTTCGGATCTGAAGGAGATCGGAAATGTGGCTGCAGAGGCGTTTTCCCACGCAATCGCAGCGAGACATGAAAAGAATTTTGAGGACATCAGAAAGGTCAGCAAGCTTGAAGATGAGGTTGACATCCTGGAGGAGGAGCTTAGGGACAAGCATATCGAGCGCCTCTCCAAGGGAGAATGTAATCCGTCAACCGGTGCGGTTTTTTTGGATATTTTGAGCAATCTGGAACGCGTATCCGACCACGCATACAACGTGGCCGGATATGTAAAGGATGAAATTTAAGTACCTCGTGCATAAGGCATTAATCCGTATGTTCCAAAAGTCCCTGCTCCCGGTAGAAGCGCTCCGCTCCTGCGTGCAGCCCGATCGGGAGCTCGGTATAGAGAAAATCTTTACGCTCCATGGCGGCCAGGGCCCCGTGGAGCCCTTTTAATTCGGGAGCTTTTTCATATAAAATGGAGGTCAGGGTATAGACCAGCTCCTCGTCCATGTCGGCGCTTACACAAAGCAGGCATTTGATGCCGAAGGTAGGGACGGGCTCCGTCTGTCCCTCATAGGTTCCGGCTGGGATTACATCACGGTAATAGAAGGATCCTTCTCGGATGATGCTGCGCAGCTCCTCATCCGTGTAGGTTAAGATACGGCAGGGCGTATCATCTGCAAGGGCTGCGAAGCTTGCGATTGGAATGCCGGCGAAGCCGTGTACGGCGGTGAGTTTCTTATCCCTTACACCGTCGGCGCCGGTTCCCAGGCCACAGTTTGTAAGGCTTGCGTTATCTGCATCAATTCCAAGCTTTCCGAGCGCAAGCATGGCCGTAAAGGCGGTCGTGGAGTCCGCGGGGCCGATCCCGATATTTGCGCCTTTAAGCTCATGGACCCATTCGATGTCTTCTTCAGACAGGACCAGCCAGTTGGAAAGGCTCGGGTAGACGGCGGCAATCGCACGGAGCTTTTCGGCGGGTTCCTTTTCGAATTCATCCCTGCCGTTTACGGCGGCAAATGCAATGTCCCCGCTTACAAGACCCAGATCCACTTCTCCGCGCATCAGCGCCCGTACGTTGGAAGCGGAGCCGTTAGAGGCACTCAGGTTGATTTTTATAAGGCCATTGGAATCGCTGATCGCCTGGGCTAACGCTTTTCCGGCCGGATACATGGTTCCCCCGCTGTCGGCCGTGCCGATTGTGAGAATCTGCATGTTTGACTCCTTTGGGGAAGAAAAGCTGCCGCCCGCACAGCCGCCTGCAAGCAGGCAGAGGAAAGCGGACGACAGCAGAAACCGTTTGGCAAATGCTTTCATAAGGTTTTGTTCCAATCTTTTAAAGGAAATCTGGCTGTCTGTTTTATTTTAACACCAGCCGCGCGGTTTGACAATGGCTAACCTTTAAAGAGGCTACCGACGATCGAAAGGAAGATCGGATTGTAAATATCGTCAATGATGACCGCGAAAGACGGATACAGGACCCAGGCGATATTATGCCAGCCATATTGATCCATCAAAGCTTTTTCGTTGGCAACCGCATTGGAACCGGAACCGCAGCCCCAGCCGATATTGCCGGCCGTCATGACAGCGGCGCCATAGTCGCGTCCGAACAGGTTAAAGGATACAAAGATTCCAAACAAGGCGATAAAGGCGGCCTGTGCGGCCAGGATGACGCCCATCTGCCCGGCAACCGGGGCGAGCTTTGTAAAGTCCGTAGTCATAAGGACGAGCGCCAGGTACAATTCAAGGAACATATGCTCAATTGCGTCGATCTCCGGCACATAGAATCGGATGCTGGCCATTTCCATGACATTGCGGGCGATTGCGCCTGCGAACAGGCAGCCGATGAATTTGGGCATTTCGATCATGGGGATATTGTCAAGCAGACAGTAGATCGGCATGCCGAGGGCCGCGAGAAGCAGGGTCAGGGCGAACATCATGATCATGTTTAAGTTATTTAATTCCACGACCCTCCCGGCGGCGACTGCCTCAGGCTTGTCGTTCGGGTCGGACTTTAGGCCATGGCGGGCGATTAAAAATGCCGCGACCGGGCCGCCGATCAGGGAGCCCATAACATTGCAGAGCGTACCGGCGGCGACGCCGATAGTCGTCGCGTCGGTTGCGCCCCATTCTTCAAAGATGGAGCCAAAGGCAGAGGCGGTGCCGACACCGCCGGACATCGCGGCGGATGAACACTGGAGCGCTAAGAGCGGATGCAGGCCGATCAGCTTTGAAATTCCAAGGCCTATGAGGTTTTGGCATGTGATCAAAAGGCAGGCGGCAAAAGCAATCATAAAGCAGAGTCTCCCGCCTGCCTGCTTTAACATCTTTGCGCTGAAGCCGAAGCCGACGCAGAGGAAAAACAGATTTTGACAGAGATCCTTCATGACCGCGGCGTCAAAGCTGATCTGGACGGTGCCAGAAAGTTTGATGGCCGAGATAAGAAGCGAGAAGATAATTCCGGAGACGACCGGCGCCGGGATCGCGTACTTTCTTAAGACCGTCGAGCGGGCTACGATCGCGCGGCCGGCGAAAATGACGATGGCCGCAAAGCCGAGCGTACAGAGATACTCGAATTTAAACGATGCGATGGCTCCGTCGGCTGCGGGCTTGAATGTGCCGAAATAGCTGAGAATGCTTTCCATATACAAATCCTCCAATCCTCTTTTTGTATATCCGTAAAATGTTCATGAAAAAAGTGTAAGAGAAATGGGAGAAATCGTCAATTTTATGTAAGTAAGGAAAGGGTTTTGTAACTATTGTACACTCAAAAACCGTCAAAATAACTAAATGAGCGGTTTCCAGCCATATTTGATGGAAGGCCGGCCGCCGGTCTTGTAATCAATGACGCTGACAAGCTCGCCCGTCTCCGTCAGGTAATTCATATAGCGCCGAATGGTGACGCGGGAAAGCTGTACCTGTTCGGCGATCTGCTCACTGGTAAACAGACTTTCGGGATTGGTACGTACATACTCCCGGATCATGGCAAGCGTTGCGTCGCTTAAGCCTTTGGTGAGAGGGGGTTTTTGGGACATGTCGGGATTCCTGCGCGAAAGCAGCGTATCGAGAGCCTCCTGACTTAAGCCGGCTGATTGACCGTCAAGGTATCGGCGGGTCTCCGAAAAACGTTTCAGCGCGGCATGAAAGCGTTCTGCCGTAAAAGGCTTTACAAGGTAGTCGAAAACACCGCGGCTTAAAAGGGAACGGACGATGTCCGAATCATTGGCTGAGGTGACCATGATGACAGAAGGCGTTTTTCCCAGAGTATGCAGACGGTCGATGAACTGAGAGCCGTTCATAAGCGGCGTATAGTAGTCGAGAATAATCAGGTCGGCATCGTTTTCCCTCAGATATTCGAGCGCCTCGGCTCCGTTTTTAAAGACACGATCAACAGAAAAGGCAGGGAGCGCCAGGGCATACTGGCGGTTGATGGCGGCTACCATGGGATCGTCCTCGATAATGATAATATGATACATGTCAGTTCTCCTTTCGTGTGAAGGTGAGGGTGAAGCAGGTTCCCTCGCCGTCTTCCGTGTCGATCGTGATTTCTCCGCCATACTGCCGAAGGGCTTCCCGGATCAGATACAAACCGGTTCCGCGGTTTTCCCCCTTGGAGGAGACCCCCCACTCATAAATATGGGGGAGGAGCTTTGCGGGAATGCCCTCACCCGTATCCTCACAGGTGAGAATGGCGGTATCTGTGTCCGTGTAAACGCCGAGTGTGATTTCCCTCACTGTTTTTTTACTTTCGGAAAGCTCCTCAATGGCATTTTCTAAAAGATTTCCGATAATCGTCACATAAGGCTCTACAGGCAAAAAAAGCTCATTTTCATGCAGCCTGCTTTCGGGCGTCACGGAAAGCAAAATCCCGAGCTCGGCCGCGTGCATCATTTTCCCGATTACAAGTGCGCAGACGCGTGAGACGCGCAGACAATCGGCCGTCTTGCGGATCGCCTCACTGGAGACAAGGCTGCTGTTTGTGATAAAGGTAATCGCCTTTTCGATTTCCCCGGTCTGTAAATAGCCGAGGATAATATGGAGCTTATTTAAAAATTCATGGTTGAAGGCGCGCAGCGTATCCAGCATGGAGCGTGCCCCGGAGAGCTCGTCCGAGACAGATTCTATTTCGCTTCGGTCGTTAAAAATCGTGAGTGTTCCCTGAATAGCAGGCGGGCTGCCGATGGGGAGTTCGGAGACGATCAGGGAGTGCCCGTTTAACACACAGTTTCTGCCGGTTATAGGCGTACCTGTCTTGAGGACAGTGAGGACCTCGGAATCAGGAAAAAGTGAGAGGAGCGGGCTTCCCACAGCCGGGAGCGCTTCTGAAAAAACAGCACGTGCAGCCCGGTTGACAAAGATTACGTTTCCGTCCTGGCCGGCCGCCGTGAGGCCCTCAGACATGGCGTTCAGGACTGTGTCCTGCTGCAGGTAAAGATTTAAAAGCTCTCTCGGATGATGGCCCATCAGAGAGTCTTGCAGAAGGCGGACGATGCCGTGGGAGAGGAATATGCCTGCGAGCAGCATGAAAAACAGGATAAACGCGTAGACTGGAAGAAGGGCTCTTGCCTGGTCAGCCGCATACGTCGTGAAGACAGAGACCATGACAAAACCAACAAGAGCCGTATTTTGGTCCCGGACCGCATGGAAAGCCTGGCGCTGCCTGCCGTAGGTGCCATAGCCGGTGGTAATGTAGGGCCCGCTTCCGGCGAGGATAGCAGCCGCATCCTGCCCGATGAAGGTTTCTCCGCTGCGTGCCCGTTTGGTATGGTAAAAACGCAGCCCGTCGGCGTCGCAGATTAAGATAACATCAATGTCAGAGAAGGTCTCATAGAGGGAATCGAGCTCGGCGGCGGCCGTCGCGTCGGGGTATCCTTCCTTTAGCATAGAAGAAACACGGTCCATTGAGGCAATGTAAGCGGCGATGCTTTCGATTTTTTTATCAATTTCCTGCCTCTGGCGGTTAAGACTGACGGAGAGGGTTATACTTAAGGAGAGAAGCAAAAGGAGAGACGACAGGGAGAGGAAGCTGATAAAAAGCTGCTTTTCCAGAGAAAGAGCGCGGAATTTCTTTAGCATGGGTTGTACCTCGGTAGTGCGTTTTTTCTATAAGTATATAGAAAAAGGAAGAAATATGCAAGAGGGAGGGGGGCATATCGGCTGTGTCCTGCGGCTTTTGTGTACAAGTCTGTGTTCCTGTTGCCGGCTTTGCCAATTCCGTTCGGACTGCAAGACTGACTGGAAAAATCACGCCTAATTTTACAAAAAGGACTTGCTATTTCTGGAAGAATTAGGTACAATAGCAAATAAGTTGATTATTATTTAACAATCATTTTTTAGGAGGAATGTAACTATGGCAGTTAAAGTTGCAATTAATGGTTTTGGCCGTATCGGCCGTCTTGCTTTCAGGCAGATGTTCGGTGCAGAGGGCTTTGAGATCGTCGCAATCAACGACCTGACTTCCCCGGAGATGCTTGCACATCTGTTAAAGTATGACTCCACACAGGGAATCTATGCGCTTGCAGATAAAGTTTCCTATGGCGAGGACTCCATCACGGTTGACGGAAAAGAGATCAAGATCTATGCGAAGGCGAATGCCGCAGAGCTTCCGTGGGGCGAGCTTGGTGTGGATGTTGTGCTTGAGTGCACCGGCTTTTATACCTCCAAGGCAAAGGCACAGGCTCACATTGATGCAGGCGCAAAGCATGTCATCATCTCCGCTCCGGCCGGAAGTGACCTTCCGACAATCGTATACAATGTAAACCATGAGACTCTAAGCAAAGAGGATCATATTATTTCCGCCGCTTCCTGTACGACGAACTGCCTGGCTCCGATGGCAAAAGCGTTAAACGACGCGTTCCCGATCCAGTCCGGCATCATGTGCACCATCCATGCCTATACGGGCGATCAGATGACGCTTGACGGCCCGCAGAGGAAGGGCGACAAGAGAAGAAGCCGTGCGGCTGCCGTGAATATCGTTCCGAACAGCACCGGCGCGGCAAAGGCGATCGGCCTGGTTATTCCGGAGTTAAACGGCAAGCTCATCGGCGCAGCACAGCGTGTTCCGACCCCGACCGGCTCCACCACGATCCTTACCGCGGTTGTGAAGGGCCAGCCGACCAAGGAAGCCATCAACGAGGCTATGAAGGCTGCGGCGAACGAGTCCTTTGGCTACAATGTAGACGAGATCGTTTCCAGCGATATTGTCGGCATGCGTTTCGGTTCCCTGTTCGATTCCACGCAGACCATGGTCCTGCCGATCGACGAGAACAGCGCGCAGGTGCAGGTCGTTTCCTGGTATGACAACGAGAATTCTTACACCAGCCAGATGGTTCGCACGATCAAGCATTTTGGAAAGCTGTTAAACGCTTAAATCGTATTAAGGCTCATAAGGGGGTCCGGTCTGTTTTGGACCGGATCTCTTTTGGTTTATAGGAAACATAAAAGGAGAATTTGCTATGTCTTTAAATAAGAAGTCGGTTGACGACATCCACGTAAAAGGCCAGAGAGTCCTGGTCCGCTGTGATTTTAACGTACCGCTCAAGGAAGGGAAGATCACCGATGAGAATCGCCTTGTCGCGGCGCTTCCGACAATCAAAAAGCTGATAAATGACGGAGGAAGGGTCATCCTCTGCTCGCATCTTGGAAAGCCGAAGGGAGAACCGAAGCCGGAGCTTTCGCTGGCGCCAGTCGCGAAGCGTCTCTCGGAGCTTTTGGGCCAGGAAGTAAAATTTGCGGCGGATAACGAGGTCGTCGGACCGAACGCGAAGGCGGCGGCTGAGGCTATGAAGGACGGCGAGGTGGTTCTGCTTGAGAATACCCGCTACCGTGCGGAGGAGACGAAGAACGGAGAGGCTTTCAGCAAGGACCTTGCCTCCCTGTGTGACGTGTTCGTAAATGACGCGTTCGGAACTGCGCACCGTGCGCACTGTTCAAACGTCGGCGTGACAGAGCATGTAAAGACCTCTGTAGTCGGATACTTAATGCAAAAAGAAATTGATTTCCTTGGAAAGGCTGTGGAGGAGCCGGTTCGTCCGTTTGTAGCCATCTTAGGCGGTGCGAAGGTCGCGGATAAACTGAACGTGATCTCCAACCTGCTTGAAAAGTGTGATACGCTGATTATCGGCGGCGGCATGGCTTATACCTTCTTAAAGGCACAGGGCAAGGAGATCGGCAATTCCCTCGTGGATGATTCCAAACTGGAGTATTGCAAGGAAATGATAGAGAAGGCCGGGACGCTCGGAAAGAAGCTCCTGCTGCCGGTCGACACGACGGTGATCGCTGCATTCCCGAACCCGATCGACGCACCGGTCGAGGTGGAGTATGTGTCTGTGGATGCGATCCCGTCTGATAAGGAGGGCGTGGACATTGGACCGGAGACCTGCAGGCTTTACGCGGATGCGGTCAAGAGTGCGAAGACGGTTGTCTGGAACGGCCCGATGGGCGTGTTTGAGAACCCGACGCTGGCAGCCGGCACAATAGCGGTAGCCAAGGCGCTTGCAGAGACGGATGCGACGACCGTCATCGGCGGCGGCGATTCGGCGGCGGCTGTCAATCAGTTAGGCTTTGGTGATAAGATGAGCCATATCTCGACGGGCGGCGGAGCGTCTTTGGAGTTTTTAGAGGGAAAAGAGCTGCCGGGAGTCGCGGCGGCGAATGATCGTTGACGTTCTGTGACGGTTCTGGTATCAGAACGGTTATGATATTACCTGTCAGGAGGATATAGAGAATGGCAAGAAGGAAAATTATTGCAGGCAACTGGAAAATGAACATGACGCCCACCGAGGCGGTTAAGCTGGCGGAACTTTTAAAGCCGCTTGTCGCGACCGATGAGGCAGATGTAGTCTTTTGCGTACCGGCGATTGATATTATTCCGGTCGCAGAGGCTGTGAAGGGCACGAATATCGAAGTCGGAGCCGAGAACATGTACTTCGAGGAAAAGGGGGCCTACACGGGTGAGATTTCCCCGGCTATGTTAGTGGATGCCGGCGTGAAGTACGTGATTATCGGCCATTCCGAGCGCCGTGAGTATTTTGCGGAGACGGATGAGACGGTTAATAAGAAGGTCCTGAAGGCGTTTGAACATGAGCTTACGCCGATTATCTGCTGCGGCGAGACGCTGACGCAGAGGGAGCAGGGGATCACGATCGACTGGATTCGTAAGCAGATTAAGATTGCTTTCCAGAACGTGACAGCGGAGCAGGCGAAAAAGGCAGTCATCGCGTACGAGCCGATCTGGGCGATCGGAACCGGAAAGACCGCGACGACCGAACAGGCCGAGGAGGTCTGCCAGGCGATCCGCACATGCATCGGTGAGCTCTACGGGGAGGCCGCGAAGGAAGCGATTCGCATCCAGTACGGCGGTTCGGTCAACGGCGGCAACGCAGCGGAGCTGTTTGCGCAGCCCGATATTGACGGCGGTCTGGTCGGCGGCGCGTCCTTGAAAGAGGACTTTGGAAAGATCGTGAATTATAAAAAATAAGGCATGAAAGCTGCCGCCAAGGGGAATGGCTGCGGCATCCCGGAGTAGCTTTATATGTCGGAATTGAACTCGATAGGCGATTGGTATTGAGGGCTGAACGGCAGCCATAAAACAGCGTTCAGCCCTCCCGTTTTATTTATAACGGTTTTCTTGGCAGCGGCAGGAGCCTGGCGCAGAGAGCGGCCATATAGGAAGGCTCCTCTTGCATGCCATCCTCGAACCAGCGGATAACAACAGAGGAAAAACCGCCCTCCCAGGCAAGGAAGGCGTAATAATCAAAGACACGGTCCGGCATGCTCAGCCGCTTCAGAGCGTGGACAAAAAAGCCGGGAGGATTCACGAGACGCGCCTGCAAAAGGAGGCCAAACAACAGCTTGTTTTCCCTGACGGACTGAAAAAATTCACCGTACCAGACAGCCGGGTCCCTTTGCCGGTTCTGCCTGGAGAGAGAATCCCGGATGCCGTTTAAAAAAGAGTTGCCGAGCTCATGCAGGATCTCCTCCTTGGAGGAATAGTTTCGGTAAAAAGCGGTCCGGGACACACCGGCGCGGCGCACAAGCTCCGAGATTGTGATTTTTTCAAAGGGCTTCTGGCTCATAAGCCAGATCAGGGCGGTCTGCAGGCATTCACGGGTCAGCCGGTTTGATTCCTTGTTCGATATATGCAGGGCGTCCTTTTTTGAAATAGTCTGCTGTTTTTGCATAGATGAGAGTGCTCCTTTTTATTGAGAAGCCCTCCCGGAAGCTTTTTTAAATCCAAACATAAGAAGGTTCCGGGGAGCACTTGGCGTTTTGAGAGCTTACCTGCCTGTGAATCTGGCGTTACAAAAACGCTTGTAACTGTTCAGGCCAGGTGAGGAGATCTTGACGATTTTTGGAATAGGATGTTACAGTTGTATAGGCACAATCAATGTAGCATATCCAATATACTTTGTCAAATAGAGAGGAAGCGGTCACAGTTATGAAACAGACAGGAATCATTACGGACAGTCACAGCGGCATAAGCGCAGAGGAGGCCGAAAGGCTGGGGATTTTTGTGCTCCCAATGCCTTTTTACATAGACGGCGTATGCTGCTACGAGGGTGTGACACTGTCGCGAGAGACATTTTTTGAAAAGCAGAGAGCGGGAGCTAAGATCACCACTTCACAGCCGTCGCCGACGGAGGTTATGGCGCTTTGGGATGAGGCCCTTGCAGAATATGAGACCGCCCTCTATATGCCAATCAGCAGCGGTCTAAGCGGCTCCTTTGCGACTGCGGCCGCACTCGCGCAGGATGAGAAATATGAAGGCCGCGTATTCGTCATAGACCACGGACAGGTGGCGACGCCGCTTCACCGGATGGTACTCGATGCGGCTGAGCTGATCGAAAAGGGATATTCGGCCGCCAAGATTCAGGAAATTTTGGAAAAAGCCAAGGAGCAGATGGTAATTTATATCGGCGTACAGACATTGGAGCATCTGAAAAAGGGCGGCAGGATCACGCCTGCGGCGGCGGCCTTAGGGTCCATGTTTAACATCCGCCCGGTGCTTCGGTTAGAAACAGGGAAGTTAGATGCCTATAAGAAGTGCCACGGCTTTTTAAAGGCCAGAAAAACCATGATTGAAACCATGCAGCAAGAGCTTAAGACGAGATTTCGGGAGGCCGCAGAGGCCGGTATGCTGCATTTGCTTGCTGCCTCGAGCGCATCGTGCGAGGAGACAGAGAGCTGGAGGAGGGAAATTGAGACGGCCTTTCCGGGGCTGCCTCTCATGCTGGATGATTTGACGCTGGGCGTATCCTGCCACATTGGCGAGGGCGGCCTTGGCATCGGATTTGCGGCAAAGCCCGAGTTTGCGGCGAAAATGTGCGGGCGGACAGTCTGATTCAGAAGGGAGAGCGGCCGGAGATAGGGGCGTCCAAAAAACAGGAGGAACAGGAAAAATGGAATATCGCAGATTTGGAAATACGATTATTGCCAGGTTCGATGCAGGTGAGGATTTTTTTGAAAAGCTTAAGAGAATATCTTTGCATGAGAGTGTGAAGCTTGGCAGTGTAAGCGGGCTGGGAACATTCAGCCGTATGAACGTAGGCGTATATGACCTGGAAAAACGGCAGTTTGCAGGCAACGATTTTGAAGGAATGTTTGAGATCGTATCCCTGACCGGCACAATCAATACGATGGATGGCAAATATTACAGCCATATCCATGCGGCGGCAGCAGATGCAGACGGGCATGTCTATGGAGGCCATTTGAGCAGCGCCACAATCGGCGCGACAGCGGAGCTTGTGCTTACGGTGCTTGACGGCTGTGTGGACCGGAAACAGGATGAGGAGACCGGGCTGAATATTTTTAAATTTTAAGAGCGTGCAAATGTACATAAAAAATGCTGCCGTTTAGCGAAAGGCTGAATAATGGCTAAAAGATTTATCTATGGAGGGAAGATATGGACATTCGTTATTCTGCGAATCAGAGGGACGTAAAACGCTATACGACCGAGGAGCTCAGAGAAGAATTCCTGATCCAGGATCTGTATCGCCCGGATGAGGTGGTTTCGGTCTACTCACATGTGGACCGCATGGTGACGGCGGGCTGCATGCCGGTACAGGAGGTTGTATCAATCGAGAAGGGAATCGACTGCTGGAAGAACTTCGGAACACACTTTTTTTTGGAGCGCCGTGAGATCGGAATTTTCAACATCGGCGGCGCAGGCGTTGTGAAGGCAGACGGCGTAGAGTATCCCATGGGATATAAGGACTGTCTGTATATCACGATGGGGACGAAGGAGGTTTTATTCGCAAGCAGGGATAAAAATACTCCGGCTAAGTTTTATATGGTGAGTGCTCCTGCCCATACCGCATATGAGACGAAGCTCATCACGATCGCGGAGGCGGCAAAACGCCCGCTCGGAGACGATAAGACGTCCAACAAACGGGTCATCAACCAGTTTATCCATCCGGCCGTGTTAAAAACGTGTCAGCTCTCGATGGGCATGACGGCCCTGGAACCGGGCAGTGTTTGGAACAGTATGCCCTGCCATACCCATGAACGGCGTATGGAGATCTATATGTATTTTGAAGTCCCTGAGGACCAGGTGGTCATGCATTTTATGGGGGAACCAAACGAGACGCGCCATCTGGTGATGAAAAACGAGGAGGCAGTCATCAGTCCGTCGTGGAGCATCCACTGTGGGGCCGGGACGAGCAACTATACCTTTATCTGGGCGATGGGCGGCGAGAATCAGGAGTTTGACGACATGGATAACCTGAAGGCGGCGGATTTGAAATAGCGGGTGTCTGCAGAAAGGAACGGACAAAAATCATGACAGATTCTATATTCAGGCAGTTTTCCCTTGAAGGAAAGCTGGCGCTTGTGACCGGTGCGGCACACGGAATCGGCTTTGCGATTGCAGAGGCCTATGCGGCGGCCGGCGCGAGAATTGCGTTTAACTGCAGCAGCCGGGACTCTCTGGAGCGCGGACTGGCAGCTTACCGGGAAAAGGGCGTTGATGCCCTGGGCTATGTGTGCGACGTGACCGACGAGGCGGCGGTGCAGGGTATGGTTTCCGAGATCGAAAGGATGGCGGGCCCAGTCGATATTCTCGTGAACAACGCCGGAATTATCAGGCGGACGCCGATGCATGAGATGAGTGCAGAGGAATTTCGCCGGGTCGTGGACGTGGATCTGAACGCTCCGTTTATTGTTTCAAAGGCGGTGATTCCGTCGATGATGAAAAAGGGCGGCGGAAAGATTATCAACATCTGTTCCATGATGTCAGAGCTTGGGCGGGAGACGGTGTCCGCCTATGCGGCAGCAAAGGGCGGTTTAAAGATGCTGACGAAAAACATTGCATCGGAGTACGGCGGGTACAACATCCAGTGCAACGGCATCGGCCCGGGCTATATCGCGACCTCCCAGACGGCGCCTTTAAGAGAGCGCAGAGAGGACGGATCGAGGCATCCGTTTGACCAGTTTATTATTTCCAAAACTCCGGCGGCGCGCTGGGGGTGTGTGGAGGATTTGACAGGCCCGGCGGTATTTTTGGCTTCCGCGGCATCGGACTTCGTAAACGGGCATGTGCTGTATGTAGACGGCGGAATCCTGGCTTATATCGGAAAGCAGCCGTAGAAAGAGAGTGGAAAGAGGCTGATGCGTGCAAAGCCAGGTGTCCATAAGGGAGTAAAATCAATTTTGCAGGACAGCATGGCAGTTTGCTATGCTGCCTTGCTTTTCTCTGCTGTTCAGTTGCCTGCTCGTTATTGGGGAGATTGACTTCCCCGATAAAGTTCCATACAAGCTGTATCCTCTGCTGCCGGTGTCCGCTGGACTTGTCGTTTCGCTTTCTTGGCAGGACGGCGTTTGGTTGCCAATAACTCCTCGACCCGGTCCCATACCTTTTCAGCGATAATCGCAGGCTGCATATCGGGAAAAATCCGATAGTTTTCGGGCACGTTATAGAGCCGTTTTTTTTCGCTTTTTGCAAGGCGTATCATTTCATTCCAACCGGGTCTATCGGAAGTTCCCCCCAGACACCCCATGATCAATGAAAAATGTGGGATTAGAAAAGCCGTTGTCTGTTGCGTACCTGGGCAGGATATTTCTTTGATCTACGATTGAATTGTCATCCCTATTAAGCGTGTCCTCTTGGGATAAGCAGGCGTATAAAGCGGTAATATTATCGGGATAATTTGTAGTTTCTGTCATTGTGCATTCCGCCTGTAAGGAAGGTCCGATAAATGGGTTTGTATCTGCATTATAGAGGACTTTTGCCATCTTTTCATAGAGAAGTTCAGAGCCATTGCAGGAGGCTGATCCACGTAAATCGTGCCGACAATTTTGTAGCATACTGCTTCTCCCAACGGCTTGCCCCGTTTGGGGAGAAAACCACAGTTTTCCGTTTTTCTTTTCCCGCCCTTTTTGTGAATTGGGGTTGGTAGCAGGCACCGCAAATGAGTACCCATTTGCGGTTTGATTCTTTCGCAGCAAGCAGTGGAAAAGAGTATTCTTTTCCGAAAATGCAAAAAAGCCGAAGATTTTATAAAAATTTTCCAAACTTTTTTGTCATCACTCCTAATACGGTAGGCGCACCCTGTCGGGGTAAAGTGGGCGCAAAAATATGCTTGTCCCGTTGCTCAATATCCAATCGAAAAGGAGCAATTTGCTGCAGAAAATGGAAAAGAAAATTGCCGCAGATTTTCAACCTGCGGCAATTCAAATAAAATTTTCTATAAATTACTGCTTACTATTAACAAGCGAGTTGATACCTGTTCCTATTTCAATTTTTGAACTGGGAATTTCAAGACCCCAATTATCCCATCCATAAAAGTTGTTTCTTGCAAACAATTCGATTTTATCTTGTTCCGGGAACATCTTTGTTATTCTGTCGATTACCTCAATCGGTTTTTCACTATGCTTTCCTCGCGGTATCGCCAGCATTTGTCGAATATTTCTTGCACCTCTTGGCGTGGGAAATTTTCCTTTTTTGAAAGCAAGTACAAATTCTGTCTGTGACAGAGTGTACCGCCCGGGATTGTGAATCATTTTGTCCCAAACAAAGGCAACGGTCTTATATTCAAAGCCCCAAGATGTTCCAAGCTCTATCGCATTAGACAACTGCGGCCCCGTTGTCCACATAAACAAAATGCAGTCATCATCAGCTATTGCCTTAACATCCAACTCTTTAAGCTGCTTTAATTTTAAAGTAGGGTATTTAAAAGCCGCTGAACTTAAAAATATTTTTTTCTCAAAACCTATATTCTCATCTTTAATAGTTGTTTTATCATATTGCATTTTTCCTCCATAATCCCATGGGGGATCCGCATAAATAACTTGATACTTTTTATTACTTGGTAACTGCGGATAGATATTCTCTAAAGGATTTATTTTTATCCTTTTCTCAGCCTGTTTACTATATAGAGAATAGGCTGTAACCGTATTATTCTTTTCCATACCTGAAACCCTACCTATACAAAATCATAAATTGATTATACTTGAATTTTCTGTAGAAGTCAATTGAAATGTTGCTTATAATCCGTTGCCTTAAAATCATCAGTTGAGTATTTTATAATTAAATGTTTAGGTGGTGATTATCGTATGATTACAAAAAAATTCGGATACAGAGTTAAGGAACTCAGATGTAATCTTGGCATTAGCCAGGAAAAATTTGCATTAGCCATTGATATGGATAGAACGTATCTCGCTTCCGTAGAAAGTGGCAAACGCAATATATCTCTAAACAACATTTCGAAAATTGCTGCTGGCCTTGGAGTTACTTTAGAGGAATTATTTAGGGGGTTATAAAAGGATGGGTAAAAAGGCGCTTAGTGGTCGGGATAATTGGCAAGAACAAGGAGGAACAAAAGCATTACAAGCCGAGAAAAACTTATATGTCGTTTTTCGGCAATATTTTGAAGGCACAGACTATGTGCTGCACGAAAAGCCTAAACACTTGAAAAATCTGTATGCTAAGGTTCAGTTGTCAGAGGATGTATTATCTCAAATATACAATCCGCTTATCGATTTGAAAAAAACGAAATGGGGTGTGTCGCCAGACTTTGCCATTGAAAATAAGAGAACAGGAAAAATTCTATTTGGGGAAATTAAGCGGCAAGACGGATGGGTAGAGGATAAAAATCCAAGTGCAGGTCGGGGGAACGCACATGAAAGACTTTGTAAACTGTTCACTCCAGGACTTCTAAATGCCTATCGAGAGATTGGGGGGATATACAGCAACGATATTCTTCCTTTTTGGGTTGTGTTTGAGGGGGACATTACGAGAGACCCTAAAAGAAATCGAGAAATTGCATTTTGGTTTAATGGATATGACAAAAACTATTTCATGTGGCGACCGAATATGACCGCAGATGATTTGACTGAACATTTTGATTTATACTTAAAGCCATATCTTGATTGATATAATTGACATATGAGGTTACGATATTATATAGCAAAGCCAAGAAAAGACGTCGAGGATAAACTATGCGATTCGTGCCCTAGATGTGATTGGATTTCTGCCGGGATTTCGGGAGTGGCAAAATGCTTTTCCATCGTTCCATAGGGGCATAAAGGAATTGGGCAAGAAGCTACTGACCTTTTACCCCCAGTAGACAGATGATCGCGTTTTTCTCTCAAATATGTCAGTATATGGATCACATAAGGTGATAGGAGAGAAATGTGGGCTTGTAAAGAAAAAACACTTGACACCATACTTGATTTATAGTATGATAACGCAGGTGAGCAGATATGGAAAAGATTGTGGAGCAGGGGCTTTTATATGACTTTTATGGTGAGCTTCTGACGGCTCATCAGAGGCGGATCTATGAGGATGTGGTGTTTCATGATATGTCACTCAGCGAGATCGCCGAGGAGCAGGGAATCAGCCGGCAGGGAGTCCATGATCTCATAAAGCGCTGTGATAAGATCCTGAACGGATATGAGGAAAAGCTCGGGCTGATCAGGAAATTCAATCAGACAAAAAAGATGGTGGCAGAAATCCGGGAGCTGGCTGAGGCTTACAGGGTAAGTAAAGACAGCAGCCTGGTTGAGAGGATTGAGCAGATTTCCGGGGAGATCGGAAGGCTGTAACCCGGTTCTGGAGGGAGAGATTGCATGGCGTTTGAAAGCCTGGCGGATAAACTACAGAATGTTTTCAAAAGCTTAAGAGGCAAGGGCCGCCTGACGGAGGCTGATGTAAAGGCCGCACTAAGAGAGGTAAAAATGGCGCTTCTTGAGGCGGATGTAAACTTTAAAGTAGTCAGGGATTTTATCAAATCGGTCCAGGAGCGTGCGGTCGGGCAGGATGTTTTAACTAGCCTGACACCGGGGCAGATGGTCATAAAAGTCGTCAATGAGGAGCTTGTAAAGCTGATGGGCTCCGAGACGAAGGAGCTTGCCCTAAAATCTGCGAATGAGATTACGGTGATCATGATGATCGGTCTGCAGGGCGCCGGCAAGACGACGACGACCGCAAAGTTAGCCGGGAAGTTTAAGGCAAAGGGCAGAAAACCGCTTCTGGCGGCCTGTGACGTATACCGCCCCGCGGCGATCAAGCAGCTTCAGGTCAACGGAGAGAAGGTCGGTGTGCCGGTCTTTTCGATGGGAGACACGCATTCCCCGGTTGACATTGCCAAGGCAGCCGTGGAGCATGCGAAGAAGGAAGGCCTGAACCTGGTGTTTTTAGATACCGCGGGCCGTCTGCAGATCGACGAGGAGATGATGGAGGAGCTCGTCCGTATCAAGGAAGCGGTTTCGGTTGATCAGACGCTTTTGGTGGCGGATGCGATGACGGGTCAGGACGCGGTCAATGTAGCCGGAAGGTTTCATGAAAAGATCGGCATCGACGGAGTCATCCTCACAAAGCTGGATGGCGATACAAGGGGCGGAGCGGCACTTTCGATCCGTTCCGTGACAGGGCAGCCGATTTTGTATGTCGGAATGGGAGAAAAGCTGTCTGATCTGGAGCAGTTCTATCCGGACCGTATGGCGTCGAGGATTCTTGGCATGGGGGATATCCTCTCCCTGATTGAGAAAGCGGAGCTTGACTTAAGCGAGGAAAAAGCCCGCGAGATGAGCCAGAAGCTCAGAAAGGCCGAGTTTGATTTTAACGATTTCCTGGATCAGATGAATCAAATCAAGAAGATGGGCGGCATGTCCGGGATCCTGAATCTGATGCCGGGTATGGCGCAGATGAAGGGAAATGTTGATATAGATGAAAAGTCCATGGACCGTGTCGAGGCAATTATCCTTTCGATGACAAAGGAGGAGCGGGCAAATCCATCGGTTTTAAACCCGTCCAGGAAACAGCGTATCGCGAAGGGTGCGGGCGTTGACATCGCCGAGGTAAATCGGATTGTCAAGCAGTTTGAGCAGTCCAAAAAGCTCATGAAACAGCTTCCGGGCCTGATGGGAGGCAAGAAGGGCAGAGGCGGACTTGCCGGTATGATGGGCAGGATGAAGCTTCCGTTTTAAAACATGGAAAGCAAACGCGGGTTATCCCGCTTAAGCTGATAAAGCGGCAGGAAGGGAAACAAAACCGCCGCACAAAAGAATTTTCAAGGAGGTGAAATGAAATGGCAGTAAAGATGAGACTGAGAAGAATGGGTCAGAAAAAGGCTCCTTTTTATAGAATCGTAGTTGCAGATTCCCGTTCCCCGAGAGACGGTAGATTTATCTAGGAAGTTGGCTACTATGATCCGAACTGCGATCCGAGCGTAGTAAAGTTTAATGAGGAAGCTGCGAAAAAGTGGTTAGCAACAGGTGCACAGCCGACTGAGACCGTCGGCAAGCTCTTAAAGGTAGCCGGCATCACCCAGTAATGTGAGGTGTTTTTATGAAAGGATTGGTTGAAGTTATCGCCAAGGCGCTGGTTGATAATCCGGATGAGGTCGTTGTCACAGAGACAGAAAAAGACGATGAGATTGTCATTGAGCTGAAGGTCGCCCCCTCGGACATGGGAAAGGTGATCGGCAAGCAGGGTCGGATTGCGAAAGCGATCCGCTCCGTGGTGAAGGCGGCTTCTTCTAAGACGGAAAAAAAGGTGATTGTAGAAATTCAGTGACAATGGGGACCGCAAGGCGAAAGTCTTTGGCGGTCCTTTTTGCGGAGGAGCTTATGGAACAATTTTTGCGGGTCGGTGTCATCACCGCGCCCCACGGGGTCCGCGGCGAGGTCAAAGTATTTCCGACAACCGACGACGCAGGCCGGTTTAAGGAACTCAAGACGGTGCTTCTCGACCTTGGGTGCGAAAAAAGGAATCTTGAGATCGAGCAGGTAAGATTTTTTAAGAATCTTGTGCTCCTTAAATTCAAGGGGCTTGATAATAAAAACGACGTGGAGGCATGGCGGCAGAAGGATCTTTTAATCGAAAGGAGCCAGGCTGTAGAGCTTGCACCGGATGAGAATTTTATCGCGGATTTAATCGGCCTTTCGGTTATAAGCGATACAGGGGAGGCATTAGGGACGCTTACAGACGTCCTCCGAACCGGCGCGAACGATGTCTACTGCGTGAAGAACAAAGAGGGGAAGCAGCTTCTGCTTCCGGCGATCCGGGAGTGTGTCCGTTCGGTGGATCTGGAATGCGGGAAGATCGTAGTCCATGTGCTTCCCGGGCTTTTGGAATTGTAGGGGGTTCCGATGAACTTTCATGTTTTGACGCTGTTTCCGGAGATGGTGATGAACGGCCTGAATACCAGTATTTTGGGCCGTGCGGCGGCAAAGGGACTTCTCTCCTTTGAAGCGGTCAATATCCGGGATTATACGCTGGAACGGCATGGGAAGGTCGATGATTACCCATATGGCGGCGGGGCCGGCATGGTGATGCAGGCAGAGCCGATCTATCGGGCGTATGAGGCGCTTTCAGCGCGGTTTTCAGCGCGTCCGCGTGTCATTTACATGACACCGCAGGGCCGTGTCTTTACACAGCAAATCGCCAAAGAGCTCGCGGCCGAGGAGGAGCTGGTTTTTTTGTGCGGGCACTACGAGGGCGTGGACGAACGCGCACTGGAACTCATCGCCACAGACTATCTGTCGGCCGGGGACTATGTGCTGACAGGGGGGGAGCTGCCGGCCATGATGATGATCGACTGCATTTCCAGGCTCGTCCCGGGTGTACTGAACAACGACGTGTCCGCGGAGTTTGAATCGTTTCATGACAATCTTTTAGAATATCCGCAGTACACGAGACCCGAGGAATTTATGGGCAGGAAGGTTCCCGAGATCCTGCTTTCAGGGCATCATGCAAACATCGAGAAATGGCGGCGGGAGCAGTCGATTATTCGGACGCTTGAACGCCGGCCTAAGCTCCTGGAGGAGGCAGTGCTCTCGAAGAAGGAGAGGGAGTTTCTGGAGAAAGCGCGAAAGGAGCGGCAGGCAGAAGCCGTTCGGACCGGCTGTATCAGAAAGCTTAGGGAAACGGATCTGGAGTGCGTCATGCGGATCTGGCTTGAGGCAAACAAGGAAGCGCACTTCTTTATACCAGCCGATTATTGGCAGGAGAATTATGAGACGGTGCAAAAGCTTTTGCCGCAGGCCGAGGTATATGTATATGAAAACGGGAGCGGCAGGATTGAAGGCTTTATCGGTCTCGCGGATTGCTGCGTTGCCGGAATTTTTGTGGACAAGGCCGCGCGTTCGGCCGGGATCGGGAAGCGGCTTCTGGAGCACGCAAAGGGACTAAGGCCGGAGCTGACTCTGCATGTGTACCGGGAAAATGAGAGAGCAGTGCGGTTTTATCTGCGGGAGGGCTTTCGGACCCAGGAGACGCTTACGGATTCGGATACCGGAGCGGTTGAGTTTTTGATGAGATGGGAACGCTGAAAGTGCGTGAAAAGGGTCGAAAATATCCTTGCATTTTCAGCGTGTCTGTGTTATAATTTAAAACCGTGAAATAAGAGATATTC
>JAAWAR010000030.1 GCA_022792295.1 Lachnospiraceae bacterium
ATTGCAAAAACCCCGTAACCAATCCGTTACGGGGTTTATCACGCGCCAGAGAAGATTCGAACTCCCGACACTACGGTCCGTAGCCGTATGCTCTATCCAGCTGAGCTACTGACGCATGCCTCATGAGCTTTGGACTTCCTTCACTCACTCAACAGCATAGATTCTACAACATTTTTCCGTATCTGTCAATCCCCTTTTTTTCAAAATAAGACTGGATTCCCCGGCGCAGATGCGGTATGATAGAGACGGACAGGAATGTAAATTTTACAGACGGAGGATTTGGGACATGGAGAACGAACAGAAATATTTTGACATGGAAATATGCGGTGTAAAAAGAAAGCTGCCGTATGTGAAAATCGGGGAAAATTTGGCGTTGGCGAGTTTTGTCTGCCTTTCGGATACGGAGCTGATCCAGGCCGCGGCGCCGGAGCTTGTCAAACGCCTGCCCGAGGTGGATATCCTGATGACGGCAGAGGCCAAGGGCATGTGCCTGACCTATGAGATGTCCCGGCTTATGGGTATGAAGGAATTTATTGTAGCAAGAAAGAGCCGGAAGCCATACATGCAGAATCCCATCGAATGCACGGTCTACTCAATCACCACGCAGGACAAGCAGACGTTATACTTAGACGGTGTTGAGGCAGAAAAGATCCGCGGGAAACGCGTCGCTCTGATCGACGACGTGATCGCCACCGGAGATTCCATTCGGGCTATCGAGGAGCTGGCCAAGAAGGCCGGCGCCATCGTCACGGCCAGAGCGGCCATCCTGGCGGAATTAGAATCTACCAAACGGTCGGATCTGATTTTCTTAAAGGAACATTATGTATTCCGCCCCCAGCCGGATGGGAGCTATAAGCCGATTTATTCTTTGAAGGAAGATTAATAGGCAGCAAGAAGCCCTCCTAACAGGCGACAGGAGGAGGGCTTCTTTTTTATTTTTTATCATTCAGCAGCTCCATCAGCATGGACGGATAGGCGATATATCCGGTCGAATTGTTATGGCACATAATGCTGTATGGTGGTTTATCACCTCTACGCCCTGCTTTTTTCTTCCTAGCATCTGGTTGGATATAAGAAAAAAGCATAAACATATCCTTTACATTCTTTCTCTGCCCGCTGAGCGCTCTCAACTTCTTGCATAAGTCTTTCAGATTCTTACTGTTCACCACTGGCAAGGTTTTATCCGGAGCACCTGCCGCCGCTGCAAACACATAATCCCTGCCCTTTATATATTTTTCTGCCTGCGGGTATGCGGATGAATCCTGCATATATCCGATACTCTCCAGTAGCTGCTTTATGGAATATTGGGCTTCTCTGGCCTTCGCGCTCCCTTTTAGCTCAATTAGCCATGTAAGATTCATTCTCTCATGCACGCAGTCTACTGTATACACCATAGCGTCACATATACGTTTATTCTTTGGTAGTCCTTGAATCACTCCTCCGTCTACCTGAATGATCTCAACCGTATTTCCTTCATCTATTTTTATAGGGACAATCGCTTTGCTGCCATGTTCTGCATCTTCTAGCACGCTCTTTTCCCCTTCTGTTAGATGCCTCGAAAAACTTTTTTCCTTTTTCCCCTTTTCGTTAACCATATGCCTCCTGTTTTATTCGTGATCCAGTTCTATATCATATAAGGTTGTATACAATTTATTTACCAGCAGAGATACATCATCAATCAGTGCAGAATTTATCTCTCGTTCATCCTCCTCCAATAGTTTAACATATCTCTTGCCGCCTTGCTGCTCTGGAATATGGAGCAGCTTATATGCTGATAATTCTCCCTTTTTTATGATATAGTTTTTATTGACAGCCTTATAAACCTCCCTTTCCATTCCTTCTTCTGTCAACACACCTGCATAATACAAATTGTTTGCGACAGTCAATACATATGGGCTGTGCGTTGTAATAAATACCCCACTGTCATCTAAATTGGCAAACAATGCAATAAATTCCATTATCCTTTTCTGAAGCAGCGGATAGATATGTGCCTCTGGCTCCTCAATAATCAAAAAGGCCCTTTCCTGTCGCAGCATCAGAACATAGATAAAATTCAGCAGCCACAGGATCTCCTGCTGTCCGGATGAAGCAAAATTAATCGCCACAGGCTGCTCGGATCCCTCTATTTTCAGGAATTCTCTCCCCGCACTGTAGAAATACTCTCCCTTTTCAATCCCTATGATTAAATCCGACATATCTTTCACATCAAACAACCGATTTGCTACCGGAAAAAAAAGATGCGCTTGTTTGACTCCGTTTATAAAGCTTTTCCTCACATCATCAATCAGCATCATAAATGTATCCGTAATTAAGTCCACATTGGCCACACTGTTCATCATCGCGCGGTTGCTTGACATAACTGTAAGGAGGCTTCTCCCCGCCGGTATATAGTATATTTCCTTATCATCACAAAAAATTGTATTGACTCGATGGGCGATTGCTTTGTGATTTCGTCTTCTTTCCTCATTCGCAAGTGCCAGGCTTGCCTGTTCCATGCTGTTTTTACTCTCGTATAGTCCCCTGACTTCTGTCTGAAGGTTTTTCACTTCATTCATTAAGGTATAAGAATAGGAAATGCTGATATATTGCCTGAACCGTTCCCCTCTTTTCAGCCGTATTTGGATCCACCTTTCATCCGCATATTCATATTTCATATAAAAGTCCGGATTCAAATCCCAACTATATCCGAATAACTTAACAAAAATATTTTTTAATTCTGGTTTAAGAGCCTTATCAAACCATGTTGTTTCCTGCATTACATTATTGTAGGAATTGCTGTCATATATTTGTGTGAGATAGTCCGTGAGTTTTGTTTTTATATTCTTAAAGAAATAGACGCTTTTCGCAATCGTGCTTTTTCCTGTGGCCTGCTCGCCAATCAGCAGATTGAATTTTCCCACTTCCATCTCAAACTCCTTGACCGGACCATTATTTTTAATATATATTTTCTGCATATAAACTCACCTGCTTCTTATCTCTCTTTTCTATTATATCACGAATCGCTGATTCTCAACAGGAAAAAGCTTTTTCTTATAAACTCTATCTTTTTATTGCTAAAAAGCCGGGCCCATGCTCCGGACAGGATTTTGTCCGAAGAATGGGACCCGGGCGATTCTATTTTACCAGATTTCCGGCTTTAAGTCCTTCGGAAGCGGATTCGGATAGCTCTCCCCATCCAGCTCCTCTTTCCAGTCGGCCTTGGCCTTCTCAACAAGCTCCGGCTGCAGGAAAAGCTGCGCGCCTGCGCAGGCTAAGACCTTGGCCGCCGCCAGCATGCCCTTGTGCGCGATCGAGGATTTACCCTGTGCGACCGCCTGCCAGGAATGCATAGCCGTTCCGGCCGCATAGCAGTTTGTGTAGACCTGGCCGACCGGCACGACCCAGCTCACATCACCCACGTCAGTGGAGCCTCCTCCTCCGTAGGAGCTGTTCGCATCCACAATGAAATCCCAGATCGGCATCTCCTGGATCTCCTTCTTGCGCTCCTTGCCGCCAAGCACGGCCGCCTGATCCTTTAGCGCGTCCTTGTCAAGCTCCGTAATGACCTCCTGGAACTTCTTCGCGTATGCAAGCTCCTCCTCGGTGTAACCGATCGGAACCACGTGTGCCAGATTCTCCCCGACCAGATCCGCGAGCGTCTCATTCGGGATAATGTTGGAATACGCCGCCACCTGCCGGATTTCAACCGTTGTACCTGTAATCAGAGCCGCGCCCTTGGCGATGTCGCACATGCGCTCATACAGCTTCTTGACCTGCGTGACCTTCGGTGCGCGGATCGCGTAGAGAATCTGCGCTTCGGCCGGAATGACATTTGGTGCAATGCCGCCCGGATTGGTAATCGCTCCATGCACCCTGGCCGCATCAATCATATGCTCTCTCATGTAGTTTACGCCGATGTCCATGATCTCCACCGCGTCGAGCGCCGAGCGTCCGAGCTCCGGCGAACCGGCGGCGTGAGCCGAGATCCCGTGGAAAGTGAAGAACGCGCGGAAATTGGCAAGGTGGAAACCACCCTTCATGACCTTGTTCATCGTATACGGATGCCAGGTCAGTGCAACGTCGCAGTCGTCAAACAGGCCGTCCCGCACAAGGTAGGCCTTACCGCCCGCGTTTTCCTCTGCCGGACAGCCATAGTACCGGAGCGTCCCCTGGATCTTATTCTCCTCCATATAGGTCTTTAACGCATCTGCAGCCGCAACCGAGGCCGTCCCCAGAAGATGATGGCCGCAGCCGTGTCCGTTGGCCTTTCCCTCGATCGGGCAGTGCGTCGTCTGATCCGCCTCCTGCTGCAGGCTCGACAAGGCATCGAATTCGCCTAAAAGTGCCAGAACCGGTTTCCCCATCCCGTATTCGGCGATAAAAGCTGTCTCCTCACCGGCCAGATCCGCACGGATCGAAAAGCCCCTGGATTTCAAAAACTCCTGCTGCGCCTTCGAAGACTCATACTCCTGAAACCGCGGCTCCGCATACCCCCAGATCTCGTCGCTTAGATCCGTGTAGGCCTGCTGCCTTTCATCGATCAGTCCCATCAGCCTCTCTCTGAATTGATTGTCCATTTTTCCTGTACCCCTTTCTGCTGTTTTGTCTATACCGCCATGGCCGCCAGTCTATGCGCGGCCTTATGCCGTCATTCATGCCGTTTGCCAACCACCTGCTCTGCCGTAAGCTTCCACACGGTCACTGCCTCCACGGCGCTCTCTGAAAACGCGTCTGTGCCATAGACAATTCCCGCCTCACGGCCCATATGGTTCATCAATGCCAAAAGGCCCTGCCTCTTTTCCTCCGAAGAAACGATCTCTGCGCGCCCGCTTCCGCAGACGCTTTCAAACTGCTCCGAAGACTTGCACGCGGGCTTAGCGGCCAGTTTTGTCTTCGCGCCGCTCACAATCGTAAAGGAAGCATATGGATTTTTCCGGAGCAGATCAAGCTTTGTTCCCTCGGAGGCACCATGAAAATACAGCACAAGCCGCCCCATTTCAAGCTTCGCCCCGTAATTCATCGGAACCACATACGGACAAGGCTCGTCATGAAACGCCACACAGCAAACGTTCTCCCGATATACAATGTTCATGATCTCATCCATACTTGCCAGTTCTCTGTCTTTTCTTCTCATTCTGCCCCTCCTTATCCGGATTTCACACCGCAGGCGCCAACCTTTTCCTATGGCTCTATCCTATCACATCCACGCCGTTTTCTCAAGCCGTTAGCAGAATGGACTTACATATTTTTTTTGGCGGCCGACTGCTAGAAGAAATACACCGCAGAGAATACATGCAATACCGCACAGAGATTTTCCCGTCAGCTTCTCTCCAAAAAATGCCGTGCCTGCCAGAACACTGGTCAGCGGTTCGAAGGTACTCAAAAGTGACGCCTTTTCGGGCCCGACCAGGCGGGCTCCCATCTGGAAAAATACGGTCGCAAGCACCGAAACCATAAACGAAAAGCCGACGGTAAGCGCCCGGCCGACGGCATGGCTGCTGTCATCTGTCCCGCCGCCACGGCGGCCAAAAAAACCGGCTACGCTCAAAACCGACAGGTATAAACTGAGTTTATAAGGATCCAGCCTTGAGAGTCCGCTTTTTGTATAATAGAGCACATAAAACGCATAGGAAACGCCGGAACCAAACGCCAAAAAAATCCCCATTACGCCGGCTTTTTCCCCCGGTGTATACAAAAATAGAATCCCTGCCGCACAGAGTGCTATATAAAGCGCTTTTTCCCTGTCATCTTTGCATGAAACAGCAGCACGTTTCCCAGAAGGACCAGAATCGGATATACGAAATGAATGGTCGTCGCCGTACCCGAGGAAATATATGGATACGACTGAAACAAAAGGAACGGCAGGCAGAATATAAAACGGTAAACACACAGGGACAGCGGATTCCCTCCCATGGCATCAATCTGTCTGGCCAGGATGGGCATAAGGCCAAACAGCATCGCCGACACAATCACAAGAATACCGCCAATTCCCATTGGTTTTCCTCCCCTTTCCATACAAGCCTGCCCCTGCCGGGTCAGGCTCGCATATACAAAATCTTACATATCCTGTGTCAAAAATTCAGCCGCCGTCAAAGCCATGGCCCGTGTGCACAGCTTGATATACCGCTCGTCAATGCAGAATTTCGGGTGGTGCGCAGGAACCTCTCCGCCCATGAGCACACGAATCATACAGGAGGGGGCTTTCTGTGCAAAAAAGCCGAAATCCTCCCCTCCAAGGCGGGGCATCTCTCCTGTGACCAGCCAGTCCTGCGGTTTTCCGTCCCCCAAATCCTGGTACATCTCTCCTGCATGTTTTTTTAAGGTTTCCGCCACAAAATCTGAGAATGCTTCGTCGTTATAGACAGACGGATATCCTTCCCGCAGGCGGCACTCACAGCTCCCTCCCAATGACTTGGCGATACCGGCCGAAATGGTCTCGATCCGCCGGCACATCTCCTCTCTGGCCTCTTTGGAGAGATTCCGCATCATTGCGCCCAGCGTCACCTCATCCGCGATGATATTCGGCGCATATCCCCCGTGAATCGTACCGATATTCAATGTGGAATGCTCCATAGGGGAAAGATTTCTCGAGACGATCCCGTGCAGCGCCGTTATGATGGCAGCGGCGATATACACAGCATCGGCTCCCTCCTGCGGAGCAGACGAATGGCCGGCCCTGCCGCGCACCGTCAGCGTGTACCCATCCGTATACGCCGATATATATCGTTTCCCGACCTTCAGCACGCCTCTCTCACCCACTTCTACATGAAGGGCAAAACAGGCATCCGGGAGTTCATTCATCAGGCCGGCCCTGATCATCTCCCGACCTCCTCCTCCGCTCTCCTCCGCCGGCTGAAAGACCAGCTTTACCTTCCCGTTCCAGTCTTTCTTCGTCCGGTTTAAGATTTCCCCGACCGCGAGCAGATTCGCCGTATGTACATCGTGCCCGCACGCATGCATGACATCCGGAACCGATGATGCAAAGGGCAGCCCCGTCTGCTCCTGAATCGGCAGTGCATCCATGTCCGCGCGCAGCATCAAGAATTTTCCCGGCCGTCCGCTGTCGATCACCGCCACGATTCCCGGTTCCTGCGGACTCTTTTCATACGGAATCCCCATTCGTGCAAGCTCCTGGCATACCAGATCACTCGTCTTATATTCATGAAAAGCCAGCTCGGGATTCCTGTGGATCGTACGTCTTACTTCGATTGTATGCTGCTCCAACTCATCCGATAATTTTCTGATCTGTTCTGAAAGTTTCATAAAAATCCCTCCTCATATTAATGGAATCCGATCGCGGTTCCCACAAAAACGGAAATCAGCATCACCACAAACAGCATCACATAGCAGGGAAGCAAAAACTTATACCACCGCTTCAGGTTCAGATTTGCCGCCGCCAGGCAGGACATTAGGTTTACACTCGTGGGCGTAAACAGATTGGTAAAGCCGTCGCCAAACTGCACCCATCATGCGTGCCGCCTGACGGACCACTTCGATACCTTCAGAAAGTGGTGCCATGGTCGGCATCACAACCGTCGTTTGTCCGGAACCGGGAGTGATAAATACGTCGATAATCACTTTCACAACAAACATGCCGATTGCCGCCGCACCGTTTGGCAAAGTGGGCTTATCCTTGATACAGTGTACCACCAAAGGTGACTTTGAGCAACTGCATGCCGCGACAGCGGCAGGATCTGCGATGGCCGGTCAAGCGGCCGCTCTAAATAAATCCGACCCGTTCTCTGCTCCTGTCAAATTTTGCTCTAAACCGCGGAACAAAAAAGAACTGCCCGGCCCAAACCCACAATATATCAAACCATAAACGAAAGGAGAACCCCGTCACAAAACGATAAAACAGGCATTTCTCCTATTTTCTCTGGAGCAAATGCCTGTTTCCTTAATCACCCAGAACGTTGACAATCTTCGCCGGCGTCCTGTAGTACATATTCGATTTTGTAATCCCTACTCTCTCGTTGGAAGCGTGGACGACCTGTCCGTTTCCTATGTAGATTGCCACATGGTTAATCGAACCTCCGCTGCTGTAGAAAACCAAGTCTCCCGGCCTGGCATTCTCTGCTGAGACTGCGCGTCCCTGCGACGACTGTGCGGCAGCGGTGCGGTTTAGGTAAACGCCCGCCGTATGGCTTAAAATGTATCTTGTAAAGCCGGAGCAGTCCACGCCTGTATTCGGGTCATTGCCGCCGTAGACATACGCGTTACCGATATAACTGAGCGCGTTATTCACAATCATATCCCGCAGGCGCGCTCTGCGCTCCTTTTCCGCCGCCTCAGCCGCCTTCTTTGCCTCGATTGTCTCGAGATAAGAATCGTAACGGCTGGTCTTTTCTGTAAGGCTCGCCTGCAGATAGCCAAGCTCAAACTGGATCGACTGGAAATTCCTGGCCTCCTCCGAAAGGATCGCCTCAAAATCCAGGGAAGCGGCTCTCGCTTTGCCAAACAGCTCTGCCGTCTCGATGCCGTTTGTCTCCGAGAGCCTTGACATACTCTCGGGCTCTGCCTCCTCGCTTTCCGGAACCTGCTGAAGCCCCAGCTCCTCACGGATTTGTGCCTCTCGCTCCACTAACTCCTCAAGCTCCTTGATCGCATTGCGTGCCTCCTGCTCCAGGTTTTTTAATTCCTGTTCCTGAATCTCTCGCTCCTGCCGCAGCATCTCATTTTCCGCATCTGCCTGCTGCTTTCCAATGGCAAGTTCCTCCCACTCCTTCTCAAGCTGGGCTTTTTCTTCCTGAACTTCTTTTAGCTGAAGACGCGAACCGGCAAAAAACAGGCATGCTCCCGTAAGAGTAAGAATCATCAGGAAAAAGAGACCAAACGTCCAAACCGGCGTTTTAAAATGAATCGGCTTTTTCTCCGAATGCGGAAGCAGCATGACTGTATAATTTAACGAAATACGTTCTTTTTTAAACTTTTTCCATTTCATCGGTCAGGCTGTTCTCCCCTTCCATCGCACTTCTCAAATAGCTTCTTCCTCTTTTTCCTTATCGCGGACCGCTGTTTCTTTTTCAGGCTCGGGTTCTGCCGCCTCCTGAATCTCCAGCGTTGTCTCCTTCTCCAGTCTGAAATCCTCTGGCTCGGAAAGCTCCTCTGCGGTATCCATCGTACATCTTCCCTTGAAAGAAGCGCCCTCATCGATCACCAGCGTCTTGGTGAACAGATCGCCGATTACACGGCCTGTCTCGGTAAGCTGAATTCGCTGTTCTGCGTGAAGATTTCCGTAGACTGTCCCGGCCACTAAAATTTCAAACCCATCAATATCCCCGTAAATCACACCGTGCTCCCCAATGATCACGGTGCTTTCTGACAAAATCTTTCCCCGCAGTGTTCCATCCACCCGCGTGGATTCCGAGGTAACCAGCTGTCCCTCAATCCGGGAATTATCACCGATAATCGTATTAATCATGGTCGTCATTTCATTTTTCTTTTTTGTGGTAAACATAATCTCTCCCCATATCCTATTAACATCTGTTTGAAATCGCCTGGGCGACTCAACCTTTCTTATATAGTAATACTTTTCTAACATAATTTCAACAAAAATTATTACTTCCGTAATAATTTCCATAGAAATCGGCCAGCACATTCTCACGCACTGGCCGATCTTTCCTCTTTATCAAATTAGTATTCTGTTACATCCACATAGCCTTCTTTGGATGGAAGCTTAAATACCGCTTCCTTTCCGGCGTTGTTGATGTTCATGACCATATCCATCGAAATATCCATGGTTTCCGACTCTCCGGTGTCCTCGTCCGTAACGCTGACATTCATATCCATCACTATCGTCTCACGCACATAGTAGCCGTTTTCGTTGATGACAACCGAGCCTTTTGCCTTCTTGACACCTACCCGTACCTTATATCCAAGCTCCTCGTAATCCCCTGCGCTGATTCCCATCACTTCATCAAGCAGCTTATTTAATTCACCGGCCTTCATCTCAAAAGTCAGAACCTGATAGCCCTTATCTTCATGCATCTGGAGATTCATCATCTGCGCTTCCACACTACTCAAACTTTGAAGCTCCGTTACCTCGGAAACCGCCTCCATCGCAGGCGTCGGCTGCTTGATCTTCATGCCGAACATATCCATATAGAGATAGCCGTCCGTATAGAACATCGAAAAATCCACGGTCTCTCCAAGAAGCTCCACCGAACCGCTCGCCACATACTCCGGATCATCAGACTTCATATCACGCATCTTCAGGGCCATTTTCATGCCCATTTCCATGCTTTCACCCTCGGAACTCATCGTGAGCTTCGCGTCCACATCCGCATCTACACTGTTCAGCTCCTTATTTTTTTCCTCTGCCGCCTTATAAAGGGCGAGAGCCTCCGGATCATTGGGAAGCGCCACATCTTTTGTCTGCACAACGCCGTTTACCGTCCATGCGCCCTCTTTATTGATCTCATAGCCGTCTACCGTATCAAGCGTTTTTACCACATAACCGCGGTTGTCAAAATAATAGCATTCCGCGGTCCCGTCACGGTCTCCGTCCACCCACTTCCATCCGTGAGAGAGATACGTGCCGTCGTCCATCTCATACCACGCCCCTACCATGTCCTCATGCCATTGTCCTGCAAGAGACGTAAAGGACATGGAAAGTGTCAGTGCCGAAACCGTCAACAGGCCTTTCATCCATTTTCTCATTAATAATACCTCCTCAATGTAATAATCTGTCACAGTTCATAAGGTACCTAAGAGGAACACCTGGATTTCTTTGAGATACGCTTAGACCTGTAATCTGTAACTGTACCATATCCTTACAGCTACAAGAATTCAATACAAGTTTAGTATAGCGAATATTCAGATAAAAATCAATAGACTTTCCTAATTAAATATACGATTGCTCCACGCAGACTGCCGCCTGGTATTCTCCAAACCCTTCCGCCAAAAATGTCTCGATCCCAATCTTTATCTCCTCGTTGCTTTTTGAAAAACCGTATGGGACCTGTACCTCAAAGATCATCTTTGATTTCGGTTTGCACGCAATCAGCCGAAAGTCATGGACCGATACACCAGGGAACCTTGTACCTATCTCCTCCCCGATCTGTTCCTTTAAATCAAGTGCTGCCGAATCATCCGTCCTGACCGGATCCATGTGGATTACAGCCTCACAGCCTAACGCCTCATGAATCTCCTTTTCAATCCCGTCAATCACTTCATGGATTTCAAATACATTCCGGCTGCCATCCACCTCGCCGTGGAGTGTGAGCATCCGTCTCCCCGGCCCATAGTCGTGAACCACAAGATCATGTACACCCAAAATTTCCGGATGGGCAAGCACCAGAGACTCCACCTCCCCGACAAATTCCTTGGAAGGCGGTTCGCCCAGCAGAGGGTTTAACGTATCCCGGAATGCCCCGTAGCCGGCCCGCAGGACAAAGCCTGCCACCAGAAGGCCACAGATTCCATCCAGGTTCCGTCCTGTACGGGACTCGATCCACATACAAATCAAAACAAGCGAGGTTGCCAGGACATCACTTAAGCTGTCAAGTGCAGTCGCTTTCATGGCCTCCGAATGTAGTTTTTTCCCTAAGGAGCGGTTATAGGTGCACATGTATAGCTTCACGCAGATAGATATTGCCAGGATTGTAAGAGTCAAGCCATCTGCTGCGACCGCTTCCGGCTCCCAAATCTTTTTTACGGAGGTTTTCATGAGGCTGAATCCCATAAACAGAATCAGCACAGCCACACCGAGGCCCGAGACATATTCGACTCTCCCATGTCCGAACGGATGGCCCGCATCCGCCTTTTTCCCAGAAAACCAGAATCCTGCAAGTGTGATCACCGACGAGGCGGCATCCGATAAATTGTTGAGCGCATCAGCCGTGACCGCGATTGACCCGCTCAAAAGCCCTGCCAGATACTTGCCTGCAAACAAAAACAAATTCAGCGCAATCCCTATCATGCCGCAGAGTATTCCATAGGCAGTCCGCACCTTCGGGCTGTTTATTTGTTCCCTGTTTTTTATCAAAAATCGCGACAGAAGTGTAATCATTCCCTTCTGCTCCCTTCCTGCTGTCGATCTATGGCAAAACAGCGAGGGAAGCTTTTCTTCCCCCGCCGCTTTTGTCTGCTAATCTTTTTTATTTCTTTATTCCTGCTCAAAATCTTCTGATTCTGCCTCTTGCGTATCATCCTCGTTCAGGATAATTTCCTCCGCCTCGCCGATCGGAGCATCGTCAAAAAGCTCCTCCTCCGGCTCCTCGTCAAAAAACTCCTCCTCCGGCATTTCCTCAGGCTCCGGTTCTTTGACCGGACGGTCGCTTCCGAGCCCCACGTCCCGGTAACGCTTCATACCTGTTCCCGCCGGAATCAGTTTCCCGATCAGGACGTTCTCCTTAAGGCCGATCAAATGGTCAACCTTACCATTAATCGCAGCCTCCGTCAGCACCTTCGTGGTCTCCTGGAAGGACGCCGCCGATAAGAAAGAATCCGTTGCCAGAGATGCCTTCGTGATTCCAAGCATGACCTGTTTGCCCTCCGCCGGTTTCTTGTCCTCGGCGAGCAGCGCCTCGTTCATCTCATTAAACTCCAGCACATCCATGGAAACGCCCGGCAGCACATCGGAATCACCGCTCTCCTCCACGCGAATCTTCTTTAACATCTGGTGGACGATCATTTCAATGTGCTTGTCGTTGATCTCAACGCCCTGCAGCCGGTACACACGCTGTACTTCGCGCAGCATATAATCCTGTACCGCACGTACGCCCTTGACCTTCAGAAGATCGTGCGGATTGATGCTTCCTTCTGTCAGGACATCTCCAGCCTCTAAGACCTGACCGTCCATTACCTTGATTCTCGATCCATAGGGAATCAGATATGTCTTGGAATTGCCGGTCTCGTTATCGGTTACGATAATCTCCCGCTTCTTCTTTGTATCCTTAATGGTCACTACACCGCCGAATTCCGAGATAATCGCGAGTCCCTTCGGGCGTCTCGCCTCAAACAGCTCCTCGACACGCGGAAGACCCTGTGTGATGTCGCCGCCGGCCACACCGCCTGTATGGAACGTACGCATGGTAAGCTGTGTGCCCGGCTCACCGATCGACTGGGCCGCAATGATGCCGACCGCCTCGCCGACCTGCACCGGCTGTCCTGTCGCCATGTTTGCACCGTAGCACTTGGCACAGACACCGATGTGGCATTTGCATGTCAGGACCGTACGGATCTTCACGGAATCCCTTCCCAGCTTTTCCAAGACCTTCATGACGGCCGCCGCACGCTGCGGCGTACACATGTGGTTGGCCTTGACGACAACCTCGCCGGTATCCGGGTCTGTGATTGTCTCCGCAATATATCTTCCGGTCAGACGCTCCTCCAGACTTTCAATAATCTCCTTGCCGTCGGTAAACGCCTTGATTTCCATAAACGGGATCTCATCCCGTCCCTCACAGCAGTCCGTTTCACGGATGATCAGGTCCTGAGAGACATCCACAAGCCGTCTGGTCAGATACCCGGAGTCCGCCGTACGCAGGGCCGTATCGGACAGGCCTTTTCTCGCACCGTGGGCAGAGATGAAATACTCCAATACATCCAGGCCTTCACGGAAATTTGACTTGATCGGCAGTTCGATCGTATGACCGGTCGTATCAGCCATCAAACCGCGCATGCCGGCAAGCTGCTTGATCTGCTTATCGGAGCCTCGGGCTCCCGAATCCGCCATCATGAAAATATTGTTGTATTTATCCAGGCCTGTCAGAAGATCGTGCGTAAGCTGATCGTCCGTCTCCTTCCAGGTATCAATGACCTCTTTGTAGCGCTCCTCCTCGGTAATCAGGCCGCGACGGAAGTTTTTCGCGATCTTATCTACGGTTGCCTCGGCATCGGCGAGCAGCTGCTTTTTGGAGGCCGGAACCGTCATGTCGTGAATGGATACGGTCATGGCCGCACGTGTGGAATATTTGTATCCGATCGCCTTAATGTCATCCAGCGTGATTGCCGTCTGGATCGCTCCGTGTGTGTTGATGACCTTCTCGAGTATCTGCTTAAGCTGCTTCTTCTTTACGAGGAAATCAATCTCCGGCTTTAATTCATTGCCGGAAATGCTTCGGTCCACAAAGCCCAGGTCCTGTGGGATGATCTCGTTAAAGAGAATCCGGCCGACCGTTGTCTCAATGACACCGCTAAGCTCGGTACCGTCTGCAAGCTTTTTTGTGACGCGCACTTTAATTCTCGCGTGAAGCGTAACCGCACCGTTCTCATAAGCTAAAATCGCTTCATTTTGATTCTTGAAAAATTTCCCTTCCCCCTTGGCGCCCGGACGCTCCTGCGTCAGATAATAGATGCCAAGAACCATGTCCTGCGACGGCACCGCCACCGGACCGCCGTCAGACGGCTTTAAGAGGTTGTTCGGGGAGAGCAGCAGGAACCGGCACTCTGCCTGCGCCTCCACGGAAAGCGGAAGATGAACCGCCATCTGATCGCCGTCAAAATCAGCGTTAAAGGCCGTACACACAAGCGGATGCAGCTTGATCGCCTTACCCTCGACAAGAATGGGCTCAAATGCCTGAATTCCGAGACGATGCAGCGTAGGTGCGCGGTTTAACATGACGGGATGCTCTTTGATTACATCCTCTAAGACATCCCATACCTCGGACTGCAGCCGCTCGACCATTTTCTTTGCATTCTTAATGTTATGAGCCGTACCGTTCGCCACCAGCTCCTTCATAACGAAGGGCTTAAACAGCTCAATCGCCATTTCTTTTGGAAGGCCGCACTGATAGATCTTTAACTCCGGGCCGACAACGATAACCGAACGGCCCGAATAATCCACTCGCTTTCCAAGCAGATTCTGGCGGAAGCGGCCCTGCTTGCCCTTCAGCATATCTGAAAGAGATTTTAATGCACGGTTTCCGGGGCCGGTAACCGGTCTTCCCCGCCTGCCGTTATCAATTAACGCGTCTACCGCCTCCTGCAGCATACGTTTTTCATTGCGGACGATAATGTCCGGCGCGCCGAGCTCCAAAAGCCTTGCAAGACGGTTGTTACGGTTAATGATTCTCCTGTACAGATCGTTTAAATCGGAGGTCGCAAAGCGGCCGCCGTCAAGCTGCACCATCGGGCGGATATCCGGCGGAATCACCGGGATCACGTTCATGATCATCCACTCGGGGCGGTTGCCGGAATTGCGAAACGCCTCGACTACCTCCAGGCGTTTGATCACGCGCGCACGCTTCTGACCCGTGGACTCCTGTAAGGATTTCCGAAGCTCCGCAGAATCCTTTTCCAGATCAATTTCCTTTAAAAGCTCCTGGATCGCCTCGGCACCCATGCCAACGCGGAACGTTCCGTAGCCGAATTTTTCGAGGGCGTCGCGGTATTCCTTCTCAGAGAGCACCTGCTTAAGCTGCAGGGACGTGCTTCCCGGATCCAGCACAACGTACGATGCAAAATACAGGACTTTTTCTAAGATCCTTGGAGAAATGTCCAGAATCAGGCCCATCCGGCTCGGGATCCCTTTAAAATACCAAATATGTGAAACCGGCGCCGCCAGGCTGATATGGCCGATCCTCTCGCGCCGCACGCTGGCCTTCGTCACCTCAACGCCGCATCGGTCACAGATGACGCCTTTATATCGAATCTTTTTATACTTGCCGCAGTGGCACTCCCAGTCCTTGCTCGGACCGAAAATGCGCTCGCAGAATAAGCCGTCCTTTTCCGGTTTTAATGTCCGGTAATTGATCGTCTCCGGCTTTTTTACCTCACCATGGGACCATTCCAGAATTTTCTCCGGAGAAGCAAGTCCGATACGGATTGCGTCAAATGTCATCGGCTGATAAGTTTCATTTGTCTCAGGCATGAATGGTGCTCCCTTCTATTTAATTATCGCTCTCAGAATAGTCGTCCTCTGTATAATCGTCGTCGAGAAGCTCCTCGTCCTCTGCCTCCTCGTCGATGTAATCATCCTGCTCAATGTCCACCAGTTCGCCGTCCTTAAACTCCTGCTCCTGATAGCCGTAATCACCGTAGGATTCTCCTTTGTCATTATAAGGACGATCGCCCTCAATGATCGAACGGAGATCGGTATCACCATAGTCGATGCTCTCGGTCATTTCAACTTCCTCGCCGTTATCACGCAGGACGCGCACGTCGAGACCCAAAGACTGCAGCTCCTTTAAAAGCACCTTAAAGGACTCCGGAATCCCCGCCTCCGGTATATTTTCGCCCTTGATGATCGACTCATACGTCTTCACACGGCCTACTACGTCATCGGATTTCACCGTCAGAATTTCCTGCAGCGTATAGGCGGCACCATAAGCTTCAAGCGCCCAGACCTCCATCTCGCCGAAACGCTGACCGCCGAATTGCGCCTTGCCGCCGAGCGGCTGCTGCGTCACCAGGGAATAGGGACCCGTGGAACGCGCATGAATTTTATCGTCAACCAAGTGATGCAGTTTCAGGTAGTGCATGTGGCCAATCGTGGTCGGACTGTCGAAATATTCGCCGGTACGGCCGTCGCGCAGAAGCACCTTTCCGTCACGCTCGATCGGAACGCCCTTCCAGACTGCGCGGTTATCCAGATGTTCTCCCAGATACTCCATGACCTCAGGCCGCAAAAGTTCGGCATACTTCTCCCGGAACGCCTCCCATTCCATATTGACATAGTCGTTCGCGAGCTCCAGTGTATCCTGGATGTCGTTCTCATCTGCACCGTCAAAGACCGGCGTGGACACATTAAAGCCCAGAGCCCTTGCGGCCAGGCTCAAATGAATCTCCAATACCTGCCCGATGTTCATACGGGACGGCACGCCCAGCGGGTTTAATACAATGTCAAGCGGGCGGCCATTCGGCAGAAACGGCATATCCTCCACCGGCAGGACACGGGAAACTACACCCTTGTTGCCGTGGCGGCCGGCCATTTTATCGCCGACAGAAATCTTACGTTTTTGCGCAATATAGATGCGCACCGACTGATTTACCCCGGGAGCCAGCTCATCGCCGTTTTCTCTCGTAAATACCTTGGCATCCACGATGATTCCGTATGCGCCGTGCGGTACTTTTAAGGAAGTATCGCGAACCTCCCTTGCCTTCTCGCCGAAAATTGCGCGCAGCAGGCGCTCCTCGGCCGTAAGCTCTGTCTCTCCTTTTGGTGTAACCTTTCCAACCAGAATATCACCGGCCCGAACCTCTGCGCCGATACGAATAATCCCGCGCTCGTCAAGGTCTTTTAACGCATCCTCGCCGACACCCGGAACGTCTCTCGTGATCTCCTCCGGCCCCAGCTTCGTATCCCGGGCTTCTGCCTCATACTCCTCAATATGAACCGAGGTATATACATCGTTCTGTACAAGCTTTTCGCTTAACAGTACCGCATCCTCATAGTTATAGCCCTCCCAGGTCATGAATCCGATCAGCGGATTCTTTCCGAGAGCAATCTCGCCGTTCTTTGTGGATGGGCCGTCTGCAATGACTTCACCCGCCTCCACATGATCGCCTTTATAGACGATCGGCTTCTGATTGTAGCAGTTACTCTGGTTGCTTCTCTTAAATTTCGTCAGATGATAGGTATCACGGTTTCCATCGGAATCTCTCCGGATGACAATCTCGTTGGAGGCGGAGCGTTCTACAAGTCCGGCGTTTTTCGCGACTACGCAGACACCGGAGTCAACGGCAGCTTTTCCCTCGATACCGGTACCCACGACCGGAGCCTCCGTCGAGAGCAGAGGAACTGCCTGCCTCTGCATGTTGGAGCCCATCAACGCACGGTTTGCGTCATCGTTCTCCAAAAACGGAATCATTGACGTTGCCACGGAGAATACCATCTTCGGAGAAACGTCCATTAAATCTACCGATTTTTTCTGGAAAGAGGAAGTCTCCTCGCGGAAACGTCCGGAAATATTGTTGTGGACAAAATGTCCCTCCTCGTCTAACGGCTCATTCGCCTGTGCGACGATAAAATTATCCTCCTCGTCGGCAGTCAGGTAAACCACCTCGTCCGTCACACGCGGGTTTGCCGGGTCAGACTTGTCAAGAATCCGGTAGGGGGCCTCAACAAAGCCGTACTGGTTGACTCTTGCATAGCAGGCCAGGGAGTTGATTAAGCCGATATTCGGACCCTCAGGCGTCTCAATCGGGCACATGCGCCCGTAATGCGTATAGTGTACGTCGCGAACCTCAAAGCCTGCACGTTCTCTCGATAATCCGCCTGGGCCCAGGGCCGAGAGACGTCTTTTATGCGTCAGCTCCGAAAGCGGGTTATTCTGATCCATAAACTGCGAAAGCTGCGAGCTTCCGAAGAACTCCTTGACAGCCGCCGTCACCGGCTTGATGTTGATTAAGGACTGGGGCGTAATGCCTTCCATGTCCTGTGTAGTCATGCGCTCGCGGACCACACGCTCCATTCGGGAGAGGCCAATGCGGTACTGGTTCTGTAAAAGCTCACCGACTGCACGGATACGGCGGTTTCCTAAATGGTCAATGTCATCTTTTGTGCCAATCTCATACTCGAGATGCATATTATAATTAATAGAAGCGATGATGTCTTCCTTTGTAATGTGCTTCGGAATCAGGTCATGCACATGGCGGTGCAACTCGGCCTTTAACTCTGCCTCGCTCATGTTCCCTGCTTTTTCCAGAATACCGGACAGAACCGGGTAGAATACTAACTCCGTAATCCCTGCTTCCTTTGGATCAAAATTCACATAGGAAGCCAGATCGACCATCATATTAGAGAGCACCTTCACCGTGCGCTCCTCGGTCTGAACAAGGACATACGGGATCGCCGCGTTCTGAATCGCGGTCGCCTGCTCTTTGGTCACGGCCTTGCCCGCACCTGCAAGGATCTCACCGGTCGTGGTATCCACGACATCCTCCGCCAGGACCTTGCCCGTAATCCGGTTTTTAAAATGAAGCTTCTTATTAAATTTATAGCGGCCGACCTTCGCGAGGTCGTATCTTCTCGGGTCAAAGAACATGCTGTTTAAGAGCCCCTCCGCGCTGTCCACGGAAAGCGGCTCGCCGGGGCGGATCTTCTTATACAGCTCCAAGAGTCCATCCTGATAATTGTCAGAGGTATCCTTGCCAAAGCTTGCCAGGATCTTCGGTTCCTCGCCAAACAAATCAACGATCTCCGCATTCGTTCCAAAGCCCAGAGCACGAACCAGAACCGTCACGGGAACCTTTCTTGTCCGGTCTACACGCACATAAAACACGTCGTTGGAGTCTGTCTCATACTCCAGCCATGCGCCGCGATTCGGAATCACGGTACAGGAGTAAAGCTCCTTACCGATCTTGTCATGTTCAACTCCGTAATAAATTCCAGGGGAACGTACCAGCTGGCTTACAATCACACGCTCCGCACCATTAATCACAAACGACCCTGTATCCGTCATCAGCGGCAGGTCGCCCATGAATATCTCGTGTTCATTAATCTCATCTTTATCCTTATTGCAGAGTCGCACCTTTACCTTCAAAGGCGCCGCGTAAGTTGCATCCCGCTCCTTGCATTCTTCAATCGTGTACTTGATGTCATCCCGGCAGAGCGTAAAATCTACAAACTCTAAGCTTAGATGTCCAGCAAAATCAGCGATTGGGGAGATGTCGTCGAAGACCTCCCGCAGGCCTTCGTCGAGGAACCACTGATAGGAATTCTTCTGAATTTCAATCAGGTTGGGCATCCCAAGGACTTCCTTCTGCCTCGAGAAGCTCATTCTTACGCTTTTACCGGCCGGCACCGGACGTATTCTGCTTTTTTCCATTGACGTTTCACCCCTGTTTTCTTAGTCGATTCATTCTCTATTTTTGGGCATACTGGTACTATAAGGCATATGACACCACGATAGTGTACATTTCATACTAGCACGGGATTTTCAAGATGTCAAGGCATTTTTCCAGGAAATTTCGTTTCCGAACTCTCCTTTCCCGGCACCTCCGGGCTAAATAATCCGGGAAAACTCCTGGGAACGAGATAAGCGGCGTTCTTTTTATGAGGAAGAAGGAGCCTGTCATCACAGGCCCCTTCTTCCTCATCTATGCTTCGATCCTTACACGCCAAAAATGTTCATCCGGAGATATTCGCCCTTTTCTCCGACATAGGCCAGCGTAAACTGTGCCATATCTCCCACTGCCACGGCGCCGTCATAGCTTCTGCCCTTTACGAGAAGTTCATGAAGCATCTCACTGCCTCTCCGTTCCCCGTCATAGAGCTCTAACTCGGCAAATACCTCTGCCAGAAGATCCGCTGCCGTGGAATATACCTCCTCATCGTCAAAGAGCACAACGAGGGAAATCCCGTGGAGTTCGCTCGTGGCCGTGTCAAAATACAGGCCGGCATAACCGACGATCTCACCCTCCTGCATCAAGGCGTATTCGTATTCCTCACTGTAGAGGGTCCTGTCCCCCTCCTCCCGGTTATAGGCGTATATGCTGTAGATTGCGCCTTCCTCTGTTAAAAAGCCAAAAAAGCGGTTGAATTTTTCCTCAAACAGTTCCCTCACCGGCTCGGTCGTACACGGAAAATGCCGGTACGAATTGCAGGCAATACCGGCGGCCCGAACCTCCTCACTCGTCAGATCCCGTCCAGACTGCCCCGTAGCGGTCTCCTCTGCGGCTTTTTGGGCCCTTTCCGATGCCTCTGCCACAGTTACCTCCTCCCCTGCGTTCTGTTTCATTTGTACCTTAACCGCTGCTTTTATGATGGCTCCGAAAAGCATAAGCAAAAAATATGTAAGCGCAATCACCCGCAGCCTTTTGATAAGTTTTCGCTGCCTGGGGCTGTCTGCCTTTCTCCGATTCGACACCGCCTCCTGTCCTCTGGAAGCCGGAATCCGAAACTTGACGGACGGGGGACTGCCTTTTTCCGCTGTCTGCCTGCGGGGCACAGACTGCGTTTGGGGGCCGGGCGTACCAGGCCGCACCTCGCCGGTCCGCAGATCTCCATGATAGGCACAATGTTTCTCCGACTCTGCATGCCGCTCATTCAGATAATAATCAACCTCTTGCACCTGCGGATGCCATACAATCCGTCTGCAGCCCCCACAGTACATGCTTTCCTTCATGACTTGATCGCAGTACGGGCATACTTTCCTTCTCATAATCCGCTCCCCTTTTTATCCTCGGTTCTTTTTAATAAGGAAAGTATACCATCTTCTCTGTGCTGCGTAAAGCCTATTATCTTTTTGCATCCAAATCAAAAATGAGCGACCGGATCCTTGTGATGCGCGGCGGACAGATCGTCGGGGAATTTGACCGGGAAGAAGCGGATTCCGAACAGATTATGAAGCGGGCATTTGGCTCATAAAGCAAAAAGGGAGAGGGATTGATTCATGGAAAAAGAAAAAAACCTTAAAACGAGGCATCTGAAGCAAAGCTCAATCGAACTGCTGATGAATAACAAAGCCCTGTTCATCCTTCTGGTGCTGGTGATTCTTGCCAGCATTCTCTTGCCGAAGTTTCTGCTGCCGCAAAATGTCCTTAACATTTTAAAGCAGATGGCGGCGGCAACCATTATGGGGATGGGGTATTCTATGGTTTTGGGCTCCGGCCATATGGATCTGTCCGTAGGCTATCTTTTAGGAATGCTGGGGATCATCGCCGCAAAGCTGGATACCCAGACCTCTCTGCCGTTCGGCCTCGTGGTCGTGCTTGTACTTTTGATCGGTGCAGCCGGAGGCATGGCCAATGCATTTTTTATCAGCACGTTCACTCTCCCTGCTTTCGTGGTCACACTCGCCATGGGGCAGGTATTTAAGGGCATCAATTATGTGGTGAGCAATACGTCCGCCATTTCCGGCCTTTGTGATTCCTTTGCCTTTATCGGCCAAGGAAGCTTAGGCCCGATACCGGCACCGGTTTTTCTGGCCGTCACCGCGACGCTTCTGGTATCGGTTGCCGTCTACCGCACCGCCTTCGGGCGCCACATTCTTGCCGTAGGCGCCAATTCCGAGGCCGCCAGGGCGTCCGGGCTGAATGTCAAACAGATTCGGTATCTGGTATATTGTCTGATGGGGAGCTGTGCCGCGGCCGCCGCCCTGGTCCTCACCAGCCGGGCCGCCTCCGCACAGCCGCAGTCCGGCCAGGGAATGGAAATGGATGCGATCGCCGCCGTGGTGATCGGCGGGACGCCCCTGGGCGGAGGCCATTGTAAGCCGGAAGGAACCTTTTTTGGCTGCCTGATCGTCGGCCTTATCAACAATATCCTGAATCTTTTAAGCGTCAATTCCAACTGGCAGCTCGTTGCAAAGGGAGCCATCATTCTGTTTGCGATTATTCTGGATTCCCAGAGCGAAAAGCTCCTGGAACGGCAGCGGTTAAAAGAGCTGAACTAGAACGTGTTTGAACATCGCTTCCCGGCAGCTGTGCATTCCGCTTTATCGGAAATTTGGCCCAAATATACGCAGCGCAGCAGGCTACGTTAAGGGAATTTAGGCCAAATATACCGTGAAGGAGAACGTGCAGATGCCGGGAATGAAGGTTCCAACCCGCTCTCCGCAGGCAAAGGCACGCGGCCCGGGCAGCATGCTTGAAGCCTTTGAAAAGCAGGGCCCGGAAAAGACGGTCTTCTGCCCCGGGATCCAGGGAAAACCGGATCCGATTTTATGAGACCTGGCTGAAGGAATTCTTTGTCCGAAGCGTTTGCTTTCAAATGCATAATATTCATTTATTATTTATAAAAATTCATTTTTCCCTTGACATTTCTCCTCCGTGGTTGTATAGTAATGTGGCAGCAAAAACCACAGGCGGAGGAAATGATTATGAAGGAAAAAGTCGTTTTAGCATATTCCGGCGGTCTTGATACCACCGTATTGATTCCATGGCTTAAGGAGAATTATGATTATGAAGTAATCTGTGTCTGCATTGATGTGGGACAGGGAAATGAACTTGACGGACTCGAGGAGCGGGCGAAATACTGCGGCGCTTCCAAGCTCTATATTGAACATGTAGTAGATACATTCTGCGACGAATACATTGCGCCTTGTGTAAAGGCAAACGCGGTCTATGAGAATAAATATCTGCTCGGCACCGCGATGGCCCGGCCGCTGATCGCGAAGATTCTCGTAGACATCGCCAAAAAGGAGGGCGCTGTCGCTATCTGTCACGGCGCAACCGGTAAAGGGAACGATCAGGTCCGTTTTGAGCTCGGCATCAAGGCATTGGCGCCTGAAATGAAAATCATCGCGCCTTGGAGGACCTGGGAAATCCAGTCCCGCGAGGAGGAGCTGGAATACTGTGCGAAACACCACATCGACCTCCCCTTCAAGGCAGATAACAGCTACAGCCGCGATCGCAACATCTGGCATATCAGCCACGAGGGCTTAGAGCTCGAGGATCCGGCGTTAGCACCCAATTACGAACATATGCTGATGCTCAGCGTTACACCAAAAGCCGCCCCCGATGAGGAGGCCGAGCTTTCGATCTCCTTTGAAAAAGGCATTCCCGTTGCCTTAAACGGCGAAAAGATGAAATTTTCCGAGCTTCTTGCCAAGCTTAACGAATTAGGCGGAAAGTACGGCATCGGCATCACCGATATTGTTGAAAACCGCATGGTCGGTATGAAATCCCGCGGTATTTACGAGACGCCCGGCGGCACAATCCTAGTCGAAGCTCATAAGCAGCTTGAGGAGCTGATCCTTGACAAGGAAACACTCAAGTACAAGAAAAACATCGACAACGAATATGCCGATGTGGTGTACTCTGCCAAATGGTTCAGCCCGTTGCGCGAAGCACTGCAGGCGTTTGTAGAAAGTACACAGCAGTATGTGACCGGCGAATGCAGGCTGAAGCTTTATAAGGGCAACATAATCAAACAGGGAACCACCTCGCCCTATTCTCTATACAACGAAAGCATCGCCTCCTTCACAACCGGTGATCTCTATGATCACCACGATGCAAGC
>JAAWAR010000031.1 GCA_022792295.1 Lachnospiraceae bacterium
CTATGTGGACAGCAATGTCATGGCGGGACGGACCGGGGACTACAGGGAGGCAACGGGGCGTTTTGACCGGGTTGTCTATATGCCGTGCCGGGAGGAAAACGGTTTCCTGCCCGAGCTTCCGGCCGGACAGGCTGACCTCCTTTATCTCTGTTTTCCAAATAATCCGACCGGAGAAGCGATTCAAAAGAATGACCTGCAGAAATGGGTCGATTATGCGAACGCGCACGGATCAGTGATCATTTTTGATGCAGCCTACGAGGCATATATCACGGAAGACGGCATCCCGCATTCAATTTATGAGTGTGAAGGGGCAAAGAGCTGCGCGATTGAGCTCAGGAGCTTTTCAAAGAAGGCAGGCTTTACAGGCGTTCGGCTGGCATTCACAGTGATTCCAAAGGAGCTGCGGGTAGCTGGAGTCTGTTTAAACGAGCTTTGGCTGCGCCGTCAGGGCAGCAAGTATAACGGGGCGCCTTATATGGTACAGCGGGCAGGAGAGGCCGTCTACTCTTTGAAGGGGAAGGCGCAGGTGGAGGAGCAGATCGCACGCTATATGCAGAACGCAGGCGTGATTTTAAACGGACTGCGTTCGATGGGGTATACAGCGTTTGGCGGAGTAAATTCGCCGTATATCTGGTTAAAGACGCCGAATGGCATGAAGTCCTGGGATTTCTTTGATCTTCTGCTCGAGCGGGCAGGTGTGGTCGGGACCCCGGGATCCGGGTTTGGGCCGTCCGGAGAAGGATATTTTCGTCTGACAGCATTTGGGACTTATGAAAATTCACTGAAAGCTCTTGACAGAATCAAAAAAATGTGATACTGTTTCAAACTATATAAGAAAAAGGCAGTGAAGGAGACTCATTCCTGCAGACTTTAAGGAACAGTTCAGAGGGATCTGCGCCGGATTTTTTACATTTCGTTTTGGACGTTGCCAGACGGGTGCCGCTTATAGCCGGCATCGAAGCGGGCAGCTTATGCTGCGGGCCATACGGCTTCTGCTCTTTGGATAAAATGTAGGAAAGCAGGCAAAAGATTCGAATGGCTGTATCCCCGACAGAGAACCGTGCCGCGGCTGAGAGCATGGGGAAGCGAGGAGGAGATGGGAACGCTCCGGAGCCGGCTTTTCGAAAACCCAAGGCGTGGGAGCGCCTGCAGGAGGTAGGGAAGCACGAAGGCCGCGCGTTAAGCGGCAGAGACGTCAGTTCCGGATGTTGGTCCGGCAGCCGACTGCAGTGTCAGCCTGGCGGCGGCTCATGAGAGGCATGCATTCTGCGTGCAATGCGGGTGGTACCGCGGGAATCTGTGAGGAGTCCCGTCCCGGAAGATGAAGTGTTTTCATCTTTCAGGACGAGGGCTCCTTTTTGCGGCTCACACTACGGCGGAAGGGAATTATGCCGCTCGTACGGCCCGCCGCAGACGGAGAATCCTGCAGAGCCGGCTCCTTTTTACATCGGGGGGTGGGGGAGCAGAGAGCTTCTCCCCCATACAAGAAGGCTTTGACGGGATGCGATCAGGGACATGATCCATGAAGGATGAACGCTTCTTTACGATAAAAATATGAGAGGAGCAGATGCAATGGAATTTATCGCGGGACTGGAAAAAAAGAGGACAATGCGGTTTTCGGAGCTTATGAGGGAGGAGATGGCCGGGCGGGAGGCGTCCGTGGAGGGGATGATTCACAGCATCCGCGACATGGGTGAAATTTCTTTTGTGATCCTGAGAAGCCGTGAGGGGCTTTTGCAGACGGTCATAAACGGGCGCATGGCAGGCAAAGAGCTTGAGGAGCTTTGTACGGGGCAGGCCGTGCGGGTCATGGGTGTCGTCACAAGGGAGGAGCGGGCGCCGCATGGGATCGAACTGCATCTTAAGGCGGCCAGGATCCTGTCAAGGCCCGAAGAACCTCTGCCGCTTGCAATCGACAAATGGGCGCTCCCTACATCTCTGGAGGGCAATTTAAACCGCCGTGCCATCGCGCTGCGCAATGTCAGGGAGCGGGCGAAGTTCAGAATCCAAGAGGGGATTTGCAGGGGATTTCGGGAATTTTTGACGGCACAGGGGTTTACCGAGATCCATACGCCGAAGATCGGTGCCAGATCGGCTGAAGGAGGCGCAAACCTGTTCCGGCTCCAGTATTTCCACAAGCCGGCGGTACTTGCACAGAGTCCGCAGTTTTACAAGCAGATGATGGTCGGCGTGTTTGACCGGGTGTTTGAGACGGGGCCCGTATTCCGGGCCGAGAAGCATAATACAAAACGCCACTTGAACGAGTACACGAGCCTGGATTTTGAGATGGGCTATATTGACAGCTTTTTGGACGTCTGTCGCATGGAGGCAGAGCTGTTAAGGCATGTGATGAGAACGCTGGAGGCGGAGTATTCGGAGGAACTTGCACTTCTTAAGATCACGCTTCCGGACACGGAAAAGATCCCATGTGTACGATTTGATGAGGCCAAACGGCTTGTATCCGAAAAATACGGCCGCCCCATCCGGACACCGTATGACCTGGAGCCGGAGGAGGAAGCTTTGATCGGCCGGTATTTTAAAGAGGAGTATGACGCCGACTTTGTGTTTGTGACACATTATCCGTCGAAAAAGCGGCCGTTTTATGCGATGGCTGATCCAAAGGACCCGTCTTATACGTTAAGCTTTGATTTGCTGCTTGGCGGTCTGGAGATCACGACAGGGGGCCAGCGCATCCATGATTATCAAATGCTTTTGAGAAAGCTTGAGGAAAAGGGGCTGGAGCCGGAGGGCATGGAGGACTATCTGGACTGCTTCAAATACGGTATGCCGCCGCACGGAGGGCTGGGAATCGGTTTGGAGCGGCTGACCATGAAGCTGCTCGGGCAGGACAATGTGCGCGAGGCGTGCCTGTTTCCGCGGGATATGGCGAGACTGAGGCCATGACGTTTGGCGGCCGGGCCTAAGAAGGGCGGGGAACAAGGAGCGCGAAACGGCCTATAAAGAAAGCGGACGTTCCATAACACAAAAGGCGGTTCGCCAACGGAAGGAGAAACCATATGGCAGAAACGATTACGGATAAGACAATGGATGAGATCGAGATTCTTGCAAAGCTTTGTCTGACGGCAGAGGAAAAGGAGAAATCCCGTCAGGAGATGCAGCGGATGCTGGATTATGTGGATCGGCTGAATGCTTTGGACACAAAAGGCGTGGAGCCGCTTACGCACTTGTTCCCGGTGCAGAATGGATTCCGGGAGGACGTGGTATGCGAAAGCACGCCGCGAGAGGAGATTTTAAAAAATGCGCCGCGGGAAAAGGATGGACAGTTCCTTGTCCCAAAGACCATCGGATAGGAGGGAAAGGTATGCAGCTTACACAGCTTACGGCCGTTGAACTTGGAACGAAGATAAAGTCGGGTGAGATCGGAGCCGTAGAGGCGGCGCGGGCGTCCTTAGAGCAGATCGGGAGGCTGGATTCCCGGGTGCAGGCCTATTTGGCCGTGGAGCCGGATAAGGTACTGTTACAGGCCGCGGAGGTTGAACGGGGAATCCGTTCCGGCAAATATACGGGAGTACTTGCGGGCGTCCCGATTGCAATTAAGGACAACATCTGTACAAAGGACATAAAAACAACATGCGCCTCCAGGATTCTTGAAAATTTTGTTCCGTTTTACGATGCGGAAGCGGTGACACGAATCAAGGACGCGGGACTCGTGATCCTGGGAAAGACCAATATGGACGAATTTGCGATGGGGAGCACGACCGAGACATCGGCATTCCAGTCCACTAAAAATCCCTGGGAGCTTTCGCATGTCCCGGGCGGTTCCTCCGGCGGCTCCTGTGCGGCCGTGGCGGCCGGGGAGTGCTTTGCGGCGCTCGGCTCGGATACGGGCGGCTCGATCCGCCAGCCAAGCGCTTACTGCGGTGTGACGGGTATAAAGCCGACCTATGGGACCGTGTCACGCTATGGGCTAATCGCCTATGCCTCCTCACTGGATCAGATCGGGCCGATCGCAAAGGACGGAAGGGACTGTGCGGCGCTTTTGGAGGTGATCGCCGGGCAGGATCCAAAGGATTGCACCTCCATGGCGCGGCCGGATACAGGTTTTTTGCAGGCTGTCGGGCAGGACATAAAAGGAATGCGTGTGGGGATTCCGACGGAGTATCTCTCCGAGGGGCTGGACGGGGAGGTGCGGAGTGCTGTCATGCTGGCCGCGGGGTATCTGAAGGAGGCAGGAGCCGTTGTGGAGGAGTTTAAGCTGGGGCTCATGGAGTATACGATTCCCGCGTATTATGTGATTGCTTCGGCCGAGGCAAGCTCAAACCTGGAGCGTTTTGACGGTGTGAAGTACGGCTATCGCGCAAAAGAGTATGAAGGGCTGCATGACATGTATAAGAGGAGCCGTTCAGAAGGGTTTGGGCCGGAGGTGAAACGCCGCATTATGCTCGGCTCATTCGTCTTAAGCGCAGGGTATTATGACGCCTATTATCTGAAGGCGCTGCGGGCGCGTGCCTGCATTAAGCATGCGTTTGATGAGGCTTTTTCCGGCTATGACATACTCTTGGGGCCTGCGGCCCCGACTGCGGCGCCAAAGCTGGGAACCTCGCTCACAGACCCCATGAAAATGTATTTAAGTGACATCTACACGGTTGCCGTGAACCTGGCGGGATTGCCGGGGCTTACGGTTCCTTGCATGGTAAATGAGGCGGGGCTGCCGATCGGTGTACAGCTCATCGGAGACTGTTTTGCCGAGAAGAAGCTTTTTGCGGCCGGGGCCGGGCTTGAGGCCGTTAGAGGTCCGTGGAGGCTGCCGGATTTTGCCGGAGAGGAGGGGCATACATGAAGCAGTATGAGACGGTGATCGGACTGGAGGTACATGTGGAGCTTGCGACGAAGACGAAGATCTTCTGCGGCTGTAAAACCGATTTCGGGGCGAAGCCGAATACGCATGTCTGCCCGGTCTGTACGGGGATGCCGGGGGCACTTCCGGTCCTGAACAGACAGGTGGTAGAGCTTGCGCTGCGGGCAGGGCTTGCATTAAACTGCCAGATTCATCAGGTCTGCAAGTTTGACCGCAAAAACTATTTTTACCCCGACAATCCGCAGAACTACCAGATCTCACAGTTGTATTTGCCGATCTGCCATGACGGTTATGTGGAAATTCCCGTGGGAGAAGGGAGAAAGCGGATCAGGATTCATGAAATCCATATGGAGGAGGATGCCGGGAAACTGGTGCATGACGAGTGGAGTGAGAGTTCACTTGTGGATTATAACCGGAGCGGCGTGCCGCTCATTGAGATCGTCTCAGAGCCGGATATGCGGACGGCGGATGAGGTTATTGCCTACCTGGAAAAGCTGCAGACAACGATGCAGTATCTGGGTGTATCGGACTGCCGTCTGCAGGAAGGCTCAATGCGTGCGGATGTGAACCTTTCGGTCCGCGAGATTGGAAATCCGAATTATGGAACCCGGACGGAGATGAAGAATTTGAACTCGTTCAAGGCGATCGCACATGCGATTGAGGGGGAAAGGGAACGGCAGACCGAGCTTTTGGAGGAGGGCAGGAGGGTTGTACAGGAGACGAGACGCTGGGATGAAAATAAGGAAGCTTCTCACTCCATGCGTTCCAAAGAGGATGCCAGGGATTACCGATATTTCCCGGACCCGGATCTTTTGCCGGTCTGTATTTCCGATGCCTGGATCGCACGTGTGCGCACAAAGCTGCCGGAGCTTAAAGAGGAAAGGGAGGCCCGTTATCAGGCACAATATGGTTTAAGCAAATATGCTGCAGGTCTTTTGACGAACGATCGTGCGCTTGCCGATATGTTTGAGGCGACAATCGCCGCGGGCGCTCCGCCAAAAAAGGCGGCCAACTGGCTGACCGGGGAGACACTGAGGCTTTTAAAGGAACGGGAGAAAGAGGCGTCTGAGATCTGTTTTTCGGCGGCCCATCTGGCGGCTTTAATCAGGCTCGCGGAACAGGGCGTGATTCAGAGCCAGACCGCGAAAGAGGTGTTTGCGGCGGTCTTTGCAGATGACGCGGATCCCGAGGAATATGTCAGGGCACATGGGCTTGGGATTGAAAATGACACGTTTGCCTTGGAGAAGGCAGTGCAGGAGATCCTTTTGGCAAATCCTAAGGCAGCAGGAGAGCTTAGGGACGGCAAAGAAAAGGTTATGGGTTTTCTCATAGGGCAGACAATGCGGGCGCTTAAGGGAAAGGCAAGCCCGGAGCGGGTAAAAGAGACGATCCAGAGGTTTGTGAACGGATAAGGAATGAGGCCTGCCACATCAATGAATGGAAAGACATTGGTGTGGCAGGCCATTTTTTATGTGTTTGGGAGTGAGAGGAGGCGGCTGCAAAAGAACCATAGAGGCCAGCCCTGTTTGCCCGGTCCGGCATCTGCTCCTATATTTTACGGGCTATAAAGGGCAGGATTTTTTGAAGCTGCATTTGATCATGGAGAGAGATTGGCCTGGAAAGCGGAGGGATCGTGCTACCTATTTCGGTTGGCAGGAATCGGAGTGTGTGGTCTGGGGTTCATTGGAAGGAGGCGCTTCTTCATAGGGCTCGTAGACAAGCAAGTCTTCGATTTGACAGTCCAGAGCATAACAGATACGGGACATGACACACAAATCAATTCGCTGAATGTTTTCCTTCATATATTTTTTTACCTGTTTGCGCTGCATTTCTGCACGGTTAGCGAGACGGTTTATGCTGATATTGTACTGTTCCATATATTCTTTGAGCTTTATGCGGATGCGGCCGTACTCGATATCTTTCATCATAAATTTTCTCCTTTGTATTGGCTTGCAGCAGGGAAGTGCAGATAGGAAGGTAGGTGACACAATATTTGGATATGCTCTGTTACTATGATAATCAAGATTCCCATATTTTAAAATGAGGCTAATTATA
>JAAWAR010000007.1 GCA_022792295.1 Lachnospiraceae bacterium
CAGTTCTTTCCCCTCAAAAGGATGAACGCCGCCTATAAATGTGCTCAGACCCATTTCATAAACCTTCTTTCTGTAGAATTTCATAGTACCTATCGTTTCTGATTATACAATATTTATGCTTTTTTTACAATCTGTAATCCAATAACAATTTTACGGAAATTTAAGATTTTCGTCATTGTTCTCAAAAAAGAACAAAGCGGCCCGCGAGGAGCGCGGGATGGCTCCCCGTGGGCCGGATTCCCAACTTTTTTATGATTCCCCGAATCTCATAGTCTACTTCGCCGGCCTGGTTGCTGTCCTTCGCGTACAGTGTGTCCCAAACATACTTTTTATAATAGAACGATAACACCTTCACCAATCATTCCTTTTCTTTTTAAGTCAATTCCCTTCTACCCATCCCCCATGGGGACTCCTCCATTCCTCCTTCGTCACTCTGACGCAGCTGAATCCCCCTCTGCCGGAGCGCTTCCTTCCTCATAAAAAAACAGTTGTTCCCTTCCTGTCTTAGCCAGCCCACTCAAATAACTGAAAACTATATCTCCTTTTTTTGCCTTTTCATTACCCACATCCAATTTGGCTTGCTCTGGGCTTCTATCTTGACACAATATCCTAAACGTTCCAGCCTTCCACTCGTTAGAATACCCTGCCTTACCTTCTTGATCAAAAGGAATTTCCGAATTATTATCCAAACGGAAATAATCATAGCTAATAAATTGTTTAAATCGTTGTTCAATATCATAATCTCTTTTTACAATTTTTCAGATCATAGATGGAAGCTCTTTTCCGTATTCATAATATCGTATTGTTTCTTCTGTATCTACCTCGATCCGTGATTGATGATACTGATCCCAATAAACACCCGGCCACAGCCCTCTAAAGGTTCCCTCCACTCCCGGACGCTCACTGATGGTTAAAATTTCTCCATTCACTGTAAAAATTCCTTCTTCATCGAAATATTTTCCGTTTCCGGCATCATAATTAGTCGCTAAAAAGCCGCTTCGAAGCCCGTCAGGATACGTACCACTCAAGTTGTAACAGTGAAAGAGTCCATCTCTATTGCCGTTTTTATCCTCATCAATCCAGCTATAATATGTGCCCATATATCTGCTCTTAATCAGCGAATTTTCTTCATCGCAATAATCAATAGCATACCACAGTTCATTCCTGCAATTTCCATTAGCATCTATTGGCTTCTCCTGCCCTTTCTTCAGCATGGTTTCTTTATCATCATTTTGCCATATTTCTTGCCATTCTTCCTTGCTCCACGCGTCTGAACCGGAACACCATCTCCCTTTCGCAAGGCAAGTTCTATTACTAGAAAACATATATACCACACATACTGCCGTTATTACAAAAATTCTTTTCTTTTTCATATCAATCTCCTTCAATAATGAAAGTTTCCCATATCCTTTACAGACTAGAAATAATGACCCTTTCCGTTGATCGTCTGCCAGCCGTCCGGCATCTCTCCATTTGACGGCTTTAGATACTACCAGTACCCATTTTCCTCATCATGACGCCAGCTCGTCTTCATCGACTTGTCCGATCCGTTAAAATAATACCAGCCTTGATCCAAATCCAGAAACCATCCGGAGTATCTTTCCCTCTGCGGGTCTGCCAGGTAATTGACACCTCCCACATTCACTATGCTCCCGTTCGATAATGCCTGCGTTGCCCCAAAAGCAAGGCTGCTTCCGGTTCATGCCATCGCTGCAGACAAGCACATACGGATACTGTGTGTTTCCTTCATCTTTGTTTCCACATAATATGGCTCCTCCCTGTTATGTTTTTTGATTTTACCAGAAAATTTGGAAAACTATACGTTTCCAAAGCGGTCGTTTCTTTTATTTTCTTGCAAAAAGGTATTGAAAAATCAACGTATTGGTGTTAAATTAGATAGAAACTAGAAGGAGATTTCAGAGTTTTAAAACGTATACTTTTTTATAATCTGTAATCTGTTAATAAATTCGCAGAACTTTAAGATTTTCATTATTATTCTCAAAAAAAGACAAGCTAAACGGCCCTGTTTTGCTAGAGTGTGCCTGAACCTTCCTTTCTGCCAGCTGCACGCCTCACTTTGCGGCCTGCCCAAAGGGCACGCTATATTTGGCCCAAACTCACATAAGAGTCCCACTACACCGCGTTTCTTTGGGCCAAAGCTCCCCTAGCACGCCCTTTGGATGCTGCCTGTGACGCACATCTGTCAGAAAGCAAGGTTCAGACACACTCTAGACCTGTTCAATAAATGTCTCTATCACTTTGAGAGCCGCGCCCAGAGCGGCGGCCGCCTTTTTGTGGCTACACGTCCGGACAAAGGCGCCGGTTTCCGCAAAAGTATTCCGCTCAGACACCTTTTTCTGGATCTCTTGGATATTCTCCCCCATGCTGCTTCCCACATAGCCGCCTAGAATAATGTCGCAGTCCAGAACCATATGGAGATTGTTGACCGCGATAGCAAGATAGTCTGTATACGTGTCCCACAGCTGTCGGGCCTCCCGTTCCCCCTGCCTCAGCTTCTTAAAAAAGACATCCAGCTTTCCGTTCACGGCGTCAGACAGACACTTGGCCGAACAGTATGCATCCAGGCAGCCCTGCTTTCCACAATAGCAGTCTTCTCCGCCCGGGATAATGGTCATATGCCCTACCTCGCCGCAGCGAAAATTTTTTCCATGCTCCAGCCTTCCGTTTCCGAAGACAGCCCCGCCGACCGTGTTGCTCAAAGACAGATAAAAAAAGCGCTCCTGTCCCTCTGTACGGATTCCCTCCGCATACGCCCCCGCATTTGCGTCGTTCAAAAAATGGCAGGGGAAAGAAAAGAACCGGCTGATTGAGGCAAACGGCAGATCCCTGACCCCGAGTATATGCGAATCCGCCACCTTTTCTCCCTCCAAATCAATGATCCCGGGGAAGGAAATACCGATCCCCAAGAGATTCTCTCTCCTGCAGCCGCTCTCCTCCAAAAAGTGTTCCAACCGCTCATTTACCTCACGGCAGTATGTTTCCTTCGTCTCGTAGGGTTTGAAAATACGCTCATATTTTATAATTTCGCCCATCAGATCCGTGAACACAAGGCTTATATGGTTTTTTGTAATGTCCACACCCACGGCCTGCCCTGCGTCAGCGGCTATGGCTAACGCCTTGGCCCTCCGTCCCCCGGTAGACTGCATCTCTCCTATTTCTTTTACGAGCTTTCTTTCAATCAGTTCCTTCGTAATCTGTGTCACTGTAGGCAGACTGATCTTTAGCTCATAGGAAATATCCGGATTTGACACGGTACCGTTTTTGCAAATATATCGGAAAATACGGTTTCTGTTGTTTTTCTTTACCTCGATGTTGGTCGCTTGTTTTCTGTCCATTGCGTGTCCTCAACTTTATTAAAGTATTTTTTTTAGTATAACATTTTATACGAAAAAAAGCAACTTCCATGACGGATATTTCGCCGTTCAGAAGCTGCTTTGTAACCGTTTTGACCGATCTGCGCCGGGTCTGTTGTACCTGTCTGCCTATTCCAGCTCGCTGACCCCTGTATACAAGCTGTAATACCTTCCCTTCTGTGCCAGCAGATCGTCATGGTCTCCACGTTCGATGATCTCTCCGTTTTCCAGCACCATAATCGCATTCGCATTCCGCACCGTAGACAGCCTGTGCGCGATGACAAACGTCGTGCGGCTCTCCATCAGCCGGTCCATACCGTGCTCAATGTGTTTCTCCGTCCTCGTATCAACCGAGCTTGTCGCCTCATCAAGGATCAGGATCGGCGCTTTTGAGACCGCAGCCCTCGCGATATTCAGAAGCTGCCGCTGTCCCTGGCTTAAATTCGCGCCGTCGCTCTCCAGAATTGTGTCATAGCCCTGCGGCAGCCGCATGATAAACGAATGTGCCGAGGCCGTTTTCGCGGCAGCCACGACCTCCTCATCTGTGGCATCCAGACGTCCGTAACGAATATTTTCCCGCACGGTCCCGGTAAAGAGATGTGTATCCTGCAGGACCATCGCAATATTCCTCCTGAGCTCATCGCGCTTTATATGACGGATGTCCACGCCGTCAATCGTAATTTCGCCCTCCTGGATGTCGTAAAACCGGTTGATCAGGTTAGTAATCGTCGTTTTCCCCGCACCGGTAGAACCGACGAATGCGATCTTCTGCCCCGGCTTTGCGTAAAGGCTTATATCCTTTAGAATCACCTTATCCTCTGTGTAGCCGAACGTCACATGTGACAGGACCACCTCGCCCTTCATACCGCTCATGCCCGCCGCAGCCGCTACATCCGGCTCCTCCGGCTCCTCGTCCATGACCGCAAAGACCCGCTCCGCACCGGCCAGCGCCGAAAATACATTGGAGACCTGCATGGAAATTTCGTTGATGGGGCGGGAAAACTGGCGGGAAAAGTTTAAAAATACGGTCAGACCGCCTACGTCAAAGCCGCGCAGCACACACAATAGGCCGCCTATGCACGCGGTCAGCGTATAGTTGACCTGGCTTAGGCTGTTCATGACAGGCCCCATCATGCCTCCGAAAAACTGCGCCCGAATCTGCTTGTCACGCAGGTCCTCGTTTAAAATGGCAAATTCCTCCTCTGCCACCTCCTCATGGTTAAAAACTTTAACCACCTTCTGCCCGTTTATCGTCTCCTCAATATACCCGTTTAAAGCGCCAAGTGCCGACTGCTGGGCATGGAAATATTTTTGGCTCCGCGCCGCCACCGCCCCGCCGGCCCGCATGATAAGCGGGATCAGCACAAGCGTCACAAGCGTCAGCCAGATATTCGTATAGAGCATTAGCGCCAGCGTGCCCAAGATACTCAAAAACCCTGAAAAAAGCTGCACCAGCGTACTGCTTAGCATATTTCCGATCGTGTCCACGTCATTTGTAAAGCGGCTCATGAGATCGCCGTTCGTATTTGTGTCATAAAACCGCACCGGCAGCTTCTGCATTTTGGCAAACAGCTCCGTCCTGATGCGCACCAGCGCATCCTGGGCGACCGTCAGCATGATCCGCGCCTGAAAATAGCTTGCGGCGACGCCCGCCAGGTAGACTGCTCCCATGAGAAGAATCCCGCCAAATAAGCCGCTTACACTTCCCGGCCCTCCATCCGGCGGTGCAATGAATTCATTGATAATCGGCCTTAATAGGTAAGCCCCGGCGAGATTTGCCAGTGTACCTGCAATCACGCAGAAAAACGCCAGTGCCATCTTTTTTCGGTCCTGTTCCATATACGACAAAAGCCGCCCGATCGTCGCCGTCCGGTTCTTTGGCCGGCCGCCCTGACCCTGCCTGGCTCTCGCACCGGGACCGTGTTTGGGACCCGGCCCGCCAAAGCCCGCCTTTGCCACGCGTCCGCCGTACCGCCTTAAAAGGCTTTTCTTTCTCTCTGCCTGTGTCATGCATGCACCTCCTCGCCTATCCTCGCGCTCCCGGTCTGCGTCGTATAAATTTCCTCATACGCCGTGCAGCTCTTTAAGAGCTCCTCATGCGTACCTTTTCCAATGATTTTCCCTTCATCCAGCACCAGGATCAGGTCAGCCTCCCAAACCGAGGAGATCCGCTGCGCGATAATGAGTTTCGTCGTATCCTTAAGCTCTTTCGAAAAGCTCTCCCGGATCCGCGCCTCCGTCGCTGTATCTACGGCGCTCGTCGAGTCATCCAGAATCAGGATCTTCGGCTTCTTTAAAAGCGCCCTGGCAATACAAAGCCTCTGCTTCTGGCCGCCGGAAACGCCCGCGCCGCCCTGTCCTATATCCGACTGATACTGAAACTTAAAGGATTTTATAAAATCCTCTGCCTGCGCGCTTCTTGCCGCTGCAAAAAGCGCCTCATCTGCCGCCTCCTCGTCGCCCCAACGCAGATTTTCCTCAATCGTCCCGGAAAACAGGTCGTTTTTCTGCAATACCATGCCGACGCCGTCACGCAGATGACGCAGGGAATATTCCCTGACATCCACGCCGTCCACGAGCACCTGCCCCTCCGATACGTCGTAAAGCCTTGGAATCAACTGTACAAGAGAGGTCTTCCCGCTGCCCGTAGAGCCGATGATCCCGATCGTCTGACCGGGCTCTGCCGTGAAACTTATGTGCTCGAGCACCCGATCACGGCGGCCGTTTTCCTCGGAATACCCGAAGCTCACATCCTTAAATTCGACGCGGCCTTCCTCAACCTTCTTCTCCTTTTGCGCGGCCTTTTCATCATTCAGATCAATTTCGGTATCCAGCACCTCATTGATCCGGACCAACGACGCCTGTGCACGCGAGCTCTGCAAAAAGACCATGGACAGCATCATGAGTGACATGAGGATCTGCACAATATATGTTGTAAACGCGGTCAGGTCCCCCACCGGCATAGTTCCTCCGATGATCAGGTTGCCGCCGTACCAGACCACCGCAAGCGTGGTCAGATTCATCGCGAGCATCATGACCGGCATGGTTGCAATCACGATCTTTAGCGCCCGCATGCTCCCCTCCTTCAAATCCTCGTTGAGCTCGGAAAACCTTCGGATCTCAAAATCCTCACGCACAAACGATTTTACGACCCGTACATTGATAAGCGCCTCCTGGATTCCCGAATTCAGCCTGTCTAATTTCTCCTGCATGATCTGAAAACGCGGGAACGCCGTCTTCAGAATCAGAATGATCGTCCCCAAAAGCAGCGGGATCACGATCAGAATGATCACTGCCAATTTAAGATTCATCATAAACGCCATGATGAGAGCGCCCACAAACATGCCCGGAGCACGAAGCGCCATCTTAAGACCCATCGTCAAAACGTTCTGCACCTGCTGAATATCATTGGTAAGCCTCGTCACCAAGGATCCTGTGCTGAATGTGTCAATATTGGCAAACGAAAACTGCTGTACCTTCTTAAATACATCCTGACGCAGATCACTCGTGAAGCAAATCGACGCCTTCGCCGCAAAATACGCCCCCAGCATCCCGCCGATAATCATCACGAGAACGGCGAGGAGCATCAGGCCGCCCGTTTGCAGGATGTAGCCGGTATCGTGATTCGCCACACCGTTGTTGATAATCAAGGACATCAGCTTTGGCAGCATGATCTCCCCGGCCACCTCTGTTAACATCATAAGCGGCCCGATGATAAATGCCGAAAGATACGGCTGGATATACTTCTTGTATCGTTTCATTCTGTTTTTGTCTCTCCTTCCGTTGTCTTAATACCCGAAATCCGGCCAAGATTATCCGAGAGCCTCTGCAGATAGCTGAGAAACCGCTCCTTCTCCTCACCGGCAAAACCGGCAAACATGCGCTCCTCGACCTCAAAAAACAATGTATGGCTGCTCTCCACCACCGAATGCCCTTTTGCCGTCAGGCGGATCCGATTGTAACGGTTATCCTCCGTATCCACCGCGCGTTTGATATAACCGCCCTTCTCCAGCTTTTTTAAGGAAACGGCGATTGCCGCCGTCGATACATGATAAAGCGCTGCCAGCTTTTTCTGAGAAATATCCGGATTCCAGGAAAGGCACATCAAAAGCTGATGCTGGCTCCGGTGCACTCCCGTCTTGTTTAAGAGCCGCTCCAGCACACTTCGGTGCAGCTTTCCTGCCTCAATAAACCGCTCTGTAAGCCGGTGTTCCATCGTCTTTTGCCTTTCGCACAAACACCCACGGGCCCCGTCTTCATTCGACTGCATCTGACAAACCTCCGCTCCTCATATTCTCTGTATCCTTTTCCGATTATTAAGCAGTTAATGATTAACTAGTTAACTCTTTGGGTATTATATGCTACTCCTGTAAAATTGGCAAGAGGGAAAATTGTGAAAATTGTGTGAAAGAGGCTGCCCTGCGGCAGCCCCTTCTTTCCATCCTCTTTATATACTACTGCTGATACTACTACTGGCGGAAGAAATTACGATCCGGCGAAAATCCCACCTGATCCGTTCGGCTGTTGCCGATCGTACTTTTATATTCCGGCGTGTAGTCATAGGAATATGAAGTGATACGATTTCCTTCCCTGTCCAAAACAAGAAAATAGATTCGACGATTCGGCAGCAGCGGGTTTTCCGGGTTCGTATCTGCGTAAATGTCCTCCCCTTCCGGCACCGCAATACACTTTGTTTCATCAATGAATTTCCAGATTTCCGGCTCCCTCGTATGATGGGAAGCACCCTTATTGCTGTAATCCTGATAGAACGTCGGGATAATCTTCAGATGGTCTTCATCCATAACGGATATTTTATATTCAGTCGCATCATTACTGCTGCGGTTTGCAAACGTTCCCACCCATTTGTTGATGTCAATCGGCGTTTCCGACGGCCTCGCCACTTTAACCCGAATCATTTCTCCCGGGAGGAATTCGATTCCTTCCCCATCCTCCCAATCCGATATTAACTCGATAAAGCTGACTCTGCTGTTTACCATGCTGGCCTTTGCCCTCGTATAGTAATCAACCACGATCGACCTTCCATTCTCATCCACATAGACGCACATGGGCGCATTGCTGTTTTCCACCTCCGGAAACAGATCCGTATCCGTATACAGCCAGCCGTCCTGATCAAAATAATACTGCTCAGCAACTCCATCCTTGTCCCCGTCAATGAGACTGAACACCATCTGGACGTACCCCTTCTCACTCACACTCCCTTTTAGGCACTTTCCGTTCCAGAGTTCATAC
>JAAWAR010000032.1 GCA_022792295.1 Lachnospiraceae bacterium
CATCCTGGTTTGGTTCTTCTCCTCAATTCCTACGGAACCGGTGTGTTCCCATCCCTCAAACTCCAGGCCGAACTGCCCGTTGTAGACACAGTTGTTTACATAATTTCTGTATACCCAAAGCCCATAGCCCATCGTCGTCTTCTTAAGAATCGGAGCCGACTGACGGACAAAGGCCTCTACCTCCTCCTCGAAGATCTTCGTATTCTGTGCGACCGACTCGGTGCTGTCCATAAAGAGGAACTGCTCCATATAAAATTTTTTCCCGCTCTGCTCATACAGCCGCCCAAGATTTCTCTCCATATCTGCAAGTGCCTCGGCCGCCGTAATTCGATCTCCCTCATTGCGCCGCCCCATCGAAACACTGTACATAAGCGCCGAATAGTCCGCGCCTTCACAGGGGTATGTCACACTGTGTGAGTAAAACTCAAAACTCCCGTCTGCATTATAGATTTTGTCCGCGTCGGCACGCACCTCCATTGAAAGGCCCGGGAATACCTCCTGCGATACACGGAGAAGCTCCATGAGCGCATGATCGTAAAACTCGTAAAACAGCTCCGCTGACAGCCTGTCCTGATACGGGATATAGACCTGGGAAAAGTCTGAAAAATCCTCTCTGTAGCGGCGGCTTACCTCCTCGAGCGTATAGTGTTTTCTGAGATAGTCCGTGTACCCGCAACGCTCCGCCTGGCGGATCCGGCTGGACGTGGTCAAATCCTGGTTCATTTTATAAGAAAACTCCCAGAAATCCTCCCAGGTCAGAAATGCGCTGTGAAAGTTTTCATGCTCTCTGACGGTCTCATACAATCGTTCACAGTAGCGCAGCCAGGCGTTGCGGTCATTCCGGTCCCGCATGAAAATATCCTCAAAGCGCTCCGGCAGCTTGGCGGCTCCGTAATAATCCCAGCTATAACCGATCCGAAGTGTCACCCACAAGCCATGCTCCTCGGCACGGGAAATCACCTCATTCAGACGGGCAAACGCCGTCTCGTTGAAAAGCTCCGAGCTCGTATCCGGCTGAAACTGTCTCCAGGGCACCACGAGGATAATGCTGTTAAAGCCATCCGCCGCGATCCGCTCCATGTTCGCTCCTATGTCCTTGTCCTCGCTGCCCCAGTAATTGATTGGCCACTCATCACCAAAATATGTCACGGATTTTAAATATGTTGGAGCTTCGGCCGCCGCTGTTTCCAGCCTATGCGGCCCAATCATTAAAATTCCCGTCAGGAGGGCTATCAGCAATCTCCTCTTATGTTCCATATTCGTTTCTGTCCTTATCTGTAAATATTGTTTCTATCGTACCATCCTTTTCTGGCTTTTGCAAGTTTCGACTTTTTCCATTTTTATCGAAAAACGATAAATTTTTATTGACATTCATTTTCTCATGCGATATGATGTCTCTAACCAACCATACTCACATGACGGAGGTCTCTCTATGAACTGGTCAAACCGCAAATCTGTTCTTTTGACAAAGGCATGTATCTGGCTTTTCATCGCAGGTTATCTGCTGGTCTTGCTTTTCTGTCCGCTTTTGATGCGTAATTTTGTCCGCTTCAGCTATACAGCGTCCAGAATCGACTATCATCTTTTTCTCGTGACTATCTATGCCTGCGCCCTGCCTATCGGCGTGATCCTTTTTCTTTTAAACAGGCTCATCGCCGCGATTGGCTGCGGCAGGATCTTTACATCCGAAAATATTCTCCGGTTGCGTCTCATCTCCTGGATGTGCGGAATCACCGGGCTTTTGTGTCTTTTTTCCATGCTCTACTACCTGTTCTGGGGCATCATCGGCGGATGTATGGTCTTCATGTGCCTCCTGATCCGCGTGATCAAAAATGTGTTTGTCCGTGCAAAGGAACTGAAGGATGAAAATGATTTTACCATTTAGAGAGGAGACTTTTCCATGCCGATTCTTGTGAATCTTGACGTTGTAATGGCAAAGCGGAAAATCTCCGCCGGAGAGCTGGCCGAACGTGTGGGCATCACACCGGCCAATCTGTCCATTTTAAAAAATAATAAGGCCAAAGCCGTCCGTTTCTCGACACTTGAAGCCCTCTGCCGGGCACTTGACTGCCAGCCGGGAGACATTTTGGAATTCATAAGGGAGGAGTAACCGTTCCGTGCCCTCACAGTTATAAGCAAAAATCCATTGAAAATCGCCCGAGACGGTCCCGCTGCAAATGGCGCTTGGAAAGGAGCGGCCGAAACGGGAGTGCAGAAGACTCTGCGCAGACTTTCTGAACAATTACAAGGAGGAACCATAATATGACAGACCCCATTTCAACAAATCCGCCAAAAGAAGCCGTACAATCGCAGGATCCCTACGGCACTCAGCCAAAGAATCCCCCAGCTGCTAAGCAGACAGCATCTCCGTTTCCTGCCCTGCCCCCGGCCGACTCATTTGGCAAATACGGCCTCATCTGCCTCATGTTCGGCCTTTTTTATACCTTCTGCTTTTACAAAAACCCGCATGGCATCACTTGGCCGCTTTTTACAGCCGTTGGTTTTGCCCTTTTATGCTCCCTGTTTAAGCGTCTCAAAATAGCCGTAAAAAAAGACTCCTGCTTTTTAGTAGGCGCCTCTTTTCTCCTGAGTCTGTCTATGTGTCTGACCGCCAGCCCGGTTTTACACTTTTATAACCGACTCGGCCTCTTTTTGCTGCTTATAGTCTTCCTGATTCATCAGCTTTATGATGACCTGGAGTGGAATATCGGGAAATATATGGCTTCAATCCTTCAATATACAGTCTCGGTCGTCATGGCATTTCCGATTCCTTTTTGCCACACAATCCGGTATATCAAAAACAGCCGCAACAGGAAAAACCGAAATTTTCTCCTGATTGCAGCCGGTGTCTGCGCTTCGTTTCCGTTTGTCCTGTTTATCATCGCCCTCTTGGGAGGCGCGGATGCCGTATTTCTTGAGCTCCTTGTGCGTCTTTTTAAGGTGGTTTTGAATCTGCGTGCTATGTTCCAGCTGCTTTTTGAGACCGTCTTTTTTGCCGCGGCTCTCTACTGTGTTCTCTGCACCTGCTATATCCGTTCTCTCCCTGCACAAACGCATGACAAGCGGCGCTTCCATCCTCTGACGGCCGTAAGCTTTCTGGCACTCCCCGCCCTGTTTTACCTGCTGTTTTGCGGGATCCAGATCTTCTATCTGTTTCTTGGTCAGGGAACACTTCCGGCACATATGACCTACGCCGAGTATGCCCATCAGGGGTTTTTCCAGCTCGTGTTCGTGGTCTTCATCAATCTTTTTCTTGTGCTCGGCTGCCTCAAATATTTTCGGCCCAGCCGGCTTCTCCAGCTCGCCCTTGCACTCATAAGCGGCTGCACATACGTCATGATCGCGTCCGCCGCCTACCGGATCCTTCTATACATCGGCTGCTACCGCCTGACCTTTTTACGTCTTTTAGTCCTTTGGTTTCTGGCCCTGACTGCCGTATTAATGGCCGGCATCCTCTGCCTGATCTTTAAAGAGCACTTTCCGCTTTGCCGCTACTGTATCGTGGTGCTGTCTGTTTTTTATGTCGGCTTCGCCCTTGCAAGACCCGACGCCGTCATCGCACGCTACAATCTCACGGCATCTGGCAGCCTGGATTATGACGATCTGGATTATCTGCTTGGGCTCTCATACGATGCCGCTCCCACATTGCAGCGGTATCTGCCCGATTCGGAATATTTAGAACGGCATTATGGAAAAACGCGCGACGAATTTTTGTATGCGTTCTGCCCATATGAAGGGGAGGACACAAACCGCGCCCTCCCACTTTCCTCTGCCGCACTTACGATCCGCGGCTATAACTTTTCCATTGCCAAAGCCCTCGAAATTGCAAGAGAGGCCAAAGCTTCGCTTCCCTGACCGTAACCGGCCTACTTAGTCATCCCGATTGCCCTCGGCTTGCAGCCGTCGGGAATCGGGCAGTGGTATGTATCACCATCCAGGGTTTCCTTCATTTCCTCCCAGGCCGCCTCGATGATAGACGGATCTTCAATCATATCCACCGCTGTCCCGGCCATAGCTTTCGCCGCCCAGACCAGGCCTTTATGGGCCAGCCCGCTCTTGCCCTGTGAAACAACCTGCCAGGAATGGCCCGGTGTTCCGGCAGCCCAGGTCATGACATACGCCTGCGCCGTCGGGCAGTTCCAGCTCACGTCTCCCACATCTGTAGAGCCAAACGACATCACGCCGACCGGATCAAACGGAGTGACAAACCGGTAAAGAGACTCGCCCTTATGGGAAAGTAGCTCCTTTTTCGTCTCCTTATCAAAATTCGCCGCGATCTTCTCCAGCGATTCGAAGCGGCTCGGGCCTACATTCTCACTGATCCCCTTTGCAAACTCCATCTCCTCGTCCGTATACTCCGGCACGCCGATCTCGACCAGGTTTTCCCAAATCTTTTTTGCGATTACATGGTTGCTTACGAGATTCGAACATCCTTTTACAAAGTCGATCTCGACCCGTGTCTCGGTCATGTGAGCCGCACCCTCAGCGATCTTATTGACACGCTGATAGATTTCCTCAACTTGTTTATTCTTCGGCGCACGGATCAGATAAAGCACCTCCGCATACGGCTGTACCACATTCGGGGAATATCCGCCGGTATTCGTAATAGCATAGTGGATCCGCGCTTCGGGAACCACATGCTCGCGCAGGAACTGCACGCCCATATTCATCAGCTCCAGCGCATCCAGCGCGCTTCTGCCAAGATGCGGCGCTCCGCCTGCATGAGCGCTTGTCCCATAGAACTTATATGCCACCTGGTAATTTGCCAGAGAGCTTCCCGTATCGGCAATCGTCGCGTCCCACGGATGCCAGGTAACTGCCGCAGAAAGACCGGAGAACACGCCTTCCTTCGCCATAAATGCTTTGCCGGAGCCGCCCTCCTCACCGGGGCAGCCAAAATACACGATCGTTCCCGGCTTTTTGGTCTCCTCCAGATAGCGCTTCATGCCGATCACGGCCGATAAGGAAGCCGTACCCAGCATGTTGTGGCCGCAGCCATGGCCGGACGCGCCCGAGACAATCGCCTTTTTCTCCAAAAGCCCTGCCTCCTGATTAAGACCCGAAAGCGCATCAAACTCACCCAAGAATCCGATGACAGGCTTTCCGGAACCGAAAGTTCCTTTAAAGGCTGTCTTGATTCCCGCCAGGTTTTCCTCGACTGTAAAACCCTCCTTGCGCAAAAGATCACAGAGAATCTTTACGGATTTTTCCTCTGCAAACGCAGTCTCCGCGCACCCCCAGATCTCGTCGCTTGCCTCAAAGATCTCCGCGGTTTTTCTGTCAATCTCATCCCATGCTGTCTGTTTTCCCATAAAAAGCTCCTTTCCCGTTTTAATATTAGACTTATATAACCATCTTAAAGATTATACCATTTTTTCCCGTTATTGCCTAGTCGATCGGAAAAAAAATTTAAGTCTGCCATCGAACGCGGGTACCCCTCCTACAGCATAACCTCACCAAGCCCGTCTTCTGTCATACAGATTTTCGTCCCATATGGCTTGGACATTTCGATCAGCCTCTGCATAAACGGTGCATGTTTCATTGGTCTTGGAAGACCTCCCATCGCCCTGCTCTCACCAAACCCAAGCTCAACCGGCAGCAGCAAAAGCTTTTCCATTTTTCCGTTTTGGATCTCCCAGTATGGAACAACTGTTTCAAATGCCCTCCTGTCCGTCTGCAGTCCCCGCTTAAATCCGTTTGAGCGTGTCTCAAACAGCCGCCGTAGTGCGGAGTCTGAGTTCAAATGGTACATCTTATAAAATTCCTCCGGAGCATAGGGAATATTCTCATTTTCCAGCATGAAATCTCCAAGCGAATAGAAGATCGGACAGCCCTTATAGATCTCGATCGGGCGAAGCAGATGCGGTCCATGCCCTACCACTGCATCCGCACCGCAGTCGATACATCTGTGACAGAATTCAACCAGAAAATCATCCGGTGTCTCCTTCTCTGTCCCCTGCAGTTCATGAGAATGAATCGCAACCATGATGTAATCCGCCTGGAATTGTGCCTCATAAATTGCTTTCTCGATCCGCTCCATATCCCCTTTATGGACCCGTGTGACCCGCCTGGCCTCGCTTCCTTCTTCAAACTGAAGTTTTCCCAACACGAAGCGGCCTTCCTCAAGCGAGGGAAGATACCCTTCCGCCCGGCTGATGTCATCAATGGCATTGATGTTTGTAACTTTCGCGATCTCCTTTACCATCTCCATCTGTTCTTTTGTGACCTGATAAATTTCCTCATGCCGCAGTCCGTTGACCCCAGGACGCCCGATAAAGCGCCGGGACTGTTCCCCGGCCATGGAGGGCGCCTCAAAAGAGGAGGTGGCTGCAATCAAAGCAACCCGGCCTTTCGGTGTATCCAGATAGGCCGGAGCCGCGGCGGCAGACAGGTTTGCACCGCAGCCGGCATGCGGAAGGCCCTCCTCATTGACCGCCTTAATCGTCTCTAACAGCCCCCAATGCGAAAAATCCAAGGAATGATTGTTGGCAAAGGAAAGAAGATTAAACCCGTACTCTCTCGCATCCTTAAGAACTGCCGGATCGGCCCGCAGCCACGAGCCGCCTCCGTACTGATTTCCCCAGCCCTCACCGCGATTCAATGTCGTTTCCAGGTTAAAATACCGTGCATCTCCTCGTTTAATAAATCCTGCCAGCTCCTCGAATCCTTCATACCCAGCCGGAAGACGCCTCTGAACCAGCATGTCTCCCGCCGCCGTAAATGCCATTTTTTTTGTATTCATACCATTCTCCTTTTTTTATTTTTTTATGCCGTTTCCTGTTAAGCCGGGAAAAATACCGGCATGCCAACATATGCCCAAAGTATAATGAACAGGATAGACACCATGGATACGGCCCAGCCGCCCAAAAGCATTGCCTTCAGGCTCTTGCTCCTTGCAAGCCCCATCGGTGCCAGCATATTGGAGCCCGGATAGATCGAACTGGTAACACGTGAACCGCAGATCAGTGCGATTGCCCATACTTCCATCGGGACTCTTGTAAGCTCTAAAGCTCCTTTAAACAGATCGTGTGTTACCTGTAACTGTGCCACCGCTCCGCCGTTGATTCCAAAGGAGCCGACCAGTGTCCCGAATACAACGACCAGCGCCCTGCTCCCTTCCCCGACAAACCGTAAAAACAGCTCGCCCAATGCTTCAAAGCCGCCGCCATAGCTTACATATTCCATCAATACATTCAGCAAAAGAAACATAAAGAAGGTCTCTGCCATCGTGGACATGCCGACTGAAAAGCTTTTCATGCTGCTTCCAAGCGATTTTCTTGAGAAAACAGAAATTACAAGCATCAGGACGATCATCACAAACACCGTGTATGCGGTCCCCTGTTTGGTAACCAGACTGTAAATCACTAACCCCAGAAAAACCGCCAGAAATGCGAGCGTCGTCCGTTTCATAACCGGTGTGATCTGCATCGCCTCTTTTTCCCCGTCCGACAGATCATACTGTTCCTCATATTTTGGATCTTTCTGGATATGAAGCGCCACGAAATAAATCACGATCAACCAGATAATGCCATAGGGAAGTGCGGCCCAGAGCATCATCCCGCCATATCCGAGCCCTGTTAACGCTAAAAGCGTCACTGTCGGCCCGCTGAACGGTCCCCAGATAATGCCCGTTTCTCCTGCGCTCTGAAACACGGCGCCGACGGTGGCCGGTTTGATCCCCGCAGCCGCGACGACCGGGATCATGATCGGCGCAATGATCGCACAGCCGCCGGCAAGTGTCCCTAAAAGGCCGCACACGAGCACCGTTACGACCATCAAGGCAAGAATTGCGCGTTTTTGTGTCTTTACTCCGATCCCGTTGATCACCCAGCAAACCAGTGTATGGCTGACACCGCTCTCTGTCATTAACTCCCCCAGACCGGCTCCCATCATGATGATCAGCCCGATCAATCCGAGTGTGGACCCCAGAGACTGTGTGATCAGACTCCCGAACATGGCGGGGGTCTGCCCGGTGAGAAAGAATCCGACTATACAGGCCAAAAATACGGCGGCAATACTGCTGAGCCTGGGCATAAACGCCAAAACAATGTAAACGATCATGGGAATCAGTCCCCACAGCGACTGTTCAGGAATACATGCATATGGTCCCATAAATCTCCTCCTTTGTTTTTTATCCTCAAATCCGGCCGGATTCTTTGGTCCTTTGTTTTTTTATTATATCGAAAAGCCAACGATACATATATGAGTTTTTTCTCCATATCCAGGCTGTCTTTTTTCCTGTTTTCCCCTTTTTTAACCAGGCAGCAAAAAGGGACAGGCATTTTTTGCTCTGCCTGTCCCGAATCGGGAGCCCCCTCCTTCAATATAAACGTTTCAATGTGTAAAATACGACCGCATTCAGAAGCAGATTCTGATAGATCTGGTATACTCCGTTTATATCCGTCTCATAAATGGTTACGTCCGGAAAGGTTGTATTTTCCAGATATTCGTCCACCTCCCCGACGTTTAAGGAACGTGTCTTGTCTATCCCGCGCATCCCGTGGTAAATACTTCCGTGCTCCTTGTCCAGTGTCATCTTTCGGATCCGGTAATGCCCCGGTTTAAAGTCCTGCAGTGTCACTTCAAACGTATCCTTATAGAGCTCTCTCACGATATCTCCGAGCACCTCCTCCGGTTCGACGTATTTCGGATTAAAGAGCAGCAGCGTATAGCTGTCTTCCCCATCCCAGGTTGCCACAAGGTGATTGGACCGATGCAGAACCCGTTCCCTGCACATTTCCAGCATCCAGCAAATAAAAAAAGAGGGGCGTTTAATCTGTCCATAGAGAAAAAGGCTCGGAAAATAGGTCGCATAAACGGAGTGCTCTGTCACCGAAGGCACAAACAGATTCAGGCGGAATCCCAGTCCGTCTGCCAACGGCATATTTTTCAAAAGTTGATCAACCAAAAGAGCGCTCCGGTGGAACTCTCCGTTTGTGATGTGATCACTGCCGGCCAGTACATTCCAATCCAGTAAATAGCACTGTACATGCCCCCCGCCGATTTCTCTCATAAATTCCCGCAGTTTACCAAGCAGCGCCTGGCTATGCGTCTCGAAATTTCTGTCCTCTCTCTGTTTTTTCTTCTCCCAGTTCTGATCCATGGCAAAAGTAAGGAACGCAATCTCCTTTTTCACCACCTGCTCCTTTAAAAAGCTCTCTTGTTTCTCCCATTTTGCTTCTTCCAGCGCTTCCAGGCAGATACCGATCTCCACTCCGTCAAGCACCTCATGAATTGCCGCACAGATTCCGGAATAAGATTCCTCCAGCTGCTCACTCGTACCCGCAACATCAAATTTCCAGCGGCTCCACCAGATACGCTCATATTTCCAAATCAGCCGTTCCAGGAGCCCCTTCAGATAGACAAGCGCCTCCTCTAACCCGCCAAAATGAGACGGATCCAAAAGCTCGTCAATTTCGATCCGCAGAAACGGCAGCCAGCCGCCCGTATATATAGTATCAAACAGATCATAATAGTCGCTGAACTGCAGATAGTTGTTATAGCCGATCGTTTCATAACTGTCGCTCACAAATTCCCACAAATACACATACTGAAACCGCAGCTTTTTTTGTACTTCCATGAGCTGACACCGCACATCATGGCGCAGAACCTGCGTCATAGAGCCGAGATTTAATATCTTGGCGCTTTGCAAAACTGCCCTATCTTCCCTTTCTTTGGCATTGATCCTTTCCCGAAATACAAAATCCCCTCCGCTGTCCTGGCTGTAGGTTTTTAAATACTGGACCAGTACCTCCATCGTCTCTTTTTTTGCACTCTCCGGGAGATAAAACCATTCCTCCTCGCCTCCCAGCCTTCCCGCTTTTTTCCGATAGGCGGCCGGAGTATCCTGATACGTCTCCTTGAACCGCTGGTTGTACGCTTTGACATTCGCAAAGCCATGATTAAGCGCAATTTCCAAAATCGTATGATCCGTGTCCAAAAGCTCCCTTACGCTTCTCTCTAAGCGCAGGGATGACAAATATTTCGTAAAGGAAACGCCCATTTCCCTGTGAAACCACCTGGAAAGGTATGCGGCGGAAAAAAATTCCTTTTCCGCCAACTCATTCAGGCTGATCTTACGCCGATAGTTTCTGCGGATAAATTCCAAAACTGCGGACAGCCGTTTTTCATTCTCCCTTCCTTTTTCGGCTTCCTGCCGAGAAAAATTTCTGTACAGGCAGCCTAACACCCGCCAGAGTTCCGCCCGGAACAAAAACTGCCAGCCTTCCTTTTTCCCGAGATATAAAAATACCATCTGTACGATCCCTTTCTTCAGTTCAGCAAACGGCTGCTCCAGCTCCCTCCTTGCACAGACAGAGTTGCATGAAAATGCACGGAATGCCATTTCCGGGCATTCTCGTTCCAGGTACGCGGCCCGGACGCGAACCCCTAAAAACAGGTTTGCCTCTTTGCTCTCCATGCTGTATACGTCTCCGTCACCGATCACAAAGCAGGAATCTGCCGGCATACTCGTGGCATTCAGGCTTTGTTCCAGTAAAATCTCCCCTTTGAGAACCATACCGAAAAAAAGCCCCTCATTTAAGTGCCTGCCTGTCTTTTCGATCCCGCCAAAAACAACGCACCAGTTCTTTTCCATGCCCCTATCCTTTCTCTGACTATTCTGAAAGTTTTCTAAATTATAGCACTTTTTCCCCCTGTCGTTCAAGACGATTTCTTTGGCCTATATGAGCCATAATGCCGCCCGACTGCACTCTAAGCTTCCCCCACGAGAACCAAGCATGCAAATAACGGGGCTGCTACATATGTAGCAGCCCCGTCTGGCATTCGAATTGCATTTACTTATTGATTTCTGCGTAGATCTGATTCCAGTGCTCAAGAACCTGCTCTTTGTTCTCAATCATCCAATCGACATCGCGAGTCACCCACTTTACATCAGCGGTCTTCGGAAGGTAGGGGCTTTCGAAGTTCGCTTTGGAATTGGTCATACGCAGCGTTCCAAGGGCAGAGCCGAGTGCGTTCTGGCCTTCCTCGCTCATCAGGAAATTCACCATCGCCTTTGCAGCGTTCGGATGCGGAGCTCCCTGAATTACGGCACAGCCAAATGCGGAAGCAGAGGTTCCTTCCTCCGGATATACCATACGGATATTGTCTGCGCCGGACTTAAGAAGCGTCGAAGCGCCATCCTCATAGGTAATGCCGACCACATACTCACCCGTCTCTACGGACTTAAAGCAGACCGAGGAGGACGTGGAAACAACCAGACCGTTCTGCATAAGCTTTGTCATATAATCCCACGCCTCGTCGCTGTCTTTGCCGAATACGGACATGATATTGCAGACATTGTTCCAGGCTGCAGATGAGGAGTTCGGATCCGAGAAAACGATCTTTCCTTCCAGCTTCGGATCCAGCAGATCCGCATAGCCCTTGATCTCAATGCCAAGCTCCTTCTCGAGCTCGGTGTTGATGCAGAAGACACAGGTGGAAAGGTGATCAAGATTATAGAATCCGTTGTTGGACTTGTAATCTGCAATTACATCACCCTCGTAATCCGACAGCCAGTGCTCAAAAATATCGCTGTAGGTATCGCCGTCGCTGTTGCTTAAACCGCCCCACATCAAATCGCCCTGCGGATTGCCCGCCTCGGCTGCGATTCTCGCAGTCAGCTCACCGGCGGAACCATTTACGACCTCAACCTCACAGTCCGGATACTTCTCGTTAAACAGATCGATCAGGTTATTCAGATCGTTCTCCGTCATACTGGAGTACAGAATCAGGCTGTCTTCCAGCTCTGCTGTCTCAGCAGGAGCCTCCGTCTCTGCGGGAGCCGCCGTCGTGTCCGCTGCGGCTGCCGCCGCTGTTGTGGTCTCTGCAGGAGCCGCCGTGGTCTCCGGGGCCGAGGAGCCGCCTCCACATGCCGTCAGTGAAATTGTCATAGCCGCTGCCATGACCGCTGCAAGTTTTCTTTTCATAATAGCATCTCTCCTTTTTAATTTTCTAAGCTTTTTATTTACACTGGCATCGCCGCCGGGCGGGACACCAATAAGCCGCGTCTTTGGTTACAGCTTGATGTCCTCGGATTTGCTGACTGCCAGATAGACCATCAAAGAAATCGCCGTCACAACCGTCAGGATCGCCGAAAACGCCGCTGCCAGCCCATAATTGCCCCGGGAAATCGCCACGTAGGCCGACATGGTCAGCGTAATGTTTTTATTGTTATACAGAATGATGGAGCTGGAAAGCTCGGTCACGATCGACACCCAACTTAAAATTGCTCCGGAAATAATGCCGTTTGACATCATCGGGACCGTGATCTTGATAAATGTCTTAAGCTTCGAAGCTCCCAGGCTGATGGCCGCCTCCTCAATGCTGATTGGGATCTGCATAAGCGTCGCCGTCGCCGAGCGGATCGTGTATGGCATTCGCCGGATCACAAACGAAATCAGCATGATCCAGATGGTTCCCGTAAGCGCGATCGGCTTTTTGCCAAATGCGATGACTAACGCAATACCAATGACAGAGCCAGGCATGATATACGGCAGCATGGACAGCGTATCAATCGTATGGTTCCAGAAGCTTGAACGGCGCACGACCAGATACGCGATCAGGATCGCCAGGATAATGATCAGGGCCAGGGCACCGACACCTAGTACCATCGTGTTCTTTACGGAGCGGACCAGAAGCTTCTTCATGGCAAGCTGGTAATTCGCGAGGGAATAGCCCGGCTTGAATACGGCCTGATCACAGTTCCTAAAGGACAGGTAAATAATATAAATCTGCGGAAGCAGAGAAACACCGATCAAAAGGTAGCAGTACAGATACATGAGAGCGCCGCGAAGCCCCTTCGGCTTTTTCTTCTCAATCGGATGCAGTGCATTGATCGAAAATTTGTATTTGCTCGTAGCGTACTGCTGGATAAAGAACACAAGCGCTGTCACAAGAATGGCGATTACACTGATGGCAGCCGCAAAATTATGGTCTGTTCCATTCTCGCCTAAGTACTGGTTGTAAATCTCAACCGGGAAGGTCCGATAGCCCTCACCGATCAAAAGCGGCGTGCCGAAATCCGCAAAGGCGCGCATAAAAACGAGCAGCGCAGCCGCGAGAATCGTCGGCATTGATAAATTCATGACGATCTGGAAAAAGCGTTTTAAGCCGGTACACCCCATATTGGCAGACGCCTCCATGAGCGTGTTGTCAATGTTTTTGAAGGCGCCGTTCATGTAAACAAATACCAGCGGGAACAGCTTAAGTGCCTGTACGAGCAGGATTCCCTGAAAGCCATAGATACTGCCGATCTTAACGCCAAAAACATTTTTTAAGAACTGCGTAATCAGCCCCGAACGGCCTAAAAGCAGAATCCACGCGTAAGCACCGATAAACGGGGCAGACATGCAGCAGAGGATACTCGCAACAAACAAAAACTTGGCTCCTCTGAGCCGGTAAAACGAATAAAAATAGGAAAACGGAATGCCGATCAAAAGCGTTACGGCGGTAATCGCGATGCTGACCTTAAAGCTGTTTAAGATCGTCTTACTGTAATAGCTCTGCGAGAAAAACTTCACAAATTCCTTGAATGTAAACTGCCCTTCTTTGGAGATAACGGCCTGCTGCAGAATACCAAACATCGGATAGACCAAAAACAGCAGAAACATAGCCATAAACAGGATTGTGATCCCGGTCCACAGCTCAAATTTTTTCGATTTCATAGGATGCTCCTCCCTCCTTTACCCCTCACAGTCGTTTTGGACGCCCTCCAGGAGGTTATGGCTTCCGTCTCCGGCGAACAGGTTTGCCTTCTCCGTATTGATTGTCAGAGAAATCTCCGTGCCGGGAGCGATAATGCTGTCGATTGTGGACTCCTGGATGGACTCCACCTCGGTGCCGTCGTCCAGATGCATAAAGTAGTGGGTATTCAGGCCAAGGAAAACGCAGTCATCCACGATACCCTTAATCCCCAGTCCCGCTTCGCGGTGCATGAGAAGCTCCTCCGGGCGGACGGAAAGGACGATATCCGCATCTGCCTGGTATTCCTTTTTCACATGAGGCATCGGAGCGTCATAATTCAGATAGCGCAGATGCGGCACGCCGTCTTTCATGACAAGCCTTCCCTTTAAAACGTTGGAACGCCCGATAAACGTGGAGACAAACAGGTTTGCCGGCCGCTGATAGATATTTTTGGGGGTCCCGATATGCTGGATCACACCGCCATTCATGACCGCAATCCGGTCGGACACGGCCATTGCCTCCTCCTGGTCATGCGTGACGTAAATGGTCGTGATGCCTACACTGTGCTGAATGTTCTTGATTACGGTACGCATTTCCACGCGCAGCTTCGCATCCAGGTTCGAAAGAGGCTCATCCATCAGCAAAACGTCCGGTTCAATACAGAGAGCCCGGGCCAGGGCCACACGCTGCTGCTGGCCGCCGGAAAGCCGGTCCGGAAGCCGCTCTGCCAGATGGTCGATCTGCATAAGCTTTAAAAACTTGTCGGCTCTCTCCTTGATCTCCTCTTTGGGGAAATGTTTGTTTTTCAAACCGAATTCGACATTCTTGCGCACAGTCAGGTGCGGGAAGATCGCGTAATTCTGGAACACCATGCCGATATTGCGCTTGGCCGGGTCCAGGTCGTTGATCCGTTTCTCATTAAAATAGAAATCGCCGCCTTCAATCGAGTTAAAGCCTGCGATCATACGAAGAAGCGTGGTTTTTCCGCAGCCGGACGGCCCCAGAAGCGTAAAAAACTCCCCTTCCCTTATTTTCACGTTCAGATCCGGAATGATCACGTTCTCGCCATATTTTTTCAGCGCGTGATTCACGGTAATGTTTACGCTCATCTGTTTTGTCCCTCCTCTTTTATTGTCCGGGTGCGGCGATTACTTTCACGCCCTTTTGGGTAAAGCCGTCTATCAGATCCCCAGGCGCCCGCCAGTCTGTAATCAGGACGTCAATCCCGTTCGCCGGTGCGATGGCCACCAGAGAATCATCCCCGTATTTACTGGAATCCATCAGAATAAACTTTTCCTTCGACGCCTCCAGCACACGCCGTTTGACCTCGGCCTCTGCGAGAATCGGAGCCGAAAATCCGTGTTCCAGCGTAAAATGATTGCCCGTCACGAAGCCCTTATCAAAATACATCCGGCCGATCGCATACTCCGTAAACGAGCCGACACAGGAGTAGATATTCGGCCGAAGCTCTCCGCCGGTGACGATTGTCTGGATATCGCCGGCTTTCGCAAGTTCCATTGCGATATGAATGCTGTTCGTGCAGACCATAATGTCCCGCTTCGGTCCCCCTACAATCAGCCTTGCAAGCTGAATCGTCGTTGTCCCGCTGTCTAAAAAGACTGCCTCTCCGTTGCCGATCTGGGCATAAGCCGCACGGGCGATCGCATTCTTTTCTGCCTTATGGCGGATTTCTTTTTCCTTGTGTGAAAATTCCCGCAGCGAGCCGTAGGCGCTGACCGCGCCTCCCCAGGTCCGTTTTAATACACCATCCTGTTCCATCGAGACCAAAAGCTTACGAACCGAGACCTCGGAAAGCTGAAAGGTTTCGCTCAGTTCCGAAACCGTAACCGACGATTTCTCATTTAGCTGTCTCAATATGTAATCCCTGCGTTCTTCCTGCCTCATTTCAATTCCGCCATTTACATAAATTCCCTTATCTTTCCAAATTGATAGGTTATATTTTACTCCAGTTGTTGTTCATTGTCAACAAAATCGCAAAAATAAATTCAGTTTTTTTCACATTTTGCGCAACTTCAACTTTTCGCAAAAAGAGTTTCGATTTGGTTTTGATTTTAATTTCGATTTTCTCTGTTTGTATGGACATGTGGCCGCTTCCGGTGTATAATCGAAAAAAAGGAGGGAATTTTGAATGCAAATCGACAGCAGAAAATTAAACGGTCCCTGCTCCTGCGGCAGGGACCATGCGATGAATACCAAGGCAGCTATCATTGAGTCCGGCGTTTTGGCGGACTTTGAGCGGTATGTTTCCGAATATGGTCTTTCGGGAAAGCGCTGCGCGGTTTATGACGAGAACACCTATCATGCGAAAAATCTTGTCCGCCCGCGGGCCGAGCAAGAGATTGTTTTAAATCCCGAAAATCTGCATGCAGACGAAACCGCCACAGGGGAGGTCCTTAAGCGGCTTGACGCCGACGTAAAGCTACTCGTCGCCGTGGGAAGCGGAACTATCCATGATACGACGCGTTATTGTGCCAATCAGCTTGGTATCCCGTTTGTCGCCTGCCCGACGGCCGCGAGCGTGGACGGTTTCTGCTCGACGGTTTCCGCCATGACCTGGGGCGGCTATAAAAAAACAATGCCGGGTGTCGCACCTGAAATCGTGCTGGCGGATGTCGATGTCATTAAGGAAGCGCCGCTCTATCTGGCCCTCGCCGGCGTGGGTGATATCCTTGGAAAGTATACGGCCCTTGCAGACTGGAAGATCGCGCATGCCCTGACCGGCGAGTTCTTCTGCCAAACGATCGAGGGCATGACCCGCGATGCCGTAAAGGCCGTATTTGCCTGCTGCGAACAGGTGTCCAGGCGTGATCCGAAGGCCATAGAGCAGCTCACCTACGGCCTGCTGCTCTCAGGCCTCGCGATGCAGCTTATGGGCAACTCCCGCCCGGCCTCCGGTGCCGAGCATCATATTTCCCATCTGATTGAGATGCAGCCCGAAAAGCTCGCCGTCTGTTCATCCGCACTGCATGGCGAAAAGGTCGGCGTCGGTACTGCTATCGCCTCCGGCGTCTATCACAGGCTGGCCCGGCTTACCGACGTTTCCTCCCTTGTAAAGCCCTATACGTTTCCCTCCAAAGACGAGCTTATCGACTTCTACGGAAGCCGGCTGGTATCTGCCGTGCTGGAAGAAAACAAAAACGACTGCATGAGCGATGTAACTCCCGAACGGTTAAGCAAAGCGTGGCCAAGAATTCGTGAAATCATCTCCGAGATTCCCACACAAGAGGAGCTTTTGACACTTTATGAGAAGCTCGGCGCCAAGAAGTCCCTGCCAGACATCGAAGTTCCCGAAGACCGTCAGGAACTCTTACTTACCTTCTCTCCGACCGTCCGCAACCGGATGACTCTCATGCGGATTAAGAGGATGCTCACGGCATAATCCCTCTGTTTCGATTCAGTCTTCACCAGCGTTCCTCTCCCGGGCAAGTTTCTGCTTGCGCTTTTAAATAAGGAATGCTATAATTGGCGGTGTGCAAACGTGAAATATAGTTGGAGGTACTTACATGAATTGGAGCATTGTCTTAAATGTGGTGATTGTGATCCTCGTCATTCTTGTCGCCGCTTTAGTAGCCCTCTATTTCTGGGGAAGAAAGCTCGAAAAACGCCAAATTGAACAGCAAAACGCCATTGATGCGGCCAAACAGATCGCCACGATCATGGCCATTGATAAAAAAAAGCTTAAGCTCAAGGACTCCGGTCTGCCGGCTGTTGTCTTCGAGCAGACACCCTGGTACGCCAAACGCGCGAAGCTGCCCATCGTCAAGGTCAAAATCGGCCCCAAAATCATGACGATGATTGCCGATGAAAAGGTATTCTTGCAGCTCCCCTTGCGAACCGAGGCCAAGGTTATGATCAGCGGTCTCTACATAACGGAGATCAAAAGTGTCCGCGGCGGAATTCCGCCCCTGCCGCCAAAAAAGACCTTCTTTGGGCGCGTCAAGAGCTTTTTCAAAAAAGATTCCGGCGAAAACGAAAAAAAGAAATAAACAGGTATAAAAAAGGACTCCGATCCGGCCCCGGGTATACCCCGGCGGATCGGAGTCCTTTTTATGCATACTCAAATCAGCGCTACCGACTTCATAAAGAAGATCCATAAAAACAGTGTAACCACAGACACCACCGTACTGATTACCACAAATTGGCCTGCAAGCTCACCGTCACCGCCCATGTTCTGTGCCATGGGATACGATGCTGCCGCCACCGGAGTCGCATAAATCGCAATCAGCAAAAACAGCTCCAGCTCTCTTAGACCAAGCGCATAAGCGATCGCAATGATGACCGCCGGAAGCAGAATCAGCTTGACCGTCAGCACCGGAGCCAGGTACTTCAGATTCTTTTGTATCGCATTGAAATGCAGTGTGCCGCCCAGTACAAAAAGTGCCAGCGGAGAAGTCATATCCGCAAAAGCGGCAATCGGCGTCAAAAGGCTTTTGGGGACACGGATTCCAAGGAGGAAAAAAGCAAGCCCTGTCACCGCTCCCTGGAGCAGCGGGTTCTTCGCGACATTGACGGCAATCGTCTTAAAGTCAGATTTGCCCTCGCCGTTAAACATTTCCAGGATTACGACGGAAGTCGTATTATAAATCGTGATCACGACTGTGACCATCATCGCGGCTACCGAAGCCGCAGAATCGCCGAACACAGAAATCGTAAGCGGCAGGCCGAACAGCACGAAATTGCTCCGGTAAACGGCCTGGATGATAACGCCCCGCCTGGAATTTTCCTTGATGATCCGAGGTACGATGAGGACTAACAGAACCTCAACCACGAGGATGCTGACCCCGCCAAAAACCAGAAGGATCGGCCGGGGCAGGGAATTGGCATCCGCCTTATAAATGTTGTAGAACGTCATGAACGGATACATGACCTGGAAGACCATCTTATTTAGCTTTTGCAGGAAGTCCTCCTTCACAACACCCTTAAGCTTCATCCCATATCCAAACGCAATATAGCAGAAAAACGGGATCACCGCATTGACCGCAACAAAAAAACTGTCCATTCCTCTCTTACTCCTCTCTGGTTAGTTGGAACGCGCCGCTTGTACGCGGACACGCACGGATCTCCATGATGCAGCCGGAAACGAACTCCCCATTCATCTCAAGTGCATACTCCATATGAAGGCAAAGCATGTCTCCTTCTGTCTGAACGTTCAGCACAGAAGTCGTAATCCCCAGAATAATCAGGCCAAACGGGGTCACATAACTGACCATGTTTTTTTTCCCGCATTCAAATACCATACGGCAGTCCACCGCGCCCGACTTTATCACTTCGACGATGCCGGGAGCTGCCTTCACCCGATTGTGCACCGGCACGGCCGTGCCATCGATGGTCTCATCGTAGAGAAGGTAGTGCTTTCCGTTCCGTTCATAGTAGCTTCCCGCCGTAATCACCTCAATCGTATCACGATCGTCCTCCAAAAACTGGGTTCCCCTGACGCTTACCAGAACATCCTTTTTCATAGTCTGCTCCTTAAGGCGCGCAATGTCTTCATCACATCGTTTCCGCCCCGCCCAAAATATTCATGCAGCCTTTTATACTCCTGATACAGCCGCCCATACACCGCCGCACGTTTGGCATCCGGGCGAAAGCTTTTTTCTTCTACACGCCCCATCGCTTGGGCCGCATCAAAAATGGTATCATAACCGCCAGCCGCTCGCCCGGCCGCAACAGCCCCAAACATGGCTGCGCCCAGCGCCGGCGACTCCTTGGCGCTCCCGATAAAGATTTCCCGCCCACATACGTCGGTATAGATCTGCATCATGAGCGGATTTTTCTTCGTGATTCCGCCGCAGGCATAAAGCTCCTTGATCGGGACTCCCGCCTCCTCAAACGTCTCCAGGATCATGCGCTGGCCGAATGCCGTCGCCTCAATCAGCGCCCGGTAGATTTCCTCCGGTCTCGTGGCAAGTGTGAGCCCCAGGATGAGGCCGGAGAGCTTTGCATCCACGAGGACCGAACGGTTCCCGTTCCACCAGTCCAAAGCCAAAAGTCCGCTCTCACCGGGAGAAAGCCGCCCGGCCAGCCCGCTTAAAAAAGCGTGCAGATCCATGTTTTGCCCGGCCGCCATCTTCTTATATTCCTCCGGAACCTGCTTTTCCACAAACCAGGCCAGCATGTCACCCACGCAGGGCTGGCCCGCCTCATAACCGTAGAGTCCCGGCAGTACCCCATCCTCCACGACGCCGCAGGTTCCAGGGACCAGCCGCTCCGTTTCGCTGCATACAATGTCGCAGGTCGAGGTCCCCATAATCATCAGAAGCTTTCCGGGCCCCGTGATTCCCACGGAAGGAAGCGCTACATGTGCATCAATGTTCCCAACGCTAACCGCCGTCCGCGGGGAGAGCCCTGTATGCTTTGCAAACTCCGCAGAAATATACCCGGCGAGTGCACCCTGCGGCAGGATCTCGGTGCCGAGCTTCTCAGACGGAATAGCCTCCAAAAGCGGATGCAGCGCCTTAAAAAACTCTCCGGACGGATACCCGCTCTTTTTGTGCCACAAAGCCTTATAACCGGCCGATGAAGCACTTCGGCTCTCTTTTCCCGTGAGGACAAGACAGATCCAATCGGCCGCGTCAAAAAAACGGTCGGCTGCCTGATAAATCTCCGGTTCTTCCTCGCAGATCTCCATTAACTTCGGCAACATCCACTCAGAGCTTACTTTTCCTCCGTATCGGGCCAAAAACGGTTCCCCGCGCTCCTTTGCGATCTGGTTGAGCCTATCCGCCTGCCCCTGCGCCGCATGGTGCTTCCACAGCTTCACATAGGCATGCGGGCTTTTCTGGTATGGCTCCAGCATACAAAGCGGCATTCCATCCTTCTTAGCGGGAACCATGGTACAGGAGGTACAATCCACGCCGATGCCAATTACGTCCTCGGGCCGGACACCGCTCTCTTTCAGTACCGCCGGAATCGTTTCAAACAGCACATTGAGATAATCGCCCGGATGCTGAAGTGCCCAGTCCGCTCCCAGCGGGGTTCCATCCGGGAGCGCCTTCTCCATAACTTTGTGTGCATATTCGCAGACGGCCGAAGCTGCTACGCTCCCGTCTTTCGTATCCACTAGTACCGAACGGCCGGAAAGCGTACCAAAATCAATCCCTATCGTGTATTTCCTTCTGTCCACAAAAACCTCCTTTCCCATACCGCAAAGGTCATTCTCAGTATTCTTCGATGTTGATCTTAATGGTCTCCTTCACCTCCTCCGGAAGGATCGAGGTCGCAAAACCGCGAAATTTGTCTGCCATGTCACTTACAAAGAACTGATACTTTTCGCTCTGTGAGAGCTTTTGTCCCTCATCGCAGTTCATCTCCATGGACTTTAAAAGCGTCTTTAACTGGACTGCGGTCTCATAAGCCGGGTTTACTAAGTGCACCTCGCTTCCCATAATCCTCGCAACCGTAGACCGGATCAGAGGATAATGCGTACAGCCTAGCACCAGTGTGTCGATATATTTCTCTTTGAGCACGGAGAGATAGCGTGAGGCGATTTCATCCGTGACCGTATCGTGCAAAAGTCCTTCCTCCACGAGCGGAACAAAAAGCGGACAGGCCTTTCCGAACACTTCTACAGCCGGCTTCATCTCCTTAAGGACCTCCTCGTACGTTCCGCTGTCGATGGTCCCGTTCGTCCCGATCACGCCGATCTTTCCGTTTTTTGTTGCTGAGATTGCAGCCCGTGCACCCGCATTGATGACCCCGATGATCGGAATGTCCTCGTCCTTGCGCACCTCGTCGAGCGCATAAGAGGTTGCCGTATTGCAGGCAATTACGATGGCTTTGACCTCCATGGTTCTGAGGAAACGGATGATCTGTCTGGAAAAATGAATTACGGTCTCCCTCGACTTATTTCCATAGGGAAGCCTGGCTGTGTCGCCAAAATAGATCAGCCGTTCCTCGGGAAGCTGGCGCATAATTTCGCGGGCTACCGTGAGCCCGCCGATTCCGGAGTCAAAGACCCCGATTGGTGCATTTTTATCCATAGCCGCTACCTGCCATATCTCTTTAATGCATGTGCGATCAGATCGTTAATCAGCTTTGCCTTACCGATTCCCCTGGCTTCCCAGAGCATCGGGTACATGCTGATAGCGGTAAAGCCCGGCATCGTATTGATCTCGTTAAAAACGACACCGCCATCCTTTTCCACAAAGAAATCCACGCGGGCCAGACCGTAGCCGTCCACCGCCTTAAAGATCTTGACCGCGGCCTCGCGTACCTGCTCGGCCGCATCACCGGGGAGCTCCGGGTCGGTCAAGGTCCTGGATTCGGAACTATAATATTTGGATTCGAAATCATAGAAATCGGCCGCCGCCAGTATTTCTCCCACTCCTGACGCCCGCACCGGCTCGCTTCCCCCTCCGTATACCGCGCATTCGATCTCGTGCCCCGTGATTCTCTCCTCGACAAGAATCCGCCTGTCATGCGCCGCCGCCTGCAAAAGCCCCTTCTCTAATGCGGCACGGTCCGCTGCACAGGACACTCCCCGCGAGGAACCGGCATTCGACGGTTTTATGAAGACCGGATACGTGAGAACCTTTTCTACCCGGCCGCAGACAGCCTTTAGATCGGAAAGCTCCTCCTTCATGACCGCCACATAAGCCGCTTGCCGGACCCCAAGCCGTTCCACCAGAATCTTTGTGGACAATTTATCCATGGATACGGCGGAGGCCAGGACGCCGCAGCCCACATAGGGGATTTTGGCAAGCTCAAGAATCCCCTGAACCGTCCCATCCTCACCATAGAGGCCGTGGAGCACCGGAAATACCACATCGACCGGAATTTTTTCCACCGAGCTCCCATTGATAATAAGCAGGCATTGATCCTTTGCATCCGGAGAAAGCACCGCCCCTGTTTCACTCTTTACCCAGGAACCGTCTGCGATTTCCTCAGCCGATTCCGCTTTCAGCCAGCGGCCGCCCTCTGTGATCCCCACGAGAAGTACGTTATATTTCTCTTTATCGATATTGGCAACAACATTCTGAACGGACATGCAGGAGACCTCATGCTCCGAGGACTGCCCGCCAAAAAGAGCAACCAGGTTTTTCTTTTCCATATTTGTTTCCTTTCTGCCTTGTTTCTGCCTGGCCAGCGCCAAACTCTGTTTAATTATAGCACAACTGGGAATAATTACAAATACCAAATACAAAGAATTGGGGGAGAAAGACATGAAAAAAACGTTTCGGATATGCCTGGCAGCCAGTCTTTTGCTGACTGTTTTCCTGACCGCTATGGCAGGCGTGCGGCGGCATGACGCCGCCCTGGCCGCACGGATCGCACCGCAAATCCTCCGCTTTCATGTGATTGCGGACAGCGATTCGGCCGCTGACCAGGCTGTAAAGCTGGAAATACGGGATTTGTTTCTTAACAGACTCAGGGAAGCAAATCTTCCCGATACAAAAGATGCCGTATACCGCTATATCGTGGAAAATCGAGAAGTGCTGGAGCGGGAGCTCTCCGCTTACCTGGCCGCACAGGGCTTTTCCTACCAAGCCAGAATCCGCCTGGAGACATGCGAATTTCCCGAAAAGACCTACGGAGACATGACCTTCCCTGCGGGAGAATATGAGGCGGTACGTGTCGTGCTGGGCAGCGGCCGCGGACAAAATTTCTGGTGTGTACTTTACCCGTCCCTCTGCTATCTGGACAGCACACACGCCGTTGTCCCCGACCAATCAAAAGAGACCCTAAAGTCCCTTCTTTTGGAAGACGATTTCCAAAGTCTCCTGCGCGCCGGGCATCCTGGAAACGGCAAAATCAAGATCCGTTTTCGTCTGGCAGAACTCTTTGGCGCCGGCCGTTTAGATTCGTCTGCGCCCCCACGGCGCTGACGGATCTAAACCCTTGGCAGAGGATTTCTCCCCTTTGTTAAACACCCGCTTATAAAAGCGGCAGATATTGCTGGATTTTACGCTCGATCATAGCGCTCCAGCCAGCCGGATTCACAAAGCAGTCTCTGCTTTTTTCATCCCGAGCTGCCAGAGATAAAATGTCGTAATCGTGATTATGGCTGGGACAGGGAATGTCCACCTTCCATGTTTTGCACATCTGAAGCTGGTCATAGAATGCCTGATGGAGCGAGCGCGGCAGGCCTGCCTCCTCCAATTCCCGATCCGTAAGCCCATTGATTCCAAGCCCTCCGTGCATCGCGCAGACAACGGGTCTCCCATGCTGCGTCGTCTCAATCTGAAACGACGTACAGCCGGGCGTATGGCCGGGCGTATGTACAAAGCGAAATACGGCGCTGCCAATCTGCCAGGGTTTTTCATACTCGTAGCAGCCATGAATGGGAAACTCAGGCGTATGGTCCTCAAAGTGAATCAGATCCCGGCGTTCCTTAAAAAAGAACACATCCTCCTGGCCGATGTAGACCTTTGCCCCTGACAATTTTTGCAGCGGCCCTGCGGCGCCGCAGTGATCGAAATGCCCATGGGACAAAAACAGATAGCGAATATCGGCGGGCGAATACCCCAGCAGATGCATGTTATGAATCAACTGATAAAACGTCTCGCAAAAGCCGCAGTCGATCAGCACCAGACCGGCCCCCGTGTCTATGAGGTAGCTCGCTACATAACGGTTCCCTACATAATAAAGAGAGTCCGCTATCTGGAACGGCTTTTGATAGATGCTCCACGGCGCCTTCATGTACCTGTTTATTTTTTCCGTCAGTGCCTGCAGACGTTTTTGTGTTTCTTGCACAGATTCTTTTTTCATTTCATTCATTTTCTGACTTGATCCTTTCCAAAAATACTTGCAGCGATTCTTTGACAGGATCCACTTTTATTATAGCAATTTTTATGCCAATTTCCCTCTACGCGCTTCGATCTCCTTTAGGCGCCGCCACAGGGTATTCCTGCTGATCCCAAGTCTCCGGGCCGTTTCCTGCCGGTTTCCCATACAGGCACGCAGCGTCTGCAAAATCCTCTCATCTGGATCTTCTTCCGTACACGCTGCCGGCAAAAGCTCCTCGCCCGGCTGCAGCATGGCTCTTTGAACGATCGCATATTCAAAAAAAGGGCCCTTTTCCAAAATAATCAGACGCTCCACAAAATTTTCGACCTCCCGCACATTACCCGGCCAGTCGTAGGCCAAAAGAGTCTGCATGGCTGCATCAGAAAACCGGCAGCCCGGCCGGCCTTTTTTCTCCAGAAGCTTTTCCAGCAAAAACGGAATATCCTCCTTGCGCTGCCGCAGGGGAGGCAGCGCAAGGAGGAGCACACAGATGCGGTAAAACAGATCTTCACGGAAGCTTTTGTCACGCACTGCCTCCATCAGATTCCGATTCGTAGCCGCGACTACACGCACATCAACAGAAATGGTTCTGCTATCTCCGACCCGCGTGATCTCCTTCTCCTGCAGTACCCGAAGAAGTTTTGCCTGCAGCTTTAAAGATACCTCTCCGATTTCATCGAGAAAAATCGTTCCCTTGTCAGCCAGTTCAAACACGCCTGCCTTTCCCTCGTTCCTTGCACCGGTAAACGCGCCCTTCACATACCCGAACAGCTCGCTCTCTAAGATGTCCTCTGGCAGAGCCGCACAGTTGATTGCCACAAAAGGGCCCTGCCTGCGGGGGCTGGCCTGATGAAGGCTCTGCGCAAACAGCTCTTTTCCCGTTCCGCTTTCGCCGGTGATCAGCACCGTCGAGGCAGACTCCGCATAGAGCTTTGCGGTCTCGACGGCAGTCCGAAGCGCCGCGCTTTTACCCACAATATCCGAAAAGCTGTAGCGGGCATAATATCCACTTTTTATGATTCCCTTCCGCAGGCTGTTCTCCATGCTGCGGACACTGTTCAGGCTCTCGACTGTTAAAAGCAGGCGGACGATCCTGTTATTTGATAAGATTGCATTCCCGTTAAAAAGCAGGCGGGCTCCCCCGCTACTCACCGTCTTGTTCACAAGCTTTCCTGCGCACAAAAGCGGCGCGAGTACGCTCTCCTCCAGCCCCAGCTTCTGCAGCGTCAGCGGCCTCTCCTTCTGCCTTTCCCGGATATGCAGCATATTCTCGGCAATCGCGTTTATCTTTATCACCTTCCCGTCCGGTGTACAGAAAATATATCCCTCATGGACATTCGAAAGGATTGTATCGGAGGTATTCTGCCATATCTCGTTTTCCTTTAGGACCCGCGCATAGTCGATGGCCTCCCTGGCCGCCTGGAACAGTGCCTCTTGGGATACCTCCACCCGCAGAGTCTGCATGCCCTGTCGTCTGGCCTCTTTCGTAACCGTCGAGCCGCCCACGACACACTGTATCCCATCCCGCTTCATCTGACTCACAGCCTCCTGTACAATAAAGAAACTCGGCGCCTGTGTTTTTGCAAATTCGTAATAGCGTACATTGTCGGGAAATATCTTTTTATACTCCCGAAATAAAAACAGATGCTCAAACCAACCGGCTACCGCCACTCTATCCGTTACGTGGCACGCCTGCATAATTGGTTTATAAAAGTCGAAAAAGTCGTAATACAATGGAATCACCAAAGCGGGAAGAAGGCCCTGGAGCCTGATGGCCTGGCCGCCCCGGGCAATAAAAATTCTTGTTCCTCCTTCAATGAGCTCACGTGCAAGCATATCGCAGCCTTGGGGCCCCTCCGGGCTCTGGAAACATTCAATCGGATATTGATGTTCTGCAAAGAGCCGCCTCGCCTTCTCAAACGTATCAAAATCGTCAGCCGTAATATAGCAGATTGTACTGGACATCTTTTTCCCTCCTGTCCTCATAAATGTATCAGACACAGGACAAACGCGCAAGCAAAACATTTTGTTTAAATATTTTGTTTTATAAAGACATTTTGTCTCATGATATACAGATAAATCCGGCGAAACAGGACTGGCACATTTTTTGCTATATATTAAAATGCAGCATTCTTTTACAGGGGAAAGACAAAAGCGATCCCATTCTTTGTCACAAATACTTACCAGAAAAGAGGAAAAATCATGAGTCCAATGACAATCACGTTACTGATTGGAGTTCTTGTCGTAATCAGTTTTATCTGGAGTAAAATTCCTTACGGTCTGACGGCTGTGCTGTGCGCAGTCGCTCTCCAGCTTACGGGTGTACTGTCTTTTAATGAAGCCTGGGGCGGCTTCTCCAATAATACCGTTTTTCTTTTTGCAGCCATTTTCGTTTTAGGAGCGGGTCTCACCAAAACCAGTTTTCTTGCCAACATCCAGAAGCTGGTTGATGGGCTCGGCGGAAGTGAAACCAAAATTTCTCTGGCCTGCATTCTCATGGCCGTCGTTTTGGCCGTTTTCATGAATGCAACTTCTGCCACCGCTGCCCTTCTGCCGATGATCACCGCCATCAGCGCCGGAAGCCGGATTCCGCGCAGCCGCCTTTTAATGCCGGTCACGGCCGTCGCCGCTATGTGGGTCGGCGTTCTGCCTTTTGGCATGGGCGCCTCCATTTTCTCCCAAAATAATGCGATCCTCGAGGCGATGGGACAAGCCGGAACCTTCGGTTTTTTCGACAATGCGATTGCCCGTATTCCGATTTTAATCATAGCCACTGCGTTTGTCTTTTTCGTCTCCCGTAAGTTTACTCCGTATTACCCCGAAACGGTCACACAGGTGGAAAACACGGTAAAAAAGAGCACCGCAAAGGACGCCTCTGGGCTGAAGCCCTGGCAGGATAAGCTGGGACTGGCGATCTTTTTCGGCACTGTCCTCTGTATGGCTGCCTCCACATGGACAAAATGGCCGGTTTATGATGTTGCCGTGATCGGTGCGGCTCTTATGGTGATTTTGGGGATTCTTGATGGAAAAGAAGCCTTTCGGGCCATTGACGTACAGACCATCTGCATCTTTGCCGGTATGCTCAGCTATGCAACCGCCCTTTCCGCTACCGGAGCCGGAGAAGCAATCGCGGGCTGGATGCGGACGGCAATGGGAAACACCATGAATGTATACGTCGTCTCGGCGCTGTTCTTTTTTGTTCCGTTTCTGATGACACAGGTCATGAACAATATCGCCGTTGACAATCTGCTGCGTCCGCTGGCCGCTGTCGTATGTGTCGAACTTGGAATGGACCCCCGCGGCCCCATGATCGCCGTCACGGCAGCGGCGTGTCTGGCTGTATGTACGCCCATGGCCTGTGCCCCCATGGCACTGATTATGGAACCCGGAAATTATAAATTTACCGATTATCTCAAACACGGCCTCCCAGTGGCGATGGTATTCTTTGCCCTGTACATGGTCTGGATGCCGCTCATGTTTCCGCCGTTTGGCTGAGGCCAGCGAAGAAACTCTGGACCGGATCCATGCAGGAAGCCGTTGTCTTTTATGATCTGCCTGTAGCCGAAAGGCGCAAACTTAGAAGGAGGCCGAAACGGCGCTGGCGCGTCGCTTCGGCCTCCCGGCTTCTTTTCCTCTACTGCGAAAGCTTTAGATTCCCTTTTACTGCCCAGTCATACGTCTCCATCGCCTGGAACAGCGCCAGATCGGCGGTTTTTATATCGAGTTCTGCGGTCTTATATGCATGAACCTGCTGCTGGTATTCCAGCCTTCCGATCGTTCCGACCGAATACTTCCGCTCGGCCGTGTCCATCTTGGTCTTCTCTAATTCATATGCTGCAATCGCTGTCTGGTATTCACTCTGCTTTTGCAGCACCTGGTTATATAAATTTGTCAGCTCCGAGGCAATCTCCGCCGCTTCGTTCTCCAGCGTCCGTGCCATGTTCTGCTGCTCGACAGAACCGTCCGTCAGCGTCTCATAGCTCAATACATGATAGCGCCTCGTAAGGTTATTATCCACTGCTGCAGCCTTATCAATCTCAGGATTCATGCGGGCAATCCGCGTCAGGTCGGCACAAGGAACCTTTTTGATCTCCGGCATATCCGTATAGGCCCAGCCAAGCATTGTACAGAGCGACTGCCTTGTCTTCTGAATATTGGATTCGATCGTAATGCGATTCGCCTGCGTGGACTCGAGGCTCTGTCTCGCTTTCAGCACATCGTTCTGTGTGGCCAGCCCTGCTGCCGCCTGCGTCTGCGTGGAGGCGTATACCAGCTCCAAAAGTTCAATTCCGTTTTCCAGATTCTCTTTCGCAAGGAGAAGCTGCTCATAACCAACCACCGCGCTCTGCGCGCCTGCAATCAGGGCCGCCCGGGGTGTCTCCACACTCTGAAGCCGCAGCATCTGAGGGGTCATTTGGGTGATACTGTCTGCAGACAAGAGCATCTGCTCCGCCTGCTGGGACATAACCTCCGACGCGTACATAAGCTGCGCATAGGCCGCCGCACCCCCATATCCGATCGTGCTTTCAATCGAAGTCGCCTGGTCAAGCATGAAGCTGGCCTGTTCCGACAGTGAGCCGGAACCCGAAAATACCTGCTCCTTAAGTCGTGCCGCATCCTTTCCTATATTTTCCTTGTTGTCCTGATATGTCTGCCGAAGGTTTTTTAGTGTTGGGTTATATTCGTCGATCAGCAGTTCAATCTCCTCATACTCCAGTACATTGTCCTTGATCCTTGCCAAGGTCTCTGCGTCATATCTCTGCCCTGGCTCCGCGATAAATTCATCTGCGTACGCCGTACCGGGAACCGACGCAAGGGAAAGAGAGAGCGCCGCAAGAACTGCGAATTTTCTTTTCATGTTCATTCTTGACCTCCGATTTCCATCAGGCCCCTCATGGCCCACTCATACTGCTCGATCGCCGCCGTCAGATCCAGTCCCGCTGCCTCATAATCTGCCTCGCAAGCCAGAAATGCGGCTTCCGCTGCCAGATACTCCTGACGGCTCGACATACCAAGCGCATTTTTCCGATCAGCAGCCGCCTTATCGGCAACAGCCGCATCAAACTCCAGACGCGCCGACTGGTATGCTGACTGCTTATAAAGTGCAGCCTGGTAAAGCGCATCCAGATTCATCCGCACCTGATTTTCCTGCTCCTGAATCTTCCTCGCCTTGGCGACCGCGCCGCCCTGCGCCGTGGAAGCTGTCCGTCTCGTCTCGCTTAACGTGTAATTATTCTCGATCGCCTTGGCGCTGTCCGTGTCCGGATGGAAACCGGCGAGCTTTTCCTCCTCCGGCTTTGGCACCGTTTCGATCTGCGGATTGGCGTCGTAGCGCCAGCCGAGCATCACAAGGAGATCCTGCTTTCCGCTCTTTGCAGCCGCCTCGGCCGATGAAAAGGCCGCCTGGGCCGCATTCAGCCCCTCCTCGGCATCTAGCACATCCTCCGCTGCATATAGACCCAGTTCCTGCTGACGTCTTGCGGACTCGAGTGTGAGCTCAGCAATCTCCAATTTCTTTTCGGCGATCTGGGTCTGCGCCGAGAGCTTTTGATACTCCCGCATCTTCTCACAGGCGGAAACCGTCTGCTTCTCCCGCAGGATCCGCAGCTCCCGAATCTGTGAAAGTCCGGCCGCCGATTTACCGTTTGCTGCATCCTCCAACTGCTTCGCATACCCTCTCAGCGCGCTGACATTCGCCTTATATTCCTTATACTCGGCCGGCGTAAGATCGGGCTTCATCTCCTCGGCATCGTAATGAATCTCCTTCGCTTCCTCCCGAAGCTCCGCCGCCAAGGACAGCATCTGCTCCTTTGTAAGCCCCATCGAGCCCCCATCCGGGCTGTCATAAAAGCTTGCGAGCTGATTCCGGAAAGCAATGTTGTACTGCTCGATTAGCCCCGGGATCTCCCAATATTCCAATCTATCATCAGCAAGCTTTGCTAGCGTCTGCGCATCGTACTCCGTCACCGGCGACTTCACAGCTGCCTGCACCGAAAGGGAGCCCGGATTCAGTGCGGCCGCAAAAAACGCCGTCAGAATAAGCGCCGACGCTTTTGTCTTTATCTTTTTTCGTTTCATTGGCATTTCCTCCTTTTTTAGGATACCCCTTTCGACCCGCAAACGCAATAACATTTCTCTTACGATTTCTTTCGATTCTGTACGGGCGTTATGGTTGACAGTTCCCCCTATGGACGCAGCACATATGCCCGCTTTAAATCGCCTGCGGCGGTTCTAAGCGCCAATATCGCCTGCTTAAAGCCGTCTGAAACGAAGTGCAGAGAGGCATATGCCTTGGCTCCATATCTGTATCAGCCCGTGACAAATCCGCTAGGTGATTCGTCACGGCACAGGGGCGGCAGCGCGTAACCCTTCTGCCGCCCCTGCCAAAAGTCCGGTTTGCCCTCTGATCAGTCGTAATCTACTACCTTTTTCTTCGGCGTCATGACCTTATAATAGATCGGCAACATGAGAAGCGCTAAAAGCGTGGAGGCAGTCAGTCCGCCCACATCTACGAGCGCCAGGCCCTGCATCATTTCTCCTGCGTCGCCATAGGCCATTGCCATCGGGATCATCGCCACAATCGTTGTCAATGTCGTCATAAGAATCGGACGAAGTCTCGTCGCTCCGGCCTCAATCAACGCCGTATCCAGATCCATCTCGGTCCTGTATTGGTTGACCGTATCTACGTAGAGAATCCCGTTGTTTACGACCGTCCCGACCAGCATCAGGAATCCCAGGAGTGTCGGCATGCTGATCGGGCAGTCTGCCAGCCACAAAAGGCCAAAAGATCCGATTAATGCAAACGGGATTGTCGTCATAACCATGATCGAAAATTTCGGAGACTCAAACTGTGCCGCCATGACGACAAAAATCAGGAACACGGCGATCCCAATCGCCATTCCCAGAGAACTAAACTCCTCATTCATCATCTCGGTCATGGTATTCTCCTGCATACCGATTGTACTGTTTAAATACTTATCAACGATCTCCTTCTGATATTTCTGCTTCAGCGCCATCGCGCTTTTCGCGTCTGTGACGCCTTCTGCGCTCTTTAGGTTTCCGCTAATCGTAACCTGATACTGCTTATCCGTCTTTATGATGCTCTGCGGGCTGTCTTTAAAACCGATCTCTGCAATGTCCATTAACGCCACAGAACCGCCTGTGGCAGTCGGGAGCACGATTCCCTGCAGCTTGTCGATGCTGTCATATTGACCGCCCGGGTATTCCACCTTTACGCTGATTTCGTCTCCATCCACATTCATCGTAGTCGCCTCGGCCCCGCTGACCAGCCTGTATACCTGCTGGGCAACCTGCACCGGGGACAGCCCCTCGGCCGCCGCCTTCACCGGATCCACAAAAATCTTGACAAGCGGCGCATCGTTTTCCAGCGAGGAATGGACATTCGCCGTTTCCGGCTGCGCCCGCAGCTCGTCAACGATCTGATCGGAGACCCGTTTTAGCTCCCCATACTGGGTGCTGACCAGGATGTACTCGATCTCGTCAAAGCCCATCATGGCCATACCGCCCATGGAGCTCTGCGCCTCCAAGGAGACCGCACAGTCCGACCATGCCTGCATCTCCTTCTTCCATTCCTTCAGCACTGTGTCTGTCCCGCGGCTCCTTTCATCCCGCAGATACGCCGTCAGCGTCGCGCCTGAGCCGCCCATCGACATGGACAGACCGCTGCTTCCATAGGAGAGCAGGTAATTCTCCACATCCGGGTCTGCTGCTACGTACTCCTCCGCGCGTTTGTAGACCCGGTCGGCATTGTCAATCGTAAGGCCGGGCTGGGTTTCGATCGAAATCGCAATGATCCCAGGGTCGTCCGTGGGCATCAGTTCCATCTTAAGCTGCGTCGCCAGCACAAACGACAGCACAAGAAGAAGCACCGAAGTCAGCAAAACCAGCACCTTATGCCGCAAAAACCCCCGCATAATCGAGCGGTACCCTTTCTTTACGGCCTCCAGGATCCACTGCGCCGGCGTATTCGTCCTTTCCTTCGGCAGATAGAAGGTGTAGCAGAGCGGCACCAGCGTCATGGCCGATATAAGCGACGCTATCATGCAAAAGACGATCGTAAAGCCAAGCGGTTTAAACATCTGGCCGCTCATGCCTGCCTGAAACGCTAATGGCAGGAACACAACGCAGGTTGTCGCCGTGGAGCCTATGATCGACTGTACCACGACCCGGGTCCCTTCCAGCGCCGCATTCCTTGCCTCGACAAAGCCTTTCCCGCCAGTCGAGCGGAAACAGCTTTCCAGCACGACGATTGAGTTGTCTACCATCATACCCACGCCAAGGACCAGGCTGCTCAGCGTAATCACATTTAAGGAAAAGCCCATCAGCTTCATCATGATAAGCGTCGCTAAAATCGAAATCGGGATCGAGGTGCCTACGATCAGGGAGGCTTTTATGTCCCCAAAGAAGATAAAAATGATAATCATGGAGACGATAACGGCCATCACCATGGTCTGCACCACGCTCGTTAAGGAGCTCCGGATCGAATCACTGTTGTCGTTGATGACGATCACCTTTAGATTCGGGTCATCCGCCTGCAGGCCGTTCATGACCTTCATAACCTTGTCCGAGACCTCAATGTCTGTGCTGTCCTGGTTCTTTTTAACGCCCACAGAAATCGTATCCACACCGTTGTAGCGGCCGATGGAGTCCTTCTCCTCAAGCGCGTCATAGATATTGGCAATATCTTCCATATAAATAATATTGCCGTTGCCCATCGTGATCGGAATACTCTTTAAGAGCTCCATCGTGTCAAAATCCACGCCAGATGTCACAGAGAGCTTCTTTCCCCCGACCCCTGTACTGCCAATCGGCATGGAGAAATCCGCCGAGCCGATCGCACTGACCACCGCGTTCATATTTAAGTGATACTGATTCAGCTTCTCGGGGATTAATTCCACCCGTATATAGTGCTTTTGTCCGCCGCTGACATCCACATTCGCCACACAGCTCAGCTTCTCGATCTCCGGGATCACGGTCGCATCGACGTAGTTGTAAAGGTTTTCCACGCTGTCGTTATTGACCGCCAGCGTCAGAGACGCCATGGAGTCGATGTCCATCTCAATGATCGTCGGCGTATTCACGTCCTCCGGCAGTTCATTCGTCAGCCCGTCGATCTTTTTCTTCAAATCATCGTATGCCTTGTCAATGTCCTGCCCGTAGTCATACTCTAACAGTACCATGCCGAAGTTTTCTGCCGACATGCTGGTCACACGGTCCACGCCTGAGAGTGTGCCGACTTCATCTTCAATCGGCTTGACCACCAGCTCCTCTACATCATCCGGGCTGGCGCCCGGATAGACCGCGCTGATGATAAGCATCGGCATCTCGATATCCGACATCAGCTCCAGTTTGGAGGTGAAAACGGAGGTAATGCCAAATACGATCAGGCAGAGCACGGCAAGCAGTGTCGTGACCGGCCTTCTTAAGACCTGTTTTGTCAAACCCATCTAAAAGCCTCCTTACTGTGCGTCCTTTTCTGTCTCTTTTGTTTCTGCATCGGTCTCTGCCGCCTTTGTCTCCTGCGTATTCCTCTCTCCATCCGAAAGGCGCACCGTGGCACCATCATAGATCTCCTTGCTCCAGGTCACTACGACTTGATCATCCCAGGAAAGTCCGGATCGTACCTCGACCTTATCGGCATCCATGAGTCCCTGCTCAATCAAGACCTTTTTTGCGCTCTGCGTTGTCTCATCATATGTATACACAAAGGCATCTCCGTTCGCATAGGAGACGCAGTCGACCGGGACCGTCATCACATTTTCTGCCCTCTGTGCGGTAACATAAAGCTTTACCATCGTTCCGGTCGCCAGCCCTTCTGCCTCAGCCAGGGAAGCCTTGACCTTAAAAAGGCCCGTCGCTGCATCAATCATCGTCCCGATCTCCGTGATCACTCCCGTATATTCCATGCCGTTCTTCTCGAGCGTAAGGCTGTCTCCGACCGCAAGGCCTTTTACGACCCGTTCCGTCACCGAAAAGGAAGCGCTTTTGCTTCCCCCGCCTGAAATCATCGCCGCAGCACCGGCACTGGACACCATATCATGAACCTCCACATCAAACTGCTCAAGGAGGCCCGCGATCGGCGCCGTCACCGTGCTGTTTTCAAGCTGGATAGAATGGTTCAGCTGAGCCGATTTCAACTGCAGTTTAGCCTGTGACACGCCGTTTACCGTCGATTCATAGGCCTGGGCCGAAATATCTCCGCTTTCATATAATACCTGCATTCGGTTTAGGCTGGCCTGCGCATCGTTCAGCGCAAGCTTGGCCTGATCCAGCGTGATTCTCGCCGCGTCGAGCTGTTTGTTGTCAATCCGAAATAGCTTTTGGTTCTTTTCTACATGGTCTCCCTGATTTACATAAACCTCCAAAACCTCCCCGGCCCCCTTCGGAATCACATAGACCACATCCGCAGGTTCCACGGTTCCCATAAGTTCTGTACGCAGTTCAATGTTTCCGGCCTCCGGTACATGAATCTGAACCGCCGGCAGCGGAATCTCCTCAACCGGCTCCTCCGGCTTATTGATTCTCGTATATACCAGGACGCCGAGCGCTGCCACGGCGCCTAAGCCGACTGCTCCGGCCACGATCTTTCCTAATTTGCTCATGTCTCCTCCTTACCTATAGGTCCTTCTGTTACTTTCCTTTGCCTCACGGCCTTGGACATGCACCATAGCGCAGTATATCCAGCCGTCTTCTATAATTCTTTTCCACCTGCTCGCGCGGAAGCTTATCCGTGAAAAAGAGCTTTAATGCATACAAAAGCTCATGTGAACTCATTTCCATCAAATCCTGAAAGCGTTCAAAATCCAGCGGACATTTTGTCTTGTCACACCAGTCGTAAAGCTCCCTTAGCTGTCGTTCCATTTGTCCGCAGCCCGGCGGCCCCACATCGAGTCCGCGTCTGAAATACTCGGCAAAGGAACTGCTCTTGATCAGATTGCCGATAATCTCCAAAAAGCCTTCATCTGTCGCTCGGTCAATACTGGCACCCAAAAGCTCGTCAAGCATCTGCCAGACATCGCCCTTGCTCTCTTTCATTTTCTCACTGTAAAACTGCAGGTGTGCCTTAATCTGGCTTTCGATCAGCCACTCGAGAAGCTCCTCTTTATCCGTAAAGTATGTATAAAAGCTGCCTCTTGATATATCCGCTTCGCGGATGATTTTGTTAATCGAAGCCGCCTCCGGCAAAACCCGTTTAAATTCATTGAATGCAGCCTTGCGGATCGCCTCCTGTTTTTCCTTAGGCAGCCGAAAAAATCGTTCTGTCGGCATAACAACCCTTCCTTTTCCATAATCTGGCCATATAAAAGTGACAACTCGTCATCATTATAGTGACACTCTGTCATGTTGTCAAGCCGGAAACAGACAATTTTATAAAAATTTATAAGCTCTTAAGATTTTGGAAAACAATATCAAGCATGCGCAAAGACAAACGACAGTTGTAGCAAGTATAATAACACATCCAATCGCTGTCAAGATAACCATACAGTTTCATTTCAACCGCGCCCAGGCAAAACTGCCATTTAAAAAAATTAGCACTCACCTCTTGACAGTGCTAACGCTTTATGTTATTATATTTATCGTAGAACATATATATAATTTATAACAAATTACACAGTGCACACTTGCAATAAAATGAATGGAGGAATGGATTATGTTGATGCCCAGTATTTTTGGAGAAAATTTATTTGATGAGATGATGCGTTTCCCGTTTGAGAATGATTTCTTTTCAAGGCGCAGCCCTCTGTACGGGAAAAACGCCGCACCGATTATGAAGACTGACATCCAGGAAAGCGACCAGACCTACGAGCTCGCAATTGATCTGCCCGGTTTTAAGAAGGAGGAAATCAACGCCGAATTAAAAGATGGCTACCTGATGATCAACGCCTCCAAAAGCCTTGACCAGGATGAAAAGAGCAGTGACGGGCGCTACATCCGCAGAGAACGCTATTCCGGCTCCATGAGCAGAAGCTTTTACGTCGGGGAAGCGGTCAGGCAGGAGGATATCAAAGCGAAATTTGAAAACGGAATCCTGAACCTGTCTATTCCCAAGATAGACGAACAGAAAAAAGTTGCTGCGCCGAATTACATCGCAATCGAAGGATAATTTGCCGCTTTCCGCAAAAAAACGCCGTGCCCGGTTATGCTTTCCGGGCACGGCGTTTTTTTAGAAATTATCCGGCAAAATCTCTTTTCCATTCAGAATCTCCTCATAGTCCTTTACATTCCGCTCAAGCAGGGCCGGCGTATCCAGTCCATACGGACATTTACGCATGCACTGCCCGCAGCGAAGACACTCCTTCGCCCGTTTCATCTTTTCCTGCATCTCATCCGTAAGCTGTGCCTTGATTGGGGCACGCCTAAGAAGCAGGGAAATGCGTGCACAGGTGTTGATCTCGATTCCCACGGGACATGGCATGCAGTAGCCGCAGGCGCGGCAGAAGCTCCCGACTAACTGCTTTCTGTCCGCCTCGATAACCGCTTTCAGCTCCTCTGTCATTTGGGGCGGATTTTTTATGTAGCTTAAAAATTCGTCGAGCTCCTTTTCCCGCTGGATTCCCCAGATCGGCAGCACATTTTCATACTGCGCTTCAAACGCATAAGCAGCCGCCGAATTGTTGATCAAACCGCCTGACAGTGCCTTCATGGCAATAAAACCGATGTTTTTGTCCCGGCATTTCTCTACCAATTCTACATCCTTCTCACTGCATAGATAGCAGAATGGGAACTGGAGCGTGTCATAAAGTCCTGAATCCAAAGCCTCATGGGCCACCGCCAGCCTGTGGTTCGTGATTCCGATAAAGCGGATTTTGCCCTGCTCCCTGGCTTTTAAAGCCGCATCATACAGTCCGCTTTCATCTCCTGGCTTCGGACAGAATTCCGGATTATGGAACTGATAGACGTCCACATGATCCGTTTTTAAGAGCGTAAGACTTGTTTCCAGGTCCTTCCAAAATTCTTCTGCCGTGTTTGCCGCGGTCTTCGTCGCAATATAGATCTGGTTCCTCAGACTGCTCATGGCGCAGCCCAGCTTTTCCTCGCTGTCCGAATATGCTCTCGCCGTGTCAAAAAACGTAATGCCGCCGTCAAACGCCTTATGAAACAGCGCAGAGGCTTCCCCCTTTGTTACCCGCTGCACCGGCAGCGCGCCGAACCCATTTTTGTTGACTGTAATTCCGGTTCTTCCCAATGTTACTGTCGCCATTTCTTTACACTCCTTTCCCGCGCAGGCTCTCCTGCTCTTTTAAATTTTTGAGAATTGTAATTTCCTGGTTATCAATGTGTTCGCGTATGGCCATTTTTGCTTCCTGTACGTGGCGCAGGCGCAACGCCTTTAAAATCTGCTCATGCTCGACTACAAGAATCTGATGCTTATCACCGTCTTTGATATATTCCAGACGGTAGCGGTACATCTGCTCCCGCAGATTGTTTAAAATCTGCACAAGCTTCTGATTCTTCGTGCTGCTGTAAATGCTTTCGTGATACTGTTCGTCCAACTGGGCAATTTTCATGGCATCGCCCTCCTTAATGGCCTGAGCAAAGGCGTCTTCCGTAATCCGAAGTGCCTCTAACTCCTCACCCGTCATACGCTGGCACGCCAAATCAATCGCCAATTCCTCCAGTGACCGGCGTACTTCCAGGACATCCCGTAAATTGCTCTCTGAAATTCGGGCCACTTCTGCGCCCTTTCTGGGAATCATCAGGACAAGCCCCTCCAGCTCCAGTTTCCGTATGGCCTCACGAATTGGGGTTCGGCTCACTCCCAACCGTTCTGCAAGCTGAATCTCCATCAGCCGCTCGCCCGGCTCCAGCTCCCCCTTCAGAATCGCCTGGCGCAGGGTCTTAAAAACCACATCTCTAAGCGGCAGATATTCATCCATATTTACCTCAAACTGGTTTTTCACCGGCTTCTCCCCTCTCTCCGCTCACTTCCTCCCGGCCGAAACAGCCTCGTCAGGTAAACCTGGCGCACCAGCCGTCCTTCTTCTGCCTCACGCAATGCATAAAAAGCATCTCTGGCTGCCCTCTGCTCTTTAAAAAGCCCGAAGACAGTCGGCCCGCTGCCGCTCATCAAAGCGCCATCTGCCCCGTTTTTTAGCATATGCTCTTTAATCCGTCCGATCTCCGGATGTGCCGGGATCGTCACCGTCTCCAGCACGTTCCCAAGCCTTTCTATTACTCCGTCTAGGTTTTCCTCCCGGATTGCCTCTGCCATCCCGTCAATATCCGGATGTTGTGAGGGAAGCAGCTCGTCTACTTTGAGGCTCCCATAAACGGCCTTTGTGGATACGGAGATCTGCGGCTTGGCAAGCAGTACGCTGCAGTCGGGCGCGGGCGGCAGAGGCGAAAGACGCTCCCCGATTCCCTCTGATAATGCCGTTCCCCGCAGGATGCAGTAGGGAACGTCAGCACCCAGACTTACACCTCGTTCCATAAGCGCACGCTTTGTAAGCCCCAGCCTGAACAAGCGGTTCATGCCCACTAACACCGCTGCCGCATCCGTACTTCCCCCGGCCATCCCGCCGGCCACCGGGATCTTTTTCCAGACGGAGATATACACGCCTCCGTCCAGTCCGAATTCATCCGTCAAAAGTTTCGCCGCGCGCCAAGCCAAATTCCCTTCCCCTGACGGTACATACGGCAGGTTCGTCTCCACCCGAATCCCCGGCCGTCTTCGTCTTTCCATGATAATTTTGTCATACAGGCCGACCGTCTGCATGATCATACGGACCTCATGATAGCCATCCTCCCGCTTTTTTACCACGTCAAGTCCCAGATTGATCTTCCCATAGGCTCTGAGCTCCAAGTGTTCTATCATACCTCACTCCTGCTATATGCACAGGTACAGACCTGTTATATTTTTTGCGGCTTGCCTTCCATGGACAAAGGGATACACGCTGCCAGCTGCCAAAAGGCAGCACTTGAGGCCCTGCAGAATTCTGCATCCCAGATTGATGATTCTGCAAGACGCACTGAACGTACGCCGAGCGGCAGTAACGCCGCAGAACCGTTCGTTCCTCTGTGGGGCAAAAACTGTGTAGCTCCCCGGCCGCCGAAGGTACCGTTCTGCTTTCAGACAAACTGTAAAGTCCCCGACCATAATTTACCCTCTACGGTTCTAATCGCCGGAAACGCTTTCCGAAAGCCGATTCAAACGATGCGCAAAAGGCGAGGCATTGTTCCTGCCGTTTACATGGTTGGGGCGGAATTACATCTTTTTGTATACAATATTTAGTATACTGTATTGAATCCAATTTTGCAATCCCCTATTTTCACCGAAATCCCAACCAGCGTGCAAGCGCAAGGGAAGCCTTATTTTCCGGCCTGACCCGTACGAGAAACCGGCAGGCCCCAATCTGTTCTGTGCCATACCGAAGAATGGCCTGGCTACTCTCCTTTGCGTAGCCCTGCCTACGGTATGCAGGAAAAATGTGGTATCCCAGCTCAAGCTCTCCCTCACCATCGGGAAAGGTGCGCGTGAGCGTTATGCGGCCGTCTGTCTCCTCCTTACGCGGCAGCGTAAGTCCGGCCACGCCCACAAGCTCTCCTCCCTCTTTTTCAGCGAGCGCCCAAAAACCAAACTCGTAGAACGCATATTGGCGTTTCGTATACGCCTCCAGCTTTTCTGGTGTCTCAAAGCCATGACCGACCCGATTCTCCCAGAGCTCGTCAAAATCGCCCTGAAACAGTTCCCGGATTATCAGCCGCCTCGTTTCACAGATCCGCCAGGGCAGTCCCAGATGCCTCCTTGCCACCCGTTCCAGAAATTCGTCATCCAAATCCTCCAGCGCTTCCACCGCATAAGCGGCCGCGCCGACCTCCAGCATTCCCTGTAAACCAACAACAGCCCTCCCGGCCGCTTTCGCAGCCAGGAGGACCTCGTTATCGTCGGAAATCAGCACCGGAATCCCCCGGCCGTTTACCTTCACATATTTTGTGAGCTGCATGGCTCAGCACTTCTCCGGCTCCGGATATTCCTCGCCGAATGTCTCAACGGTAATCGTCTGGATCTTTTGCTCCTTCATCGGTCTGTCATCCCGGTCCGTACGGACCTCTGCGATCTGATTTACGACCTCCAGACCTTCGATTACCTGTCCGAACGCCGCATATTCCCCATCCAGGTACGGTGCGGCCGCATGCATGATAAAAAACTGAGAGCCGGCCGAATTAGGGTTCATGGCACGCGCCATCGACAGAACGCCCGGCGTGTGGGCCAGATCATTCTGAAAGCCGTTGTGGGAAAATTCACCCTTGATGCAGTAGCCCGGACCTCCCATTCCGTTTCCATCCGGGCAGCCGCCCTGGATCATAAAGCCCTTGATCACGCGATGAAAAATCAAACCGTCGTAATATCCCTTCCCGGCCAGGCTTAAAAAATTATGAACCGTGTTCGGCGCAACCTCCGGATAGAGCTCCGCTTTCATGACTCCGCCGTTTTCCATTGTGATCGTAATGATCGGGTTTTTCATATTGACAATCTCCTTTAGCTTTGAAATCTTATTGCAGAGGCAGCGGCAAAAGCAAAACGCCCCGCCGCTGCCTCTATTATACCGAACGTGCTAAAGAATGTCTACCGCTTTTACGGCTGAGACAGCTCAAACTCCACACGGATATTCGCCGTCACCTGCATTTTGCCGGGCATAACGCCCATATCGGCTAAATCTTCCTTTGCGGCAAACCGACTGCCTTCCGAACCGGCCGCCGTATTCATGCCGGAATTAATGTAGCGTCCGTACTGTGCATCTCCATATTCCTCAATGTTCAAGACCGGTCCCAATGCGCTGTCTCCGGCGGCCGCCAAGGCACCCGCCTTCTCCCTTGCAAGCTCCACTGCCTTCTCTAACGCACTATGGTACGCCTTGTCATACTCACTTGAAAAATAAGAAACGGAACGAATCTCATTTGCGCCCGCAGCCACTCCGTCCGAGAGCATGCTGCCCACTTTCTCCAGTGCCACATCTGTCACCGTGACCTGCGTATTCATTTCATAGCCGACTAAAAGCTGCGTGTTTCCGCTCCAGTCATAGCGCGGATCCAGTGAAAAATCAGATGTACGAATGGATTCCTCAGAAAAACCAAGCCCTTTTAAATACTCCAAAAGTGCATTCAGCTTCTCTGTATTTTCCTGTTGGCAGCGCACGGCATCCTCGTTCTCTGTCCGGATCCCATACGTGAGCTGTGCCATATCCGGCACGATCTCCACGGTCTCACTGCTCTCTACCGAGACCGTCCGGTTTTCCGATGCCTGAATCGGTTCAGCCGCCGTGATCTTCGACGAGCAGCCGGACAGCGCCACGCTCCCCAGCGTCAGCATACTGATTATAGCCAGAACATATCGTTTCTTCATAAATAAACTCCTCCTTTTCTACCAGTTTCTTACAGTTTCATTATAGCAGGAGTTCTTTTATTTCCTTTTTCTTTTCTCTTACGTTTTCATAACTAAAGCATGAATTTACCTTACGGTCTTTTCTATGCGGTCAACCCGATATAGACGTTATAGAGGCTGATTCCGATAATCACTGCCATCAGGCCGATAAACAGCCTGTCCACGGCCCGATTATCGAGTTTCTTATTAAAAGCGCGGCCCACAATCCCTCCGCCAATGCCCCCGGCAACCATGAGAGCAAGAGAGCCCATATGAAACGCCGGTACACTATGTGTCACGATTGTGCTGAAAAAGCTGGCAGCCTGACTGAACAGAATGATGTACAGGCTGTTAGCCGCCGCCGTTTTTGTATCCATGCTGAAAAAGTAATAGAGCACCACGAGATTGATCGGCCCGCCCCCGATGCCCAAAAAGCTTGACATAACGCCCAAAGCCAGTCCGATCCCGATGCAGCCCGCCAAATTTTCCACATGTCTGGTTCGGATTCGGCTGCGTTTTAACGTATAGACCAGCGTGCCAATCGTAACAGCGGCCAGACAGCCCGCCTGCACCGCCCCCACCATATCCGGATCTGCAAACGACTGCCTGACAAGCTGGAAAAGCTCTTTTCCGAAAATCCCTCCGATTGCCGCCCCCAGCGCCAATGGCGTTCCCGTGCGCAGCTCCACCTTTTTTTCTCCCGCAAGCATGGTCTTACCGACTGAATAAAGGCTCATGGAAAGAACCGTACAGCAGGAGAGAAAGTTAATCGTGCTGACCGTCTCCAGACGAAACAGGTCCATAACCGGTTTAATAATAACCCCGCCGCCGATGCCGCAGATGGCGCCGACGATGCTGGCCAGAAAACTAATCAAAAAATATTCTGCCATATCTCTCCCCTTTTTACTGTGAAAACTCAGCTCTCTGATGCCGAGCCAAGCGAAAACGGGATCGTAAAGTGACATCTTTCATTCCCGTTTTCTGCCTATCCCCCGGAGGGGTTACGGTCCCTCATCCCCTTCATTTATGGAAATGCCTTAGCGGGGCATGGGGATTTCCTTTCTTACTATACGTCTTAATTTTCGGGAAGTCAAGCAGATGTCACGTAATTTATACGTTCATAAAATGTTCAAAGTCTTTTCAAAATTCTTTTACACAATCCACATGATTTCTTCATCTTTACCTTTTATCATATAACCATAAACAGAGAAACATCCGATGCGATGCTGCTTATAAGATTTTTTTCATAATACTCGGGCTGATAAGAAATTATCAGCTCTCCTCCCTTTTTCAAATAATCATTTTGTTGGAAAGAACACCCGGATCGGGTGTTTTTTCCATCCCTGAACTTCTTTTTACACTCTCCCTGCTTTCATGGACGTTTTACCTCCCGTACAAGGAACGCAAGAGCCAAAAGATTTGGTACAGCCATCAGACCGTTAAAAATGTCTGAAAGCTGCCATACCTGTTCCATCGGCCCAAGGCTTCCCAAAAACACTGCTGTCAGATAGCCCGCCAGATACAGGTAAGAAAAATCATGTCCCGTTCTCTCCTCCAGGTACGTTACCGACTGTTTTCCCATATAATACCATGCAAGAATCGTTGCAAAGGCAAAAAGTACGACACACACAGAGACTATGTACCCGCCCAGATGGCCGAGCCCGCGCGTAAAGCATGCGCTTGTAAGTGCTGCCCCGTTATCCGCGATCGTCTCAAATTCTCCGCCCGCCGCGCAGAGAATCGCCACTGCCGTTAACGTGCAGCATACGATTGTGTCAACAAACACTTCGAAAATTGCCCATTGGCCCTGAACGCCGGGCGAAACCCGATCGGTTCCTCCGTTTAAAACTGCCAGGCTTCCAAGGCCCGCTTCATTGGAGAAAACGCCGCGGGCGACCCCATACCGCACACAGCGGCTGACACCGAAACCGGAAATCCCGCCCGCCGCGCTGCGGATTGTAAATGCATCCTCGAAAATCATCGCAAAAACGGTCGGAAGCTCCCTCCAAAAGCATACAATCACGGAAAGCGCCGCCGCAATATAGATTGCAGCTGACACCGGCGCCAGCCGCTCCGAAGCCCTGGCAATCCGCCCTACCCCTCCGGTGACAATGCGGCCCGCAAGCGCCGCCAAGAGCACGCCGATCCATGCCGGAGAGATTGAAAATGTAAATTCCAGCGTTTCCGAGATCGCATTAGCCTGCACCATGCTTCCCATACCAAATGAGGCCAGAATACAAAGTACGGCATATAAAACGGCCACGCCAGGTAACTTTAACCCCTGTTCCAGATAGAGCATGGGGCCGGACAGCCATTTTCCTTTCTTATCGCGTCTTCGGTAGCGGATTCCAAGTTCCGTTTCCCCATAAGCGGTTCCCATTCCAAGGAAGGCCGAAAGCCACATCCAAAATACCGCTCCCGGCCCTCCGGCTAACAATGCAGTCGCAACCCCCGCGATATTTCCCGTCCCGATCGTCGCGGCGAGAGCCGTACAGGCAGACTGGAATTCGGAAATGCCTTCCTCCCGTTTGTCGTCCCTGCCCTTCAGGAGGCTGCCGACGGTCGTCCTCCACCACGTACGAACATGCAGGATCGGAAAGAAGGCCAGACGCACGCTGTAGAGAAGACCGGCGGCCAGAAACAAAACCAGCATGCCGGGTCCCCAGATCATTTCATGAAGTATCTGAAGCATATGCGCTCCCAGTATTTTCTCATTATGTTTTATTCCAATTTTACGCGAGATATGCTATACTGAAAAAGAATGATAACCGCATGGGCCGGTCCGTGCGATGCTTGAAAGGAGGTGACTGCTTGCCGGGATTTACCACTCATTATCTTTTTGGTGTCAAGGCCTATAATAACCTGCCCAATACCTATTTAAAGCATGTAATCTCCAAATACCGCTGGCTCTACCAGCTTGGGCTGCAGGGACCGGATATTTTTTTTTACAATGTCCCGATCCTGCGCCACCGTGATTACCGGAACGTCGGCTCTTACATGCATGACTATCATGTGAATGCGTTTTTTTGCAACTATCTTGCGGCGCTTTCGGAAATTTCTTCCCGTCAGCAGCGTGAGCAGGCCGTCTCCTACTACGCCGGCTTCCTCTGCCATTACGTTGCCGATTCCATCTGCCACCCTTATGTATACGGACGAATCCAGTATGAGGCTGAAGGAAAAAGAGGGCAGTTCCATGGTCTGCATGCGCAGCTCGAAAACGATATTGACATGCTGCTTTTGCGCAAATTCAAGCAAAAAAAGCCGTCCGAATTCAATCAGGCGGCGACCATCTGCTTAAACGGACAGGAGACGCAGTTTATTTCGCGTTTCTTAAGCCGTTGTATCAACCAAACGTATTACCAGATCACAGAACACAACAATTTCCAGGTGACAGAAGGGATGGTCTGCCGTTCCATCTTTGCGATCCGTTTTGGCGGACGTCTCCTCTCTGACCCGGCCGGACGCAAGCAAAATGTGATCCGTTTTTTTGAGACACTTTTCCTGCGCCAGCCTATTGCCTCCAAAAAGCTCGTAACAGATACACCGCCTGCCGGTATCCGGAATATCCTGAACCTCGACCATGAGGTCTGGACGAATCCCTGGAATAAGGCACTTGCCTCCCGTGCCTCGTTTTTGGAGCTCTACCGGCAGACTCTGCAGAAATGCCACCTGGTTTACTACCGTCTGAACGCCATGCTGACCGACGAAACGCCTCTTGGTGAACAGGACTGGGGAGAATTTCTCTCCGAGCTTGGGAATTATTCCTATCACAGCGGCCTGGATGTCGGCGGGGCAATTTAATAAAACAGAGAAAGGAATGTCACATGATGAAACCTTTGATCCTACTTTCCGGCGGCACCGGAGCCGCCGCCAACGGGACTCCAACCTGGACCGTCAATCAGAATTATGCAGAAAACATACGCCGGGCCGGAGGAATTCCGCTTCTCGCTGTCAATAATGCCTGCGCAGACGAATATGCCGAGCTTGCCGACGGCCTTTTATTGAGCGGCGGGAAAGATGTCGTGACCTCACTCTACGGCCAGGAACAGAAATACGATTTTGTCATCACAGATCCGCAGCGCGATGACCTCGAATACAGGTTGATCCGGGCATTTGTGGAGCAAAAAAAACCGATTTTTGGAGTCTGCCGCGGGATCCAGATTCTAAACACATACTTCGGAGGCACGCTTTATCAGGATATTCCCACCGAACTCGGCGGAGATCATGCAAAGGGAGTCTGCCATCCCGTGCACCTTAAGGCCGATTCGATTCTCGGCCGTCTCTATGGCGAGACATTAGAGACAAACAGCTATCACCACCAGGCACTCGATGCTCTCGGAAAGGGCCTCATCGCCACGGGCTGGTCCGACGCCAACGGCCATTCGATCGTGGAGGCTATCGAGCATGAGTCCCTTCCCATCTGGTCCGTCCAGTGGCATCCGGAGCGTATGACCGGCCCGGATACAAACCCCAAAAACTGCTCAGACTCTCTGCCGATCTTTGCGTATTTTATCGAGCAGTGCCAGAAGTAACCGAAAGAACGCTGTGCAGACGGTTTTGCCCTCTGCACAGCGTTCTTTTGTTTTCTCGTCTTCTTTAGACCTTCTTCGGCACATCCTCCGGCACATCCTCCGGACCGGCTTCCGTACTGCTCTCCGCCGCCTTCAAATCAATGGCCTCTCCTGCCTTGTAGCTCTTATCGAGGAGGGCAGCGCCGCCCTCTTTCGAGATCTTAACATTCAGCGCAAACGTATCCCACAGCGTTCCAAACGAGGTTGCCGAGGAATTTTCGATCTCTAAAGACTGAACCGCAACGATGTCGTTAAACAGCTTCACGAGCTCGGCTGCGTACTCCATCGCCTGCGCATCGCTCGTATCTGCCTTTACGGTCCAGTTCAGCGTGATCGTATGCGCCTCCTCATCTGCCGCAAAGTCAAACGAAACCGCCTGCGGGTAGTTCTCCGTGTTGGTAAACACTTCTGTCGCGTCGTGTCTTACCTGGTCCCAGTCGTACATAGACTGCTCAAACGGCTCGTCGTCGATCAGGATATTCTGATCCCTCGGAGGGTTTCATCGTCATCATCCTCAAATTTCGCGGGATCGATTTCCTCATCTCCTGCCCCCGGGCCTTCATCCATTATAGCCGGCGGCTCATCCGAAATGCTGCTCTTTGTGCATCCGCTAAGGGCCAGCACGGCAAACGCCAAGACAGCCATTCTTTTCAATACCCTCATTATAATTCCTCCTAAATTACTTGCTAATTTTGCGCACTCGCCTATTATAAACGATTCCCGGAATTTTTTGTACCCCTTTTTATAAAATATCATAAATTTTTTATGTTTTTGTAACCTTTCTCATACTCCCGCCGCAGAATTGCCGCAATCGCTGTCGGATTTGCGGACAAACTTTGCAGCCCGGTCCTCGTTTCTTACGTTCATGGTATCCTTCACAATGTAAACCGGGCGATCCTTCAGCTCCGCAAACAGGATCGCGATGTATTCTCCGATAATCCCAACAATCACGAACAGCACCGCGAACATAAAAGAAATCAGAACTACAATGGTCGCATATCCGCTCGGAGCGCCGTATTTGGCCCAGGTATGGATTGTATAGAGCATCATAAGCACACCGAACAGCGCTGTCACCGCTCCGGAATAGATCCCAAGCTTTAACGGCAGATCGGAAAAGCAGAGGAGGGTATTGACGGAAAAGCGGAACAGCTTTCTGAGGCTGTATTTGCTCTCCCCTGCCACCCGCGGCCTGGCTTCATAGGCAAGTGTCGTCTTTTCAAAACCAATGCTCTGCACATAGCCCCGCAAAAAGCGCACCTTTTCCCGATAATTCTTTCTAAGCACCTCAGCCGCCTGACTGTCCACCGCAAAAAAGTCTGAAGCGTTCGGCTCAAATTTCACATCGGAAAGCCGGTTGATCAGCTTATAAAAGGCCGATGAGGTGACATTTTTGATGAGGCCGGCGCTTTTATTCTTTAAGCGCACCATGCTTATGACCTGACAGCCTTCCTCAAACTTTTCCACGATCTCGGGAAGAAGCCCCGGCGGATGCTGTAAATCCGCATCCATGCAGACGATTCCGTCCCCGTTTGCATAGTCAATACCGGCAATCATGGCCGCCTCATGGCCAAAGTTGCGCGAAAAATCGACAAGCCTGACCCGTTTGTCTTCCTTGGCCAGCTCACGCAGCAAACAGCCCGAACCGTCACCGCTCCCGTCGTTGACGAACAAAAGCTCATAATCCCAGGAAGCCGGAAGTCCCCGCAAGGCGGCCGTGGTCTCAGAATAAAATTCCCGCAGTCCCGGTTCCTCGTTGTAGACTGACACCACCACTGAAAGCAGCTTACTCATAAATCCTGATCTCCATGTCCGAATGTTCCGGAATCTGCTTGTTTTTGGGCGGCAGCTTCCTGTAATCGCCGTATACCTGCTTTAAATACGGCTCCCATCCGACCGGAATGAAGCATTTTGTATCCTCAAAAGGAACCTCTCTGACCTCGTCAGCCCATTCCCGCTCCATCTCCACGTAGAAATAATCCGGCGCATAATTCGTATAAAAATAGCGCCGCGTCTGCTTTTTCCGATCCTTTTTACAGAGCAGGCGCCACAGACGGTAGATAACCGGAAACGGAATCAGTCTTCCCGCATGCGAAAGCACAAAAACCGCCGTTTTCATTACTCCTTTATAATCGGAATAATCGAGCTTCCACCGATGCCCTAACGCCAGGCCATAGACCACACCGTGCAAAAACTTCGTACAGGAAGCCGCAAATTTTCCGTCCGGCAGCGCGTCCATGACGAATACATCGACATTTAAGCGGCTGATCTTTTCGTTATAAAATGCCGTCTTTTCGGTTTCCACAAACTTCTGGCTCTTATCATACGTCACACGGGAGACAAAATCATAAAACGCCCGTCCCCCGCGGTATTCGCACGGCTCTACGAATGACATGGTATCCGGAAGCTCGCGCCGTACCACTTTTGCAAACAGCTCATATTGATTCCGTGTAAACACGACGTCCACGTCATCATCCCAAGGGATAAAGCCCTGATGGCGGACCGCCCCCAAAAGCGTTCCTGAATCCAGGGCATATCGGATCTTATATTTGCGGCAGATGCGGTCAATTTCCTTTAAGAGCTTTAAATTGACTGCATGCACCTTTTCCAGGCTTTTTTCGGCGCCTGTGTACTTGTCTGTGTTCACTGTGCCAAACCCTCTTTAATCACGTTTGCCATATAAGCAAGTTTCTCATCGGTCATCCCCGGATACACACCCACCCAAAACGTGTCTGTCATAATACGGTCCGTATTCGCAAGGCTGCCTACGATACGGTACCCCGTTCTATCCCTCCGCATCTCATCAAAGCAGGGATGCTTTGTCAGATTTCCCGCAAACAGCATGCGGGTCTGCACGCCTCTCTCCTCGATATAGCGCACCAGACTGTTTCTGTCCACACCTTCCCGGCATGTAATCAGGAAGCCAAACCAGCTCGGTACAGAATTTCTCGCGGCTTCGGGCAGAATCAGCTTATCCTCCGTTCCCTCGAGCGCTGTCTTAAGGTACTCAAAGTTATGACGCCGTCTCGTGACAAAGGATGGGAATTTGTCAAGCTGCGCGCAGCCAACGGCCGCCTGCAGGTCTGTGGCCTTTAAATTGTATCCGAAGTGAGAATATACATACTTATGATCGTATCCCAGAGGCAGTTCGCCGTACTGCCTGTCAAAACGATGGCCACAGAGATTGTCGCAGCCCGACGGACAGGAGCAGTCTCTCCCCCAGTCCCGGAGGGACCGGATAATCTTATGCAGAAGCGGAGTGTTCGTATATACCGCACCGCCTTCTCCCATCGTCATATGGTGCGGCGGATAGAAGCTGGAAGTCCCGATATCACCGATGGTTCCTGTGAGCTTTTCCTCGCCGTCAATCGTATAGAGGCTCCCCAGAGCGTCGCAGTTGTCCTCCACAAGCCACAGACCATGCTTTTTGCAGAAGGTCTGTACCGCCTTAAGATCAAACGGGTTCCCGAGCGTATGGGCCAGCATGACTGCCTTTGTCTTTTCGGAAAGCGCCGCCTCGAGCTTTGTCACATCTAAGTTATACTGCGGAATCGTCACATCCACAAACACGGGAACCGCTCCATACTGGATTGCCGGATTGACCGTTGTCGGAAACCCGGCCGCCACTGTGATAACCTCGTCCCCGCGCTTTATGCGCCTTTCCCCCAGAAGCGGCGATGTCAGCGCCATAAACGCCAGCAGGTTCGCCGAGGAACCGGAATTTACCAGAGAGCAGAAACGAATCCCCAAATATTCCGAAAGCTTTTTTTCAAAGGCATCCGTGTATCGCCCGGAGGTCAGCCAGAATTCCAATGAGCTGTCTACCAGGTTTACCATTTCCGCACGATCGTACACACGGGAGGCGTACGGAATCCTGTCTCCCTCGTGAAAGCTTTGCTCCTGCTTATGAAATGTATCTGCATATTCGGCCACCATCGCAAGGATTTCCTGCCTTGCCTGGGCCTCTGTTTTTGATTCAAACATGGCTGCTCTCCTCTCCAAACATTTCCGCAATCTGACGGTCCATCACAGATGTCGGATCGCCGCCTGCGGCATAACTTTGGTACCATTCTGCCGACATCCTGACAGCCTTTTTTACATCATAGAGTGGCTGCCAGCCAAAGGCGTTTTTAAGCTTTGCACAGTCGAGCTTCAGGAAATTGGCTTCATGCGGGCCGTTGTCGTTTTTCGTAATCCAATGTGCCTTGCTCCCCCAGGCTTCGCAGAACAGATCGGCCAGCGTGCCCGTTGTCACACAATCCCTGTCATCCGGCCCCACATTATAAGAATCCGCAAGAGAGCGCTCCTCATACTGTGCCTTTGCCACCATGAGATAGACCGCAAGCGGCTCCAGTACATGCTGATAAGGACGTATGGAATTCGGATTTCGCACCACAATCGGCATGCCCTTTATCGCGGCACGAACACAGTCCGGCACAATCCGGTCATTCGCAAAATCGCCCCCGCCGATTACATTACCCGCCCGGCATGTTGAGACGGCGCAGCGCCCATCCGTAAAAAAGGATCTCTTATAGCTGTGCGTCACCAGCTCCGAGCACGACTTGCTGTTCGAATAAGGATCAAAACCGTCCAGACGGTCCCCCTCCCGGTAGCCGTAGTCCCTTTCCAGATTTTCATATACCTTATCGGTCGTTACATTGACAACAGAACGCACGGCTGCAGACTGTCTCGCACATTCCAGGACATTCACAGTTCCCATTACGTTCGTCTCATAGGTCATGACCGGCTCCCGGTAGGAGTCCCGGACAATCGGCTGGGCCGCAAGATGAAAAACGAACGCAGGTTTTGCCTTTTCAAATGCCGCTTTCAGGCAAGACAGATTGCGGACGTCGCCGATGATCGAATCCATGTTTCCTTCAAGATCCGCCAGGGAAAATAATGACGGATCTGTGGGCGGCTCAAGCGAATAGCCTGTAACCTGCGCACCCGCTTTCACCAGAATCCGGCAGAGCCAGCTCCCTTTAAACCCGGTATGCCCTGTCACAAGGATCCGCCGCCCCCGGTAAAACTCAAATACCTCTGTCAAATTCATGCTGTTACTCCCATATTTTCCACGGCGCCGCGCCGGACTGCCACATCTTCTCAAGCTGTTCGCGTTCTCTTTGCGTATCCATGCATTTCCAGAAGCCCTCATGACGGTACGCCATCAGCTCCCCGTCTCTTGCAAGACTGCGAAGCGGTCCCTGTTCAAATACCGTCGTATCGTCCTCCAAATATTCAAAAATACCGGGATTCATGACCATAAACCCTCCGTTGATCAAGCCTCCGTCGTCGTCATTTTTTTCACGGAACGCGTGAATACTGCCGCTTTCCGCTACATCCAGGACTCCGAAGCGCTGGCCGATGTTGACCGCGGTAATGGTCGCAATTTTTCCATGGCTTTTATGGAAACATTCCAGGGCCTTTAAATCAACGTCGGCCACCCCGTCCCCATATGTCAGCATAAACGGCTCGTTACCCACATATTCACGGATACGCCGGACGCGGCCTCCGGTCATCGTATGCAGTCCTGTATCAATTAGCGTTACCTTCCACGGCTCGGAATAGTTATTGTGAACCTTCATGGAATTATTGGCCAAATCAAAGGTTACATCCGAGGTATGCAGGAAATAATCCGCAAAGAATTCTTTTACCACATACTGTTTATATCCCAGGCAGATAATAAACTCATTGTATCCGTGCTGGGAATAGATTTTCATAATATGCCACAAAATCGGTTTTTCTCCGATCTCCACCATGGGCTTCGGTTTTAGATGACTTTCCTCACTGAGCCGCGTTCCAAAGCCGCCGGCCAGAATTACGACCTTCATATGTTTTCTCCTTTTATTGTAGCTGTAATGGTTCTTCCATAAACGCCGGATAAAACGGCGGTTCTTTCTCTCTGAAGATATTAAGGCGATGTTCCTTCATAAGAGTCAGCGCCTCCCGGATGCCTTCCTTGTTATATTCGAGTGCCTCGGCCAATGCCTCATCCGTTTCATTTTCAAAATTCCATACCGTGACATGAACGTGCTGGTTGTGGATTTTTCTGTGTTTGGCAAAATTAAATTCCTCCACGGTTGTCAGGATGTTCCCCACGATAAACAAAACGGCTGCCGTTTTCGCTATCCCCTGAAAGAATCCCTCAAAACGCATCGCGGAGCGTCTTTCCCTGCTCTTTTTCCTTCGTCCCAATTCTCTTGAAGCCAGAGCAAAGGTTAAAAATATCCCCACAATGCCGATCTGGTACTGCAGTGCGTACCGCGAACTCATGCCATAAATATCCTTTGGAATGAAGATCCAGCGGGTCACAAGAATCATCACGTGATTCATACCGCCGCCCGCCAGGAGCATCAGTGGAAAAATTGTCCTGTTTACAATTCCATAATGAAAGTTCATCCAAAGCGCCAGAACGTACACGCCAATGACAAGAAATCCAAGCAGGCACCAGATCTTGCCTGGAATCCAATCCATACGGCGGGTGATTAATTCTGTCCCGAATACCATCGAGGCAAAGGATTTCAGAAAAAATTTCACAAAGTACAGCGGCTGCTCCAGGAGTGTCGCAAGAAGCGGAGCGTCGCTCGCCCCCGAGTATTCGTAAACCGCCTTGGAATGACTCCACAAGTAAAGAAACAGCGGCGTACCCGTAAGCGCCATAAGGCCGGCGAGCCTCCTGCCATTCAGCACACGAAAGCCGGCATTGCCAAACCGGCCGTACAGATAGATGAATCCATATGCGAGCACCAAGGTCACGATATAAATCGCACAATAGGGACCCGCAACCAAAATCGTGATGCACGCCGGAAGCAGAGCCAAGCGCAGCGCATCCCCCTTTTTTCCCCTTTGGCCGTATACTCGGTCCAGCACCAAATAGTGATAGTAAAAACAGGCAAATGCCAAAAAATGCACCCAGCCGGTTCCGTTGTACAGCATTTCCCACTTATTCAGGCTGAACATAAATACCATCATACCGGCAAACCAGCCTATGCCGACAGATTCCCTCCGACTGTAGCCTGCGACAAAAAGCGCGGAAAGTCCAAAGCTGAATACCCCCATAAACCGGTCAAACGTCACACTGTATCCAAACAGCTCAACGTTAATGGCCCGTTCCAGATAATTGACCGGAATTCTTGTCAAAAGATCCGGCACAAAAAACTTTTTAGGATTCCATATATCAGGCAGATACGAATTAATCAGCCGAATATAGTCCGAATAAATTATGTCAATCGTCGCGGCATGAAGGTACAAAAGATAAAACAGAACTCCAAGGAGAGGCAGCCCTGTGTAAACGTATTTTTTGTAGTTTCTCATCCATTCGCTCCTCTTTCGCAACAGTCCGGATATTTAATCCGTTCCCCGTTTTCTTCCTCTATGCCGGAGCTTGTACCTGCTCCTGCGATGCCTGTTTCTTTGCGGTATCCGTGGACTTTTCCGGCCTGCGGCGGCGTCTGCGCTTCTTTTTGGCCGACTGCCCCTTTAACTTTGCAGCCTGAGTCCCAGCTTTTGCATCTTTTTGTGTCTGTTTTTCCGGCTCTTTATCCGCCTGCACCATAACAGGATGCAGTGCAGCGGTCTCTACCTGCGCCGTTTTCACAGGCGAAGCCGTCTTCTTTCTCCTCCTGCGCCGTTTCTTCTTTATCGGAGAAGATCCTGCCTGCACGTCTTCCTGTGCCGTTTGAGGAAGGAGCGCTTCACAGACTTTTTTGTCCTTTCTGCCCTCAAGCATGGCTGCCGGATCGGCCGGCGCCTGCAAAACAGCTTGCCCGGATTTGCGGCGGCCATGTCTGCGTCTTCGCCTGCCCGTTTTCTTTTCAGAACACTCCTTTAACCTGGAAGGAATTGGTACTTCTTCCCGTTCTTGCGCCGGCAGTACGGCCTGTTCCTCTGTTCCCAGCCGCTTTGCCTCCTCAGACTGTCCTCCGGCTTTCTCCTGCCTCTTTGCCGCCTCGGCTTGCTTTTTTGCCTCCGCCTGCCTTCGGGCTTCCTCTTGCTTTCTCGCCGCTTCTGCCTGCTTCTTTGCCTCCTCCTGCTTCCTGGCTTCCTCCTGCCTCTTTGCCGCCTCGGCTTGCTTTTTTGCCTCCGCCTGCCTTCGGGCTTCTTCTTGCTTTCTCGCCGCTTCTGCCTGCTTCTTTGCCTCCTCCTGCTTCTTTGCCGCCTCAGCTTGCTTTTTTGCCTCCGCCTGCTTCCTGGCTTCCTCCTGCTTCTTTGCCGTCTCAGCTTGCCTTTTCGCCTCCGCCTGCTTTCTGGCTTCTTCTTGCTTTCTCGCCTCCGCCTGTTTTCTGGCTTCTTCCTGCTTCCTTATTTCAGCCCGTTTTTTTCCGTCCTCCTGTTTTTTTTCCGCCTGCTGTCCTTTTATTTTTTGACCCTGTTTTTTTTTCGCAGCCGGCTGCGTCTTTGCCCGGTTTTCCTTCTTTCCTGGCTTTTGGGCAGGCGTTCGTTCCGTCTGCGTGCCCCGCGCCTGCTTCCGCTTCTGGTGCGACGGGTTCCAGTCCGACAGCACCTTCAGCAGATCCTCCAGATAACGGTACTGATTCCACGCCTCCTCCTTTGACGAATAGTTTTCGTGCACCGCTTTATTTCCGAGAAGCCGGATCTGATTCAGCTCCCATTTTGCCACCCGATCCAGGTAGCCCTTTTCATCTAACCACCAGCCAAATTGCTGGTAGGTCATGATATTTTTCTTTTTCCGTCCCCGGTTCCCGCCTCCATAGGCGTTTTGCGCGCTCTTTGCATTGGCGACAGCCTGCGCCGTATTGTCCAACTGGATCCCGTTCATGCCAGCCACCAGATTCAAAAGCATTTCCAGATTCTGCCGGCCCTTCACCATGGCCGCGTTATACTCGCCGCGGCGGAGCCATTGTCTCTCCTTCTTCATCTCACGCCGGACAGGATTCAAATAGACCGCCCGCCGGAGCTTAAGAAGCAGGCAGCCGCCCACGATAAACACCGCGAGCACCGCAAAAAACCAAAGGACTATCTGATATTGTCCTTCCATTCTAATTAAATTCTCCTTACTTAATCAGCTTCGATCTCCACGATCATCGCCATTTTTTCATCGCCCCTTGTCTCCTGGGCATTTGCCACATGAAAATTGCAGGAAAACTCCAGGGAAATCATCTGGTACGGCGCCACTTCCAGTTCATAGTGCATAAGGTTGTCCGTAAACACCAGCTTTGGAAGTGTCTTTCCGTTCATTTTGATCTCACATACCTGGTCCCCTGTCACAGTCCCCGGATAATAACAGCTTAATACAAGTCTTCTTGCATTGCCGTTTAAAAAGACGATTTTTGCATGCTTGTCGATCCAGCCGTCGTCGTAGCTTCCATAGGCCAGATTAAAGCGCTGCGTTTTTAAGAAATCCGTTACATCCTGATAGGCATTGCCTGCCGGATCCTCGCTCAGGATGACCATATCATCGGTAATTTCCTTGATGTCAAAGTCGCTATCAATAAACCGGAGCGTCGTATGCGTTCCCTTGTGCTCCGTGTCATAGACCTTGAGGAAGGTTTCTGCCGTAAAGTCGCTCAGTTCGTATCCGTTTCCGATGATGTAAACCTGTTTGTCATAAATCTTATTTCCGTACTTTCCGACCGTCTCCTCAGCCAGGGAGTTATAGCGGAGCTGGTTCGGCCAAAAGTACAGATTCTTCCACTGTTCCCGATAAAAGGTTTCTACAGGGAATAAAAAAGCCAGATAAAGAAAGACCAGGATGCCTGCCTTTCCCATGATTCGGGACATATATGCCAAAAACAGAAGCGCCGATGCATACACCACATAAATCCAGCGCATCTCCACACGGATCGTGACACTAGAGGAACCGATGCAAAGTGCGATAAAAGACAGTGCAAGCAGGGAGTTCTTTAAATGAACCAGAAGCCGCCTGCGGTCTCGCAGCATGCATACGACAAAGCAGACCACGGCTGCGGCCAGTATAATGTTCGTAAAGAGGATCAATCTCTGGATTCCGGACGGCGAATCCTCATATGGCAGAAGGCAGAGATAATCCGGGCCGGCATTACGGCCGAATACAAACGCGGTCTGTGTCCACGCATGTCCGATGGCTTTTGACATCTCAAACGTATCCGCCACATCGGTCCCACCTGTTCCGGCCGGGGAAAGCGTCCCGATCGTAAGGAAACGAAGCAGGAGGATCAAAGCAAACACGCCGGCGCTGATTAAAAGAAGCACCCCTTTGGCAAGTTCTTTGCGGCTCTGGCTTTTTGCGCGGTTTCCCCGCAGGCGGCTTCTGCCGCGAAACATCTCGTCCTGAAGCCCTCTGCCATTTTCCTGGTTCGTTCCTAAAAGCAGCGCGAGGAGCAGGACCGGAAATAAAACCATATAGCGTTCATGAATAAAGCTTGCCAGGAAATATAGAAAGCATCCCCACAAAAACGCCTTGGTATTCCGTTCGTTCCCATATCGGTACAGGCAGTAAAACAGCCCGAGCGCAGCCCAGAGCCCGAGGCTTTCCATCAGCCCGTAAAACTGCCCGATCTGGTAGTAAGCAAACCGGGACAAAAGATATGCCAGCCCCAGCGCCAGGCTGACAAGTCCGCGCCTTTTGCTTAAATGCATGGCGATCCGGTAAAGTGTATACGCAATCAGCGCGTTTAAAATAATGTTAAACGGCACCATCCAGGTGATATGATTTCCGAGCAGAAGAAGCTCCAGCCAGGCTGCCAGATAAAAAACAAACCGGAAACGCGAGCTCCCCACCGGAAAGACAAATTCCGAAAAGGACTGCTCCCCATAACACGACCAGAGATACAGGTCATCCATATAGAGCCCTTTAAGCTCCACACCCCGATTGATGAAGAAGCCGAAACCAAGCAGGATCGCGAAGACCAAAAATTCCCCTTTCCTCCGCTCAAACTCCTCTGCGATTCTGTCCCTTATCTCCATTTGTACTCCCCTTCGTGCCTTTTCTCAAACGTATTTTACCGCATCATGCCTCCCCGCGCCCGGCAAAGCGCTTTTTTATGCAAAAAAACGCTCCTCCAGCATCAGACACAGCGTATGATAGATCGGTAGATGAAGCTCCTGGATCCTGTAGGTTTCCTGCTCCGGCGCAATAACCGCCACGTTGGCAAGCGCCGCTAACTTCCCGCCGTTCTTCCCTGTGAGAGCAAGGACCTTTAATCCCCGGGCCTTCGCGGTCACCGCCGCATACAGGACATTTTCCGCGTTGCCTGACGTGCTGATTCCAAGGAATACATCGCCCGGCACTCCATAGCCGTTTATCTGCTGGGCATAGGAAAGCGCCGGATCCACGTCATTTGCAAAAGCAGAGGAAAGAGCTGCATGGTTCGTCAACGCAATCGCCGGGAGTGCACCCTGCAGCTTCTCGGCCAACCTCGCTCCGCGCCCGCCGTCTATCTCCTTAAGCGCACACGCCATCGCCTCCGGAATCGGGCGGCGCTTTACAAACCCTTTCATGAGCTCGCCGACGATATGCTCCGCATCTGAAGCGCTACCCCCGTTTCCGGCAGCCAGAAGCTTTCCTCCTGATGCATAGCATGCCTCCAACAGCCTGTATGCCGCTTCTATCTCCTTTTGTATACTCCCCAAAACCGGATACCGTCTGATCAATTCTTCCACCATAACCGCTCCTTTTATCTGATCCGTATCGGATGCCGACGCTTTTTTGCAGCGTGCCCCACACTCCTATGCCTATCTAGTTACCGTTTGGCCTTCATCCAAACCGTATCCCTATTTTATCATTGATGCCGACAATCCGCAAGGGGGGATATAATGCACAAAATCCGCAGAAGGTCTCCCTGTCTGCGGATTTCTTCGTCCTGCTTTTCGTAAAATTACTTAAGAGTAACCTTTGCGCCCTCAGCCTCGAGCTTCGTCTTAATGTCGTTAGCCTCCTCCTTGGAAGCGCCGGCCTTGACAACCTTCGGAGCGCCGTCAACCACATCCTTCGCCTCTTTCAAACCAAGACCGGTAACCTCGCGGACCACCTTGATAACCTTAACCTTGTTCGGGCCAACCTCGGTAAGCTCAACGTCGAATTCGGTCTTCTCCTCCTCGGCCGGGCCTGCTGCACCTGCCGCTGCTACAACGACACCTGCCGCTGCAGATACGCCAAATTCTTCCTCACATGCTTTTACTAACTCGTTTAACTCTAATACGGATAATTCCTTGATCGCTTCGATAAATTCAGCAGTCGTTAATTTTGCCATTATTGTTTCCCTCCATAAAAATTTTTATAAATGATTCTTTTTGTTTGTATACTCTGCAACAACCCGCCGCAAAAAAACTTACGCGTTCTCGGCTTCGCCGCCCTGCTTCTCTGCAACCTGGTTGAGCACGCGGGCCAGGTTTGCGATCGGGGACTGCATGCTTCCGAACAGCCTCCCAAGAAGGATCTCTCTGGACGGGATCGTCGCGATTACATTGATCCCCTTCTGATCGTAGTAGGTTCCCTCTACAATGCCGCCCTTTAATTCCAGCTTGTCAGCCGTCTTTGCAAACTCGGCAAGCACTCTTGCCGGGGCAGTCGCATCTTCCTTCGATACAGCCAGCGCAGTCGGTCCCTCAAGATGCGGTTCCAGGGCTTCAAACGCCGTTCCCTTTGCCGCAAAGCGGATCATGGTGTTCTTGTATACCTTATAGGAAACACCCGCTTCTCTTAATTGTCTGCGGAGTCTTGTATCCTGCTCAACAGTCAGGCCGCGGTAGTCAACAACTACGGCAGACTTTGCTCCGTCGAAAAGCCCGGCAATCTCGGCAACGATTGGCTGCTTTAATTCAACTTTTGCCATGAATGGTTTACCTCCTGTTTTAATTTTGTATTGGAAAGCCAGTCATACACAAGGAAAAATCGTTACTGTTCAAATGGTTTTCGGCAACCAGCAAAAAATCCATGAAAATCACCTGCGGCAACGGGATTTTTACTTACCGGCCCGGTTTCCCATACGGTCAGCACAGCAAGTGCGCAGACCTGCTTGAATCGTAGCGAAAAAACCTCCCTGCCCGCAAAAAGACAGAGAGGTTTACAAAATTCTGCTGTGAGTTTTGTATGTTCCTCGGCAGGCGTTTTTTCCTTACGCCTTACGGC
>JAAWAR010000033.1 GCA_022792295.1 Lachnospiraceae bacterium
GCTCTCGATCTTGGACATATCCAGCACATCGTTGATCAGTCCCAGCAAATGCCGGCTCGACAGTGTGATTTTCTTTAAGCAGTGGCGCACCTGTTCCTTGTTATCCAGGTTGTCCACTGCAATCGCCGTCATGCCGACAATCGCATTCATCGGCGTACGGATGTCATGACTCATGTTCGACAGGAATTCGCTCTTTGCCTGTGTGGCCGAAACCGCTTCCTTTCGCGCCTCGTCAAGCTCGTAGACCTGCTTCTGCGTCATACGATAATACTTCGCAAAAACGTTTAACAGCACGAAAAGAACAAGTGCGCAGCCGCCTGCCGCCAAACAGATCCAGCGAAGGCTCAAGGCATCCACGGACTCATTCAAAGGACCATAGGACAGCACCATCATCAGATACCAGTCCGAGCTTGGCAGCTTTGTGCCATACAGATGCCGCCGTTCCCCATCCATGAAAAACAAAGTGGAGTAGTCCTCTGACGCCTCCATCGCCGCCTTGAGCTCCGTCACATACTGCTCTGTGTCCTTTCCATCCACACCCTGATAGAGGTCACGGATTCTTTCATAATAATTTTCCTCCAGGCCGTGCCCTTCACGGATTACAAACTCACCGTCGTCGCGCACAACAAACATCTGCACCATGGCATTTTCTTTATCCAGAAGAAGGGCTTCCTGGAAATAATCCGCTGAAAGCCCTGCCACAAGCCCCGTGCTCTCTCTGCCCCCGGACATCGGATAAACACCGGAGATGCCAAGGAGAATGACTTTTTTTCCATTCGCATCCCTTCCGACGGCAACCTTATTTTCATCATTATTCATGGATGCCAAAAAAAGCTGCGGCCTCGAGACCTCAACTTGGCTTCCTAACAGCATTTCAAATTCTCCATCCCTGGAACAAAGAGCCAGATACTCAAATTCTCGAATCTCGGCGCCGTAAGCCATTTCCTCCTTAGGAAGCTCTCCTTCTCTGTACGAATCAGAGGGGAACGCCGACATAAGGCTTTTCATCTGAGACATCCGCAGCGTGACGATCGTCTCGAAATGTTTGACAACCTGTTCATTCATGCCGGACATGTAAATGGTTCCGACCTCCTGAATGGTCTTCGTGCTCATCCGGTTCATGTACGTTCCGATAAGGGCAAATACTACCACACAGAACAGCGAAACGGAGAAGATGCTGTATTTCAAGAATTGAGTTGTTTTATTTTTCATGCTTAAAAATCCCTTTCAGCTGACCAATCTGCTCCGGATCTGCAGCCGCCTCCTGATTGGCCTTGGCTGCTTCCAAAAGCTCCTCCCGCAGGATCGCCACCTCCCTGGGAGCATCGATTGCCAGCCGCACCCCGTCACCGTCGATCTCCGTCACTGTGACTTTGATCCGTCCGTCCAGGATAAGGGACTGTCCCGCTTTTCTCCGAAGAATCAGCATATATGCGTCCCCGCCTTTCCAAATTCTTTTAAATAGTGGCGGAAACCGTATTCTTCTGAATCCAGAATCACCTGTCTGGCTTTCCTCGTCACCGTGTTAACTACAATCGGGCACTTTAAGTTCACGGTGCTCTCCTCTACCGAAGCACCAACCACGCACAGGCAGTAGTAGGAAAGCTCCTCCTCACTCGAGGCCTCAAGCTTCTCCCTGTCCGTCTCCGAGAGCACTGGATGATAATCTTCTTTCAAAAGGAATGGATTCATCACAACAAAAGCAAGATGTTCATTCCTTTCGCTCTGAAGATACAGCACTGCGTCGCTGTCCTCCTCTAACATGACGGGAAGAAACTTCTTTTCCTCCTCAAATCCAAAGATCCCGTCCGGGAACTCAATGTACCCGGACGGCGTTATGGTTTTTTCCATCGCTTTCCACCTTTCCAAGGCTATGCCTGTACGTCAATCTGTGGCTCGAAACGCTCCATGGCGCTTGGCGGAACATAAATCGGTTTCCCAATGTATTCAATTTGAACATCCGGATACTGTGAGATAGACAGCTCAATGTCGCCCGGCACAAATTGAATATCGCCCTTTTGAATCTTCGTATCAAAATTCAGCTTATCCATCTGATACTCAATCGAAAGCTCCGGCCCTTCCCAGTCAATTTCTGGCCCTGTTGTCGGAATAAAGCCAAGCTGGAATTGTCCGGTTGGTCTTGCCGTACGCTGCGCAAGAATCTGCCCCAGCGCTTCGGAGCCCTCCCCAATCTTTGCCTTCAACAGCATACGCCCCTCTCTCGCAAAATTCGCCGTCGCTTCATAGGCGGCCCGCTTTCCCTCAGCCGCATTCCGCTGGATCTGCGTCTTCGTTGTCGGAACCACAGAATTTCTTGCCTCATAGGTATCCAGCTTAACCCGGATCGGACGGCTCTTGATCTGCATTCCGCCCGAATTACGGCTGATTTCTACTTCTGCAGTCCCGTTATGATACTCCAAAGAAGCATTTTTAACCTTCAATTCATACTTAATCGGTATGGTCGTAATCTGCAGCAGCTGTTCCATACTAAACGTTCCCTCCTTTTGCCTGCTTTTCTACAATTACAGTCCAGCCTTCGACCAAACTGCATTTTACATATCCGTACAGCCCACACGGCTTATTCTTAATTAATAAAGTCAAGCAGCGACTGTCCCAAAAGTGTCGAACCAATTTTCAAAGCAACATTGTACATATAATCGGCGTCAGAATAATTCTTGATCGCCAGCGCCTCATCAATGCCGACCGCATCCTTATACTGCTCCTCGATCCCGTCTGCTTCCTTCTCAAGGCGCGCTTCCGTTGCCTTAACGAGGTTATATTTTGCACCGATATTTGTGTACTGATTTTGGAGGTTATTGGAGCTCTCTTTAAACTGCATCCACAGCTTTTCATAGGCTTCGCGATCAAATTCATCGGCCTCCAGAACATCGGCCATCTGTCCGACTAAGGACATCATGTTGTTACTTAAGCCGCTCGAGCTCTTTCCGTATCCCACTATGTTGATGCCAGGAAGTGCTGAATCAAACGCGCTGGACGGGATAACCTCTCCGTTGGCGTCAAATTTCATGCCAAAACCCAGATCAATATAAACTTTTTCATTGGAATATTTATCCAGGGTGGAATAATCGTAAACTGTATTGTCCGTCAGCTTACCGGTCTCTATTTTGCCTTCACCGCTGGAGAAAAAGCGAGTCGTAGTCGGTTCGCTGTGCTGTCCGGGAGTATTCGCCTTAAAGAAAATTCTTGTGCCGGAGGCTTCTGCCGTATAATCAGGCTCTATGCCCTCGGCATTTATTTTCGACGCAATCGCCTGTGCCAGAATTTCTTCATTGCTCGCATCAGCAGCCGTCAAAGTCTGTGTATTGCCGTCTTTATCTGTATACGTACCGCCAATCGTAAGCTGCTTATTATTGCCTAAATCAATCACATCCCCGTCTAAAAACGGCCCCGCATCCTTGATCTCAACCGAATACGTCAGCGTGGTATTATCCCTAACCGACTCCCCTTTTCTGAGTCCGGTATCCACGTCCACGCCGCGGTAATAGATATGTTTTCCATCCTCACTCATCTCAAACGGCGGATTCATTCCGTCGTTGCCGGCCATGATATAGGCGTCACCGTACTGGTTATTCAACGCAAATATCATATTTCTCTGCAGTTCGCGAAGCTGCGCTGCATAGGCTTCCCGACCCACGTCTCCCGACGGGTCGTTGACTGCCGACACGGAATAGTTTTCCGCAATATTAATTGCATCTTCATTTAAGGAATCCAGAACCGCTTCCTGGGCATCCATCCATTTTAAGGCATTCTTCGCAGAAGTGGTATAGTCCTGATTTCGGGCATAACGCCGCTCCAGAATCGCCCCCTTCGCCGATGCAGAAGGATCTTCATACGTATAGGCTACCCGACGGCCGGTCGCCGCCTGTCTTCTTGCAATTTCAAGGCCGCCCATTGTATTGTTGAGATTTTTCTGGTAATTCCCTCTGATCATGTTGGTTGTGATACGCATGCTCATTGCCTTTATTCTCTCCTCTCGCTTATCCGTCCTGTCGCAGGCTGATTTTCCTCAAAAGATCTCCTGCGACAGATGATTCAAACTATCTTTACCGGCCTACTACACCTGTGCTGTTAATCAATTTATCCAGGATCTCATCCATTGTTGTCATCAGACGAGACGCCGCATTGTATGCCTGCGAGAAACGCATCAGGTTCGTTACCTCCTCGTCAATGTAAACGCCTGATACAGACTCCTTGGAGTTGGCAATCTGGTCTAATACGGTCTCGTGATTCTTTAAGATCGAGCGATACGCCTTTTCCTCAACACCCTGCGTCGTCTGAATATTATCGTAGCACTCAAACATGGTACCGCGGAAGGCGATGACCGGAAGCTTGTTATTGCTTTCTGCTTTAGCATCCGTCCCATCCTTATAAAGCAGATTTCCGGCTGCATCAATTTTTATATTCTGTGCATTCTGCTGTCCTACAATAAGAGTTTTTCCGTCCGCTTCAACCAAGTAGCCATCCGCATTGACCTTTACTTGTTTTCCGCCAATTTCCAGGGGATCATTGTTCTCATCCAGTAAAAATCCCTCTGAATCGCTCTTATAGAAGTTATGTTTATCTGTCTGCAGAGACTGCATCATCCGCAGTACATTCGAATAGTCTGTGGAACCTGGATTAAACTCCTGGCTCAAAGTAATCGAGACAGCCCCCGTCATCCAGGCGTTTGAAACCCGAATGTTTTCTGCTGTAAAATGTTTGCTTCCATCCGACGTTTCAAACAATGGCTGATCTTCGTAGCCCGTAAGATTTCCCTTTTCGTCATATACTGCTTTTCTATTCATATCGTTCAGCGCAGTCGCAAATTCGTTTACCCATGCGTCAAACATCTTACCGTAATAACCAATGCCCTTGATATCTGTCCCGTCGAATACCTCCGACTTATTCAGCATATCAAGATCTCCGCGGAGAACACCGTCTGCGATCCAGTTCGAAGCGTCATTTGTCGGTATGGGATTACCCTGCGCATCTTGGGTCTCTCCTTCCCACAAATTACCCTCCGTATCTGTAAACTGTAACTGCACCGGCGCAACCTTATCATCATTTGGCGGGGTTTTTGTTGGTATAACCTCAACATTTCCGATCTTTATATCATCGATCAGTGTCACCGGATCCTGTCTCTTACCCGTTTTCGGATCTGTAATTACCACATCAATCTGCAACGTATCCACCTTAATGCCGCCGCCCATATTCTTTTCGTTGTATTTTACTTCAATGGGAAAATACGTTGCCAACTCATCGATCAGCATATTTCTCTGATCCTGCAACTCCAGCGCCGGATTCCCCAAAATCTGGCTGTTCTTAATTGATTCGTTAAGCTCTTTGATCTGGTTCAGACAGCTCTGAATATCCGGAATCACAGCCGTCTCCAGTTTATTAATCAGCTGGTCACTCACATCTTTAATATCTGTCGCATTCTGATGCACCTGATTTAAAAGCACCTCACACGCCGAGCGCACCAGATTATCCGCACTGCTCGTACCTGCGTTCTCGGTATGTGCCAGGTTATCCAGCTGTGAGACAATATCCGCCAGTTTCAGACGGATCGCTTCCTTATCTGTCTCGTCAAACACATTCCGGATTTCACCCAGAATGCTGGACATTGCATCCGCAGTTCCGACCTTTGGAAGCTGATAGCGGTACTGATTATCCAAAAACGGGTCACGAATCTGGCTCACGCCCATCATCATAACACCCTGGCCTACCTTGGAATCAAACGGCGAGCTCGAAAAGCCATGGCCCACGGGACTGATACTGGCAAGATCCAGACGCTGTCTGGTATAACCCTCTGTATTTACATTCGAAAGGTTCTGGCCCGTCACATCCAGACATCTCTGGCTGGCTGTCAGTGCCAGAACCGACATGTTAAAACCTGCAAACGTTGAACGTATCATATCGCTTTATTCCTCCTCTATGCCTTACGGTCGGTGATGCGGCGGGGCTTCGGCGCCCCGCCGTACACGCCCTTTTTGTCTCCGTCAAGAGCCTTCCCCAATACATGCAGGTTGGTCTCCAAAATCTTATTCGTATCTGTATTGATCTCCTGGAACATCTGAATCCGGCGGCTTAATGCCTCAAATAAGGGCGCTAGCTGCTCCTGCTCATCACGAGGCAGTCTGTCTATAATTTCCCGAAATCTAAGGCCGCCAAAACCGGCCTGCTCCTGGGCCTTTTCCCGACTGCGTTCCAGGCCTCGAAGCCTTAGCTGCAGCGCCTGCTCCTTCGTCACGCACTCCTCCAGTACCTGTACATTGTGCGCCGCGGCCGCATCAAGTTTTTGTTGTTCTGTCTCGACAAGCTCACCGAACAGGTCGATCATGTTCCGTATGACCTTTTCGAATTCATTCATCCGCTTCGGGCCTCCTTCCTGCCAGCATACAGGCCGCAATCTGCTCCGGATCCGGCTGGTAGGTCCCTTCTGCGATCTGTTGTTTGAGAGCCTCGATCTTTTCCTGTGGTGTAGAGCTTCGGATATCCGTCATCACACGGCCGACCGCTTCACCAACGATCTGTTTTTCCTTAAACTCAGAGATACTGGATGCGATGAAAATACTGTCACGGTTTTTCCCCGCGTCCACTGCATCGATCCCAGTGCCCCGATTTTTCGATTTGTAAGGCATATTTTCATAACAGCGAACTTTATTCTCTATCGTGATCTTCATCGCCTTCACCCCTTCTATATCGGCTGCCGGTAGACCTCCGGCATTCGTCAACCTGATTTCTTTGTCTAATTTGAATATCGGCCGCCGGGCCCGAATATTAAGTCCCCAGGCCATTTTTTCTCGTATTCCCCATGCAGCTTCCTTTACTTCTTTTCCAGCTTCCTCTGCGCTCTCCGTTCCCGTATCGTCCTTTCCTCGAATACGTCGTTCGCCATCGTATTGTAAGTCGCGTTATTTTCGTCAGATACCTTGACGCCGGCGCTTAAGGTAATGACCCGGCGTTTCACGATGTTGACAAGTTCTTTGTCATGGCTGGAAACAATGACCGTAACACCTCGGCTGTTAACCTCCTTTAAAAGCCGCATCATATCCAGAGCATCCGAGGAATTTAACAGCGCAGTCGGGTCGTCCAGCACGAGATAGCGCGGATTTACCGCCAGCGCACGGGCAAGCAGCGCACGCACGGTCTCGCCGCCCGATAGCTCGTCGGGATAGCGCTTTCCTACATTCGGGATTCCGACCATCTCGAGGGCCTGATCCGCGCGTTTGCCGGCCAAAAGGTTTGCCGGAGATACGCTGCGCACTGCCTGTTCGATATTATGACGCACCGTTTTGGATTCTGACAGATTGTATCCCGGCTGCATGATCCCAAACTGAAGCTGAAACTGCTGCAGTTCCCGTCTGGAGAGCTCCGCCAGGTTTTTATTCTGTACCCATACCTCGCCGAAGCTTGCAAGGATCTGGCCGCTTAAAAGCTTTAAAAGCGTACTCTTTCCCGAACCGCTGCGGCCTGTGATAAAGACAAACTCCCCCCTGGCGATCCCCAGAGATACATCCTCGAGGGCCGTGATATCCGGTTTATACAGCTTGCCCACGCTCTTTAATTCGATCTCTTTCATGTTTCGTCCTTCCTCCGGTCCCGTCTGTTTTCCCATAACAGTTCAGACGCCTTCTCTGTTACCTTTTCCCTACATCGAAAAAGCCGGTTTTGGCAGGTGAATACTCCTCTGCCCATACCGGCATTTTCTCCTGGCAGTCACCTGCCGTTTTTCCAGCCTGCTTCCTTATGTAGACAGCGTTGCAAAATTATTTATCCGCATAAAAGGAATCCCGTCCTCCCAGCCGCATATTCATACGGCGGTCTACGAGCATCGTTTTCTCCCAAGCGCTGCGGATGCTCACAGCCAGACGCAAAAGTCTGGCTTTCTCAGGCTCGTCTGCCGACTCCGGAAGCATTTTTCCGGCGACCGCCTCCTCGAGCCATCTCCCCATCCCGCCCGGAGTATTCTCCAGAAGCAGTCTTAAGCTTCTGTCATTCTCCCGTAGCGCGTTAATTTCCGTCTCGCGCATTTCCAGAAGCATCTGTACGTTGACACGGTCATCCCGCTGGAGTTCCCCGGCGATCTCCTCTGTCAGACGGCGCGCTTCCGCCATATGATTATAGCGCTTCTGAAGCACCTTCGTGACCTCAAGGAGCAGTTCTTTATATAATTCTTCCATCATCCTGCATCACACCTTTTTTTCCGCCTCTGCAAAGGCGTCTCGTAACTCCCGCACAAGCGGCTTCAGCTCTGCAACCACCTCCGGCTTCCGGCCTGCCGAAAGCCGACTTAACTCGTATAGAAAAAAGTCATACATCCGGTTCAGCTCCAGACTGATCGCATAGTTAAAATTCAGTGTGGCTTTTAAATACTGAACAATTTCTTTGCAGCGCCCCACTGATGCATCAAAAAGCTTATAGTCTTCCTTTTGAAGCGCCAGTTCCGCGCGCATCAGCCGTTTGCCCAGCTCGTCGTAGAGAAGAAGAAGCATCTCCCCCGGCGTCATCGTCTTAACCGTCTGTTCCTTATATTGCTGGTATCCACTGGTTCCCATGCTCCCGTATCCTCTCTTTCAAAGGCCATGCCTGCAGCCGTTTGGCCTTGGCCCAAACGGCTGCTTCTGCCTTTCAATATCAGCCGCCGAACATCGACTGCAGATAACCGCTCTGTGAGTTCATCTGGTTGATTAACGATTCCAGACTTGTAAACTGTTTGATGTACCGGTCCAGTTCATTCTGCAGACGGTCATTCAGCGTATCAATGTAGTCATCCAGTTTGTCTAACTGCTTCTGGATGCTGTTGTTCAAAACCGTAGTCGGCGCATAAATGCTTCCGGCCCGCTCCACCAGGATGCCCTTCACCGCTCCATTTGTAGAAGCATAACGGTCAAGAACCGCCTTGATATTATTCACAAGGCCGGCCGGCTTTGTAGTGATCGTATTACCTTTGGAATCCTTCATGGTCTCAGCCGTCCGGGTCAGGACATCCATCACGTTATCCGGATCCTCGCGCAGCGCCGCTTTAAAAGCCTCTGCGTCAAAGACAAGCTTTCTGTTGTCGCTGTAGCTTGTGGATGTCGTGATGCCCATCTTCGAGAGGGCTGCCATATCCTGTGAGTTTACAACGACTCTTAAATTATCTGCCATCATGCGCAGATCGACGTCTGCAAAGAGAATACCCTGTTTGGCTTTCTCCTCCCACTTCTCAATCTGCTCATCCTTCATCTCATCCTTTTGATCATCCGTCAGCGGCGGATAATCCCGATTCGGTTTCGTCTTACACTCCGAATTGACCAGCGCTACGATCTCATTATAGGCGTCAATCATCTGCTGGAGGGCTTCGGCCGTCTTATCAGCATCAACCTCGGCCTCGAAGGTGATGCCTTCTGTATCCGCAACCCGATTTCCGGAAGCATCGTAGCCAAACGTTTTTTTCAGCGTAACGTTCAGGCCATCCAGCTCAAAGGTATTGCTGGCACGAGTAATCTCAACAAAATCGTCGGAGCCCGGATACTTGACCTCCAGGATGGCATCCTGTCCCACAACCGCATTCATGGTAGACATTCCTGTCGCCGCACTGTTCATGGCGCTTAGAGTTCCAAACATGCTGCTTGCCAGATTTGTCACTCCGGGTTTTGTATCAAATACAGGTGTAGCAGAGGTTCCCTTTCCTACAGACGTAAGAACAAAGCTGTCAGAGCCGGCCTGATAGGACGCCTGCACACCCGCATCCGACGAATTGATCGCCTGCAGAATATCATTTACTGTACTGTTCTCTGTAATTCCATGAATCTGCTTGCCATTAATCGAAAGATACAGCTCCCCGCTTCCGTCGTTTAGCTTGGTAGCATCAACGGCAGCCTGCGTGTTAAACGTCGTAAGTCCGCTCTCGACAAGCGGCTTATGCAGGAGTACGCGGTTGGACTGGCCCTTTTCTATGCCAAGAAGGCCATTGTCCCCTACGACCGCCGGATCTCCGTCTGTGACTTCCAGGGTAGACGACGGTGACACTACATCAAATGAAAGGCTTGCTTCATTCGTAGCTGCATTTTTCGTCAAACCTACCGTAATACTCCCGACCCCGAACGCTTCCTCCAATTTTTTCTGAAGATCAGCCTGTACGGTCTCAATCGTATCTGTATCCTCGTACTGGTCTAACGTAATCTTCTTTTCCGTTCCGTTGTAGGAAAAACTGATCGTGCTGCCGCCAAGCTTTTCCGCCACCGTCTCTCTTATATTCGGAGCATAGCTGCCGGCCAGGCCGTTTGCCTTGCCGCTGATTGTCTTGTTGGCATCGCTCAGGTCGTCAAAGCTCTGTCCTTCCTTCAAAAATCCCATGCCGTACAGAATATCGCCGGTGCCCCCTGCAAGCTTTATCGACTTGCCGGCCGCTGCATTTTTCGCTCTGAGCACGAGATTTCCGTTGCTGTCCTTCTCCGCTATCATCATGTCGGAGAGTTTATTTCCGTCATCCAGGGTAATCGTCTTAAGCTGGCCGTTAATCGTACTTACGAGATCTGATACTTTATTGCCGATTACAGACGGCATGGTCAGATCATAGGTCTGGGATTCGTATTCGATCGACAGCTTTTGCCCTGCAATGTACTCAATCTTTTCTGACAGGTCTCCGCCTGCGCCCAGTGTAATATTCCCGGTTTTGATTCCGGTCTGGTTTGACAGATTTCCGGCGCTGCTCCAGCTTCCCTGCGTTCCAAACAGGTAGGCCGCCAGATTCTCACTCGCTCCGTCTGCCGCTGCGTCGAATTCAATTTTTCCGGAGGCTCCCTGTTCCGTGGCCGTAATGACAAATCGGTCGGAAATTGCCTGGTAAGACACCTGTACACCCGCATCCGCCGTATTGATCGCCCGCAGAATATCATTCACCGAACTGTTTGTGGTGATTCCTTTGATCTGCGTGCCATTAATCGACAGATACAGCTCGCCCGTCGGGTCGTTAAACTGATCCTTCTTCGGCGCCGGAGGATTCCCTTCCTTCGTCAGACATTGTTCAAATGCCAGGACCCTGCCGTTTGCATCCTTTTCAAACGCCTTTAATCCGCTTTTATCCAGAGTAGTGGACAAATTGACACGGTTTGACTCTCCTGCCTGCATATCAAACAGCCCTTTTTTGCCTACAAGCCCGTCTCCGGCCGTGATTGAAAGTGTCGCCGAATTATCCGTGTTCCCGTCAGGAGTCACAGTTTTAAATGAAAGGCTGAACGTATCCCCGCCAGACGAGTCCAGTCCCACCTGGATTCTTCCTGCTCCAAACGCCTTGTCTAACTTTTTCTGCAGGTCTGCCTGAACATCTTCGATTGTATTGTCATTGGTATATTTATCCAGTGTAATCCATTTTGTCGTCCCGTTATATGAGAAGCTGATGTCACTCTGGCTCAATCTCTGGGCCGCAGACGCCATGGTCGTCAGCTTCGGGCCATAGGCGCCGCTGTGATCTCCGGATTTATCGCTGATTGTAATATCCTGCTCATCAAGATCGCTGAAGCCCTCGCCTGCACGCAAAAAGCCCAAGCCGTACAGAATATTTCCGGTACCGCCGGCGAGCTGCACCAGGTTCCCGGCTGATCCGGATTTGGTCTTAAACTCAAAATTTCCGCTGCCGTTTTTGACAATCTCCATCACATCGCCGAGAGTTTTGTCATTGCCCACCGCGACCTTGCCAAGCTGCGTGTTTATCGTCTCAACCGCTTTATCTACATCGTCATAATCCCCATCCATCGGCATAGATACGGTATAGATGGTCGAGCCGTATTTGACATACAGCGCCTCTCCGGCAATGTTGCTGATCGCGCTCTGCTTTGAAAGCTTTCCTCCTGCGTCCAGCTGGATCCCGCCCGTCTTCAGATCCCGGTCCGAGACGCTCCCCATCGTGCTTAAGCTCGCCTGCTTTGCAAGCTGCTTGATCCCGGCAATCGACATCATCTCACCGGAATTTGCCGTACCGGACACGGAAATACAGCCGCTGTTAGCCCCTATGGCCGAAACCAACGTACGCGAATACATTTTCGAGGACAGGAGGTTTGTCGCCGGAGAACTGTAAGATGTATATTTATTGGAAAATTCGTAGCACTTCGTCGTAATGTTGCGCAGTGCTGCCTGCTGCCACTCTAATTTATCCTGTTTCTGTTTCTGCGATGCAATCTTGCTTCGGCTGGCAGCCGACATCTGCTCAATCAGTTCGTCACGGTCCAGGCCGCTGGCCAGGCCGCCGAAGCCGCGCAGAGTAGAACTTAGTCTGTTGCTTGAAACGGATGATGTTGATGCCATAAGAATCACTCCTCTTTTCTATAAAATACCTTTCGGCACAGCTTTTCTTTCTACGTTATATATCGGCACCGCAGGGGAAGAAGTTAAGAAGCCGCGGTGAGAAAGTAGTAAGCCAAAGCCCAACAGGCCAAAACGGTGCCTGTGACCGGTGGTGAGCCCTTAAGGCATTTTTAGGTAATTCCTGGCTGCTTCACTTTTACCGCAATCCCACACAACACTTCATATACTGTCCCGGCCCTCTCGGCAAGCCAGATATTTAACCTTCCCAAGAGCCGCCTGTAGCGTTCCGTCTCCTCCGGATACTTTTCGCCGTCCTCAAACACCTCATTCGTCACCACGACAAGCTCTCCGGCCGTCTCCATGAGCCTTGCAATCCCGCGCCGGATCCGCTCCTCTGCCGCCTGCACGTCATTATGTACCAGATCCCCTCTGAAAAGCTCATTTGCCGTCAAGTTGGACATACATTCCAAAAGGACCACACACCTTTTGGGGAGCATGGCCCCTTCTATATCTACGGGACACTCGATTGTCTCAAACCGCTTCTCTGCGCGGAGCCTTTTATGCCGTTCAATCCGTTTCCTGCATTCTTCATCCCAGGGAATCATTGTAGCCAGATATACGCGTCTTTCCCTGCCGCTTTTCATCACAAGCTGTTCGGCAAACGCAGACTTCCCGCTCGCACTCGCACCTGTAACAAGGATCATGCCATCTCCTTTCTGTCCCCGCTTTTAAAAAGATCGGGATAAAAGCACGCGGCGGCAGCCGTCACCCCATCCTTTGCATATTTCCCAAATAAGATCCGGCTGCTTTTCGATACCTCCAGGCAGGCCGCCATGGCCGCCCGCTCGCAGACGTTGCCGATTCCCGTAGTCTGCCGCACAAATTCCGACTCGGAAAAGCGGCCCGGAACATGCAAAAGTTCCTCGCCCGTGTAAGTCAAAAACGGAATCGAAAGCTCCTTGGAAAGTGCAAGAAGTCCCGGTTCACCCTGCTTTAAGTCAATGCTGGCAAATGCGCAGACACTCCTCTCGTCAATATGGTTTTCCTCCATTGCAGCCGTAAGGATCTCATGGAGCTTTTCCTTAGACGTCCCCCGTTTGCAGCCGATTCCGACCGCCACACAGCGCGGGATCAGCTTCAGAACCCGGCCGGCTCCCGCCCCGGTGCGTTCCCGTTTGGATACAGTGACCCAGATAGTATGTTGGCAGATGGTGTCACAGGACAGCTCCTTGGGCGTTTCACCGTCTAACGGGAAATCACAAAAAAAGCCCACCGGCTCACCGGCGAGGACATCTGCCGAGACAGCCTTGGCAAGCATACGGTCATCAATCACGAGGCCATGGGAACGTGCAAACACATCGACCGCAAACCGGCCGTTTCTGTCTGTGGCTGTTGTGATGACCGGGACAGCAGACAGCGGTTCGGCCAGACAGGCCGCCAGCTCATTCGCCCCTCCCATATGTCCCGATAGGATCGGAATTACAAACCCGGCAGCCTCATCCACGACAAGAAC
>JAAWAR010000034.1 GCA_022792295.1 Lachnospiraceae bacterium
ACCTGTGTTATAGTAGCCATAGCAGAGAACTCCTTTTTGTTTGTTTTGTTGTGGCGACTAAACTATAACACAAAGGAAGTATCTCTGCTTTTTAAATATTCAGTTGTAACACATGTATTGTAATCCTACACATTTGATTTTTTAATCCTGAATAAGGTCTTGTGAAAATATACATTTTCATGTATAATCAAAATTTAAGAAGACAGTCATTGCAAAAATACGGAGGGAAGGCTCTATGACCAGAAGGGAAGCGCGGGAGCATTGCTTTAAGATGCTGTTCTGCCAGGATTTTTATCCGGCCGAGGAGAAGGAAACGCAGTTGGAGCGATATTTTGAGGCGCCCGTAGAGGATGAGACGGGGGAGGATGGAGTCGATCGGATTCTGCATCAGACGGCGCTTAGCGAGGAGAATGAGAAGCGTCTGAAAGAACGGGCCGGGCTTGTGATGGCCCGTATCCCGGAGCTGGATCAGAGGATCAATGCGGTCGCAGAGGGCTGGAAAACCGGAAGAATGGGCCGCGTGGAGCTTACAATCCTGCGCCTGGCCCTGTTTGAGATGAAAATGGACGCGGAAATCCCGGAAAAGGTGGCGATCAATGAGGCAGTCGAACTGGCGAAAAAATTCGGCGGCGATGAGGCGCCTGCGTTTGTAAACGGGATACTGGCGAAGCTTATATAGGAAACCGGGGAAGCTATGGCAGGAGTGTATTCAGTCACACAGGTCAATTCTTATATTAAAAATATGTTTACGCAGGACTTCCTTCTTCGCCGGCTCTCGGTAAAGGGGGAAGTTTCCAACTGCAAATATCACAGCTCAGGCCATATCTACTTTGTCTTAAAGGACAGCGGCGGAACACTTTCGGCGGTCATGTTTGCGGGCCAGAGACGCGGGCTCGGCTTTCGGCTTTCAGAGGGGCAGCAGGTGGTCGTCGAGGGGACCGTGGATGTCTATGAGCGGGACGGAAAATACCAGCTCTATGCGTCAAAAATCGAGCTGGCCGGCCGTGGGGCCCTGTATCTGGAATATGAGAGACGGCTGCGGGAACTTGAGGAGATGGGTATGTTTGCGGCCCGGTATAAACGGCCGATCCCCAGGTATGCGAAGACGGTCGGAATTGTGACGGCTCCAACGGGTGCGGCTATCCGCGATATTATCAACATCAGCCGACGCAGGAATCCGTATGTGCAGCTTATTCTTTTCCCGGCGCTTGTACAGGGGGCTGGGGCATGGGAGAGCATCGTGCAGGGGATCCAAACGCTTGATGCGATGGCGCTTGATGTGCTGATTGTGGGGCGCGGAGGAGGTTCGATTGAGGATCTGTGGGCCTTTAATGAGGAGAGTGTGGCGCGGGCAATTTTTGCATGCAATACCCCGGTGATCTCGGCTGTGGGCCATGAGACCGATGTAACGATCGCGGATTATGTGGCAGATTTGCGTGCGCCGACGCCTTCTGCGGCCGCGGAGCTGGCAGTGTTTGAATATGCGCGTTTTGAGGAGGATGTGCGGGCAAGAAGGCAAAAGCTTGGACGGGAGATGGGATTTTTCCTGGAAACGTTTAGGAATCGCCTGCGGCAGGATCGCTTAAAGCTTTCTATGTATCATCCGCAGCGGCAGATCCGTGAGAAAAGGCTGCGCTTGGCTAATCTGGAGGAAGCGCTCCCCAGGCTTTTGACAGAGCGGATACACAAGGACAGGCTGCGGATGCAGACAAAGGAGACGCGGCTTTTGCAGGGGATGAAGGAGCGGCTTTCCCATGACGGGCAGCGGCTGGCGGTCTTAAGCGGGAGGCTTTGGGGGCTTTCTCCGTTAAAGAAGCTGGCCGGCGGCTTTGGCTTCCTTACAGACGGAGAGGGAAAACGCCTGGAATCGGTCAGACAGGCGCCGCCGGGGACTGAGATCACAATTCGGGTAAGTGACGGAAGGCTTTTGGCGTCGGTAAAGGAAAGAGAGGAAAACGTGATATGGGTGGACAGGCAAACGCAGCCAAAGATACCGGTGCAGAATTAAATGAACAGGCAAACGAGGAGAAAAATCGTCTTGCCGCCATGTCGATCGAGGAGTCCTTTTCGGCGCTAGACGATCTAATAGACAGGCTGGAGAGCGGGCAGGGCTCGTTAGAGGAGGCATTCGCCTGCTATGAGGAGGGGATGAAGCTTGTAAAGAGCTGCAATGCCAAGATCGAGAAAATTGAGAAGCAGGTACTCGTCCTTAGCGGACCGGAGGGGGAAGAAGATGCCAGCCAGTTTTAAAGAAAAATTTGCCTGTGCCGTGTCCGAAACGGAGGCGGTTGTTTATTCCTATCTTCCGGCCGAGGAGGGACATCAGAAAACGATTTTTGAGGCCATGAATTACAGCGTCAGGGCTGGCGGGAAGCGCCTGCGTCCGCTCATGATGCGTGAAGTATACCGTCTGTTTGGAGGGAGAGGGAAGGAAATCGAGCCGTTTATGGCGGCCATCGAGATGATTCACACCTCGTCCCTGATTCATGACGATCTTCCCTGCATGGACAATGATGAACTGAGGCGCGGAAGGCCAACGACATGGAAGGCATACGGCTATGATATGGCGGTGCTTGCCGGGGACGCATTGATGATATATGCCTTTGAGACAGCGGCAAAGGCGCTTGCACTGGGTGTGGATGCAGGCCGGTTTGGGAGAGCGGTCGGGATTCTTTCAAAGAAGACCGGTATCTATGGTATGATCGGCGGGCAGACAGTGGATGTAGAGCTGACCGGGAAGCCGGTTTCAAAAGAAAAGCTGAATTTTATTTACCGCCTGAAAACAGGAGCGCTCTTGGAAGCTTCAATGATGATCGGAGCGGTGCTTGCAAAAGCCAAAGAGGACGAGCTTTTTAAGACGGAGGCGCTGGCTGCGGACATCGGTCTGGCGTTTCAAATCCGGGATGATATTCTTGATGTGACGAGCACCGGGGAAACGCTTGGGAAACCGGTTTTGAGTGACGAGAAAAATGAGAAGACGACGTATGTAACGCTTGAGGGCCTTAAAAAAGCCGAGAACGACGTAGCGGAGATTTCAAAGCGGGCTATCAGACGGCTCGAGGAACTGCCCGGCGAAAAGGAGTTTCTGCGTGGCCTGATTGAAATGCTGGTTTTCAGGGAGAGCTGACGTGGCTTTCAAAAACATCTCTCATGCATAGACAAAGGAGGCGGGGAGACTATGCTTTTGGAAAAGATAGAACGGTCCTCTGACATGAAGAATTTCAGGGAGGAGGAATATCCGCTGTTGGCGCAGGAAATCCGCCGGTTTCTGCTTGAAAAGATCAGCCATACCGGAGGGCATCTGGCCTCCAACCTCGGCGTGGTGGAGCTTACCATGGCGCTTCATCTGGCGTTTGACCTGCCCAAGGACAAGATCGTCTGGGATGTGGGGCATCAGGCGTATACGCATAAATTATTGAGCGGACGCAGAGGGGGCTTTGACGAACTCAGACAGTTCGGCGGGATGAGTGGCTTCCCAAAGCGAAAGGAGAGCCCTTATGACGCGTTCGATACAGGGCATAGTTCTACGTCAATCTCCGCCGGGTTGGGGATTGCGCAGGCCAGGGAGCTTATGAGCGGCGATTATTCCGTGATCTCTGTCATCGGAGACGGGGCGCTTACGGGCGGGATGGCCTATGAGGCATTAAATAACGCGGCGCAGATGAAGAAAAATTTTATCATTGTGCTGAATGACAATGCGATGTCAATCTCCAAGAATGTGGGCGGCATGTCCCGGTATTTAAGCAGTGTCCGCACGGGGGAGAGCTATGCCGAGTTAAAGCGCGGGATCGATAAGATGCTTACGTCAATCCCGGTGATCGGAAAAAACCTGTCCTATGCCCTGTATCTGGCCAAGAACGGGATCAAGCAGTTTTTAGTCCCGGGTATGTTGTTTGAGGACATGGGAATTACGTACCTGGGCCCGGTGGACGGCCATAATGTGAAGGAAATGGTCCAGGTCTTTAAAGAGGCAAAGCGGGTCCGGCATGCGGTTTTGGTGCATGTTATTACGAAGAAGGGCAAGGGCTATGCGCCGGCGGAGAAGAATCCGGCCCGGTTTCACGGTGTAGAGCCGTTTGATGTTGAGACGGGAAAGCCATTGAAGGAAAAAATCTACCCAAGCTACACTGATGTGTTTGCAAAAAAGATCTGCGAGCTTGCCGCAAAGAATTCAAAAGTGGTTGCGCTCACGGCAGCCATGCCGGATGGGACAGGGCTTTCGCGGTTTGCGAGGCAGTTTCCGGAGCGTTTTTTTGATGTGGGAATCGCCGAGGCGCACGCGGTCACGTCCGCGGCAGGTATGGCTTCAGCAGGGCTTAAACCGGTAGTTGCGGTCTACTCGTCGTTCTTGCAAAGAGGCTACGACCAGATTTTGCATGACGTGTGCCTCCAGGAGCTTCCGGTCCTTTTCGTGATTGACCGGGCGGGGCTTGTGGGGAGTGACGGAGAAACCCATCAGGGGATTTTTGACCTGTCCTTTTTAAGCTTGGTTCCGGGCATGAGCATCATGGCCCCGAAAAACCTCTGGGAGCTTCAGAGTATGCTGGAATTCGGTTTGAACTTTGAGGGTACGATGGCGATCCGTTATCCGCGGGGCCAGGCATACAGAGGGCTTAAGGAGTTTGCGGCTCCCGTGGAATACGGAAAGGCAGAGATGCTCTATGAGGAATCCGGCATCGCATTGTTTTCGCTCGGCAGCATGGTCAGCACGGGAGAGCATGTGCGGGAGAAGCTGAAGACAAGGGGGTACGCATGTACGCTTGTGAACGCGCGCTTTGTAAAGCCGCTGGATACAGGGATGCTGGACCGGCTGTGCAGAAAACATTCGCTGATCGTCACGATGGAGGAGAATGTCCTGCGGGGCGGTATGGGTATGTTTGCATCACGGTATATCCAGATGCACCATCCGAAGGTTCGTGTGCTGTCTGTGGCATTGCCGGATGCGTATGTGGAGCACGGAAACGTCACGCTTCTGCGGGAAATGCTGGAGATTGACAGCGATTCGGTACTGCAAAAGATTCTTAAAGAGATTGCAGACGTGCAGGAGAAGGGAGCCAAGCAAGAGGGGCATGGGACGGTGCCGGATGACAGGAAGGAGCGGCAGGGGCTATGAAGGAACGGCTGGATGTGCTACTGGTAAAGAGTGGACTTTCGGAGTCCCGGGAAAAGGCAAAGGCGGTTATTATGTCCGGAATCGTCTATGTAGACGGGCAGAAGGAGGACAAGGCCGGTTCCCTGTTTGAGGAGAAGGCGGTAATCGAAGTGCGCGGGAATACGCTGCGGTATGTGAGCCGCGGCGGGCTGAAGCTTGAGAAAGCCATGACGCATTTCGGTGTAGAGCCGGTCGGGAAGGTCTGTATGGATGTGGGGGCCTCGACCGGCGGCTTCACGGACTGCATGCTGCAAAACGGGGCCATCCGGGTCTATTCGGTGGATGTGGGGCGCGGCCAGCTTGCCTGGAAGCTGCGGAACGATGCGCGTGTGATCTGCATGGAAAAAACGAATATCCGGTATGTGATGCCGGCTGATCTGCCGGAGCGGATGCAGCTTGTGTCCATAGACGTCTCGTTTATCTCCCTGACCAAGGTCTTGGGGCCGGTGAAGGCCCTGATGGAACCGGCCGGCGAGTTGGTATGTCTGATCAAGCCTCAGTTTGAGGCGGGTCGAGAGAAGGTCGGGAAAAAGGGCGTCGTACGGGACAAGGCGGTCCATCTGGAAGTCATTGAGGCGGTGGCCGCCTTTGCGGGAAGCATCGGATTAGAAGCCCTGCATCTGGAGTTTTCCCCAATCAAAGGGCCGGAGGGGAACATCGAATACCTGCTACACCTCCAAAGCCATACGGAAGGGGCGTTCGCCAACGACCGCATCGGCGCTGAGGAGGTCGTTGACAGAGCGCATGAGACGCTGGGGAAGCCATGAATAATTTTTACATTGTGGTGAATACGGAAAAGGAAAATACGGAGACAGTCAGAAAGCAGATCGAGGCATACCTGACTGTTCGGAGAAAGCGCTTTTTTTCGTCAGGCGAAAGTTTTACAAAGGGCAGTGGCCGTGCGGCCTGCAGGGATCTGCCGGCCGATACGGAGTGCGTGATCACGCTTGGCGGTGACGGGACGCTTCTTTTGGCCGCCAGAGCCCTCGCGGGAACCAATATTCCGATCATCGGAATCAACCTGGGAAATCTTGGCTATCTGACGGAGCTGGGACGGGACGGAAACATTGAGGAGCTTTTGGATGCGCTCATCTGCGGCCGGTATCAGATCCAGGAGCGGATGATGCTGAAGGGGACCGTATACCATGACGGCCATCCGGTGCATGAAAATATTGCATTAAATGAAATCGTGGTGAGCCGCGAGGGGGAACTCCGGGTTTTGAAATTCGGAATATATGTAAATGGACAGCTCCTGAATCAGTACAGCGCCGACGGCATGATCGTAGCCACGCCAACGGGCTCTACGGCTTATAACCTATCGGCGGGCGGTCCGATCGCACAGCCGGATGGGAACCTCCTTCTTCTGACGCCGATCTGCCCGCATACGCTGGCGTCGCGGACGATTGTTTTTTCTCCGGAGAGCCGGATTAAGATCGAAGTGTCCGAGATAAACAGAGGCAGGCCGATGGCCGTCTTCGACGGAGATACGAAGGTGCCCTTAGAATGCGGAGATTCCATCGAAATCGAGCGTTCCGGGCAGGTGGCAAGAATCATAAAGCTGGATAACAGATCGTTTCTTGATATTTTAAAGCAGAAGATGGCGCAGTAACGGCGGCGTGCCATAGGGGCAGAAAGGGGTACGGCATGAAGGTTGACAGACACAGCAAGATTGTCGAGCTGATCGGGAAATATCAGATCGAGACGCAGGAGGAGCTGGCAGAGTATTTAAAGAAGGCCGGCTACCATGTAACACAGGCTACGGTTTCCAGAGATATACGGGAGCTGAAGCTTACAAAGGTGCAGGCGGACAACGGACGTCAGTACTATTCGGTAATGCATGGGAAAAAGGATTTCAGCGAGAAATATCTGCGGATCTTCCGCGACTGTTTTGTCTCGATGGACATGGCGCAGAATATTCTGGTAATCAAGACCGTTTCCGGCATGGCGATGGCTGTTGCGGAGGCGCTTGACGTGCTTGGGTATCATGAGATTGTCGGCTGTGTGGCCGGAGACAACACCATCATGTGCGCGATCCGGTCTGTCGATGACACGATTATTCTCATGGACAAATTGAAAAAGATGATTGCACAGTAAGAGGAGAGCAGGGATAACCGTTCAGATTGGCCTGCGTAGATGCGACTATGACTTATGGCCGCAGCCGGCGGATTCAGGATCGATTTTTGCCCGTAACAGGGGGGTATCTGAATGGTTACGAATATGGAAAGGATCGAGGTGACAGTATGCTTCTTGGCCTGCATGTAAAAAATCTGGCCTTAATTGAGAAGGCAAAGATCGAGTTTGCCGAGGGATTGAATATACTGACAGGAGAAACCGGTGCGGGAAAGTCCATTCTTATCGGTTCGGTGGGACTGGCGCTCGGTGCGAAGGCATCAAAGGACATGATCCGCCAGGGAGAGGAGAGTGCGTACATTGAGCTTATTTTTTCCGTGGGGGATGAAAAGAAGAAGGAACTTAAGGCGCTTGACGTTTTTCCCGACGAAGACGGGCTTTTGATCGTCTCCAAAAAGATCACACAGACCAGAAGCATGAGCCGCATCAATGATGAGACGGTGACGACGGGGCGGCTTAAGGAAGTCACGGGCCTGCTTTTAGATATTCACGGGCAGCATGAACACCAGTCGCTTTTACACAGGCAGAAACATCTGGATATTTTGGATGCCTATTCCAAGGAGGAGACGGAAAAGCTTAAAAACGACGTCGCAGAGGGATACCGAAAGTATCTGGGCCTGCAGGAAAAGCTGCAGGGTTTTTCGCAGGATGGGGAAAGCAGAAAGCGTGAGGCGGATTTCCTTCGTTTTGAGGTAGAAGAAATCGAGAATGCAGGGATTCGTCCCGGCGAGGAGGAGGAACTTTCCGCAAAGCATAAAAGATTTCAGCATGGACAGAAAATTATGGAAAGTATGGCGAATGCATACCGGGCTGTGGACAGTGACGAGATCGGCCGGGCGTTAAGGGAGGTGGAAAGTGTTGTTCCCTATGACGAACGGCTTCGCGATGTTGCAGACGGTCTTGCAGACGTGGATAATCTTTTAAGCGATTTGAACCGTGCGATTTCGGATTACATGAATGAGACAGAGTTTAATGAGGAAGAATGGAAAGAGGTCGGCGAGCGGCTGGACTTTATCCGCGGGCTGATGGCAAAGTACGGGAATTCAGAAGAAGAAATCCTCTCGCAGCTTGATGAAAAGAAAAAACGGCTGCTGGAGCTCGAACATTACGATGAATTGGCAGAACAGGCGAGGGCGGCGTATACGGCGCAGGAAAAACGGCTGAGAATGCAGTGTGAAAAGCTGTCCGAGGCGAGGAAACGGGCTGCCGAAACGCTCAGAGAGCGGATTCAGTCGGAGCTTTGGGATTTGAATTTCCTGCAAGTGGATTTTCAGATTGAGGTTAGGCAGCTCCCGCATTTTACGGCGGCCGGGTTCGACGAGGTGGAATTTTTGATTTCCACGAATCCTGGAAGTATACCGCCGAGGCCGCTCGGTGAGGTGGCCTCCGGAGGTGAACTTTCCCGGATCATGTTAGCGATCAAAACCGTGTTGGCGGATACAGACGAAATCCCGACGCTGATTTTTGACGAGATCGACACAGGGATCAGCGGCCGGACCGCGCAGAAGGTATCCGAGCGTCTTTCGTATATTGCGAAAAAGCATCAGGTTTTATGCATTACGCATCTGCCGCAGATCGCCGCGATGGCAGATACGCATTTTGAAATTAAAAAGGATGTAGAAAAGGGAAAAACTGTGACGAGGATCCATCGCCTAAGCCATGAGGAACAAGTGGAAGAACTGGCAAGACTTCTCGGCGGGGCAGAGATAACCGACACGGTGCGGGAAAATGCAGAAGAAATGAAGCGGCTGGCAGAGGAAAGGAAATCGCCAGCTAAAAAATGACAGGGTCAAAAAAAGAATCGGTCACATACTAGGAGAGGAGCAGAAAAACTGCCCTCTCCTTTTTCATGATTTGTGAAAAAAATAAGGAAAATCAGGGCAGAATGAATAGAGGTGAGGAGGTTTTTTCCGTGACTAGGAAAGGAAAATTTCGCAAAAGCCTGGCCTGGCTGTTCTGGCTTTCCCTTATTTTTACGGCCGGATTCGTCTGGTTCTATGTAACCTATGCGGTGCCGGATCGGCTCAATCTTGCCGCCAATGAGGAGGAAGTATTTCACTTCTCTCTGCCGCCAGGTGTGACATTAGAGAGCGACAGTGAGGAGGTGGTAGTCGGCAACGGCTCCAATATCCCGAAAGGCGAGGTACACATTCAGGCATCCGAGGGCAGCTATTCACTTGGCATGAAGCTGTTCGGCCTGTTCGAGATGAAGGAGATTGAGGTAGCCGTCGTAGATGGCATGTGTGCGATCCCATGCGGGCTGCCGGTTGGAATTTATTTGAAATCCAACGGCGTGATGGTTATCGGAACCGGGCAGATTGTAAACGAGGCAGGCAACGTCGTGGAGCCTGCGTTCGGGATCTTGAAATCCGGAGATTACATCGAAAAAATCAACGGGCAAAGCCTGGAGGATAAGAATGATCTGATCCTGGCAGTCAACGCATGCAACGGCCAGCCCGTTCATTTGGATGTACGCCGCGGCACAGAGCTTTTAAAACTGGAACTTTCCCCGGTGCTTGCCGAGGATGGCAACTACAAGCTCGGAGCGTGGGTTCGCGATGACACACAGGGAATCGGTACCGTAACGTATGTGGATCTAAACGGCAGCTTTGGCGCTCTGGGACACGGGATCAGTGACAGCGATACAGGGCAGTTAGTAGATATTGAGGAAGGAGAGCTCTATGAGACCCAGATTCTGGGAATCGAAAAAGGCGTTTCCGGAAAGCCCGGCGTCATGTCCGGCATCATCTACTACGGCCAAGGAACCCGATTAGGCGAGGTCACGGCCAACACGGACGAAGGAATCTTCGGAACCGTCAACGAAAAGTTCCTTCGCTCCATCAAATCTGCCGCGATTCCGATCGGCTTTAAGCAGGATGTACACAAAGGAACCGCTTATATCCGAAGCGATGTATCAGGGGAGGTGAGAGATTATGAAATCGAGATTCAAAAAGTGGATTACTCGGGTCTTCAAAAAAATAAAGGAATGGTAATCCAAGTCACAGATCAGGACCTGCTGAACCTGACCGGAGGAATCGTACAAGGAATGAGCGGAAGCCCGATCATGCAAGATGGAAAACTGATTGGAGCTGTGACACATGTGTTCATTCAAGATTCTACGAGAGGATATGGGATATTTATTGAAAATATGCTCTCGCATTGAGCCGGGCAGCCGCTTGAATAAGGAGGCGCACAGGAACGCTCGCTTTCCTGTGCGCCTCCTTCTTCAAGCTGCTATGGGGCGAAAGCCCCACAACCGACAGGTCGTTCTCGACCTGTAGGGTGGGGGGGGGGGGGGGGGGGGGGGGGGGGGGGGGGGGGGGGGGGGGGGGGGGGGGGGGGGGGGGCGGGGGGGGGGGGGGGGGGGGGGGGGGGGGGGGGGGGGGGGGGG
>JAAWAR010000035.1 GCA_022792295.1 Lachnospiraceae bacterium
ATGCAGGGTCTGGGATATAAGGAGATCCTTGATTACCTGGACGGCGTGCATACGCTTGAGGAGGCGGTCCGCCTAATCAAGCGTGATACGAGGCATTTTGCAAAGCGTCAGCTCACATGGTTCAGACGCGAGCGGGAGGTGTCTTGGCTTTCGCAGGAGGAATTTGACTTTGACAGGGAACGAATTTTGGATTGGCTGACTGCTGATTTAAAGTGCCGCGGAATAGAAAGGAATATGGGGACATGAATTTGACAGAATGTTATAAACAGTTTGGAATTTCTGAACAAATTGTACAAGTCGCCGATGAGATAGAGAGCTCTTTGGAAGAACGATTTCGGGAGCTCGACCGGGTAGCCGAGTACAACCAGCTCAAGGTCATAGCGGCCATGCAGAAGGCACGCGTCAGCGACATTCATTTTGCCGGCACGACGGGTTACGGATATAACGATCTGGGCCGCGATACGCTGGAGGAGGTATATGCCCATGCCTTCCACGGCGAGGACGCCCTGGTGCGCCCGCAGCTTATTTCCGGAACGCATGCTTTGACCGTCGCGCTGTCCGGCAACCTGCGCCCCGGAGACGAGATCCTCTCTCCGGTCGGAAAGCCGTATGATACGCTGGAGGAGGTCATCGGAATCCGCGAGTCCACCGGCTCTTTAAAGGAATTTGGCATCACGTATCGTCAGGTGGATCTTCTGGATAACGGGGAATTTGACTATGAAGGGATTCGAAACGCCGTAAATGAACGCACAAAGCTTGTTGAAATACAGCGCTCTAAGGGGTATGCGGTGCGCCCGACGCTGTCTGTGGAACGAATCGGCCGCCTGATCGCGTTTATCAAAGCACTGAAGCCGGATGTAATCTGCATGGTGGATAACTGCTACGGCGAGTTTGTGGAGACACTTGAGCCGACCGATGTGGGCGCGGATATGCTGGTAGGTTCTCTGATTAAAAATCCGGGCGGCGGCCTGGCTCCTATCGGCGGCTATATTGTCGGCAGGAGGGATTGCATCGAGCGTGCGGCCTGCCGCCTGACGGCGCCGGGACTCGGAAAGGAGGTCGGCGCGAGTCTTGGTGTTTCACAGGCGTTGTATCAGGGGCTGTTTTTGGCGCCGACCGTAGTAGCCTCCGCTCTGAAGGGAGCCGTATTTGCGGCAAATGTCTACGAACGCCTGGGCTTTTCGGTCGTCCCGAACGGACAGGAGAGCCGCCATGATATTATTCAGTCCATCACGTTCGGGACGCCAAAGGGAGTGATCAAGTTCTGCGAGGGCATCCAGGCTGCCGCTCCGGTAGACAGCTTCGTGACGCCGGAGCCGTGGGCCATGCCTGGGTATGATTCGGATGTTATCATGGCAGCGGGCGCTTTTATCCAGGGGGCCTCGATCGAGCTCTCCGCAGACGCCCCCATAAAGCCCCCCTATGCGGTCTATTTCCAGGGCGGCCTGACATGGTATCATGCGAAACTTGGTATTTTAAATTCATTGCAAAAGCTTAGCGAGGCGGGGATCGTGAAGGTTTAGAAGGATAAAAAGGATTCACACAAAGCGGACAGATTAAGGCGCCCGCTCCCGCTTTTAAAGCCGTCCTGAGTGGATAAGGAGATACAAAAATGGAGGCGGCGGGGCTTTGAGAGGACATAGAAAAGGGGGAAACACAGATGAAAAAAGAAGGTTCGTTTCGGGAAATGCGAAGAAAAAGACAGGCATTGTCCATCGAGGAGACGGCCGCTGTTTTGTATCGTGGGACATCAGGTGTGCTGGCGCTTGCAGGGGATGAGGGGTATCCGTATGCAGTCCCCATCAGCTATGTATACGACGGTTTCAGCCTCTACTTCCACTGCGCGAAAGCCGGACATAAGCTGGACGCTATCCGGCGGGATGCAAGAGCGTCCTTCTGCGTGATCGACCAGGATCAGATTGTGCCGGAAAAGTTTACCACTTTTTTCCGAAGCGTGATCGTGTTTGGACGGATACGAGTCGTGGAAGATGAGGAAAGAAAATGGGAGGCGATTGAAAAGCTCGCTGTGAAGTATGCGCCAAAAAGCTCTCCGGACGAACGAAAAAAGGAGATAGACCGGGAATGGACACCGCTCTGTGTGCTTGAAATGGAGATCGAGCATATGAGCGGAAAGCAGGCGATTGAGCTTGTGAGGGGGCCGCAGAATCCAGGACAGGCAGAGGAGAAGACGCAGCAAGGCTTCGGCGTTTAAAGCTCCAAGCCTCTGTCCCGAACTCTCCTCCATACATACAACAAGCTTATGAACATTCTGTAAACTCATTGTTTTCTTCTCCTATTTATGGTATACTATTCCAGTTAAAAGCAAATGAAGGAGAGGGAACATCATGAAAGGAAATTCCTGGGTACTGCTGCTGATGCTTTTGTCCGGTATCGTACTGGGCGGGTTCATCGGGGATATGGTAGGAGGCATTGCGGGGCTTTCCTGGCTGAATTTCGGACAATCCTTCGGGCTGAACGATCCGCTTGTGCTGAATTTCGGTATTCTTGTCATCACCTTCGGGCTCAGCATTCGGATCACGATGGCGAGCATTTTCGGCGTCATCATTGCGATTCTCGTATATCGCTTTATCTGACTGTTACGGTTCGGCCTTTTTTGAACTGTAATACCGGATCACACCGGGGGCCAAAGGTACTTGGAGAGCCGGAAAGGCCAGGGTGTACACGTGCAAAACAAACCAAAGACCATGAAGACGCTGCCGATCTCGGAGCGTCCTTACGAAAAAGCGGAGACATATGGTGCGGAAAGCTTATCGGATGCCGAGCTTTTGGCGATTATTTTAAGAAGCGGGACAAAGAACCGCTCCGCAAGGGATCTGGCGGAGGAGATCCTCTCGACCGGAGAACCGCCCGGGCTTCGCGGGCTATTGCATCGGGCGCTGCCAGCCTACCGGGAGATACACGGAATCGGAACCGTAAAAGCGATCCAGCTCGCCTGTATCGGGGAGTTGTCCAGACGCATCTGGAAGGAGTCTGTCTTTCTGGAAGCGCCCTGCTTTACCCATCCGCAGGAGATTGCCGGCTATTATATGGAAGAACTGCGCCATAAAGAGCAGGAAAACATGAAGCTTTTGATCCTGAATCAGAAAAACAGGCTGGTGAAGGAGTTAGATATAGCAAAAGGAACCGTCAACGCGGCGCTCATCACACCCAGAGAGCTTTTTATTGAGGCGCTGCGCTTCCGCGGTGTAAGCATTATTCTTCTGCATAATCATCCAAGCGGCGACGCCGAGCCGAGTTCGGCCGACCGTCTTTTAACGGAGCGGATTGTAAAGGCGGGAACATTAATCGGAATTCCGCTGTTAGATCATATTATAATCGGGGATAATTCCTATGTGAGTTTCAGGGAACAGGGGATTTTAAATCCATGAAAAATACCAAATATTTCTTATTCGGCCTTTCGGCGCTTTGTATCTGCATGATTGGCCTTACAACAATAGACGGAAGCTTTTTAAACCCGGTGCGGGATGCCGTCGGCTACGTGCTGGTGCCGATCCAGAAGGGAATCAATGCCGTGGGCGGCGCTCTTTACAATGAGGTCGCAGATTTTGGAATGTTAAAGGAAGCGCTAGCCGATAATGAGCGGCTGCAGGCTCAGATCAACGAGCTTGTTGAGGAGAATACAAGACTTCGGGCCGAGACCTTTGAACTGGAACGGCTGCGGGAGCTTTATGAGCTGGACAAGCAGTATATGCAGTACAATAAAATCGGTGCACGCATCATCGCAAAGGATACCGGAAACTGGTTCTCGGTCTTTCGGATTGACAAAGGGAGTGACGACGGAATCAGGAAGGACATGAATGTGATTGCGGACGGCGGACTTGTGGGGATTGTCACGGATGTGGGGACAAACTACGCGACGGTCCGTTCGATTATTGATGACTCCAGCCAGGTCAGTGCGATGGCGCAGCAGTCCGGGGATACCTGTATAGTCTCGGGCGACTTAAAGCTTTTTAAGGAGGGCCGTCTTGCCCTTTCCTACATGGAAAAGGATGATGACATTAAAGATGGGGACATGATCGTCACCTCCCATATCAGCGGGAAGTTCCTTCCTGGGATCCTGATTGGCTACGCAGCAGAGGTGGCCGTTGATTATGAAGACAATCTGACAAAGACCGGATACGTGATCCCGGCGGCCAAGTTTGACCGACTGCAGGAGGTATTGGTGATCACAGACTTAAAGGATACGGGGCCGGAGCTTTATGAGTAGATTGTTAAAAAATATCGTCGTCAATTTATTCCTGATCCTTCTGGCCTTTACGGTCCAGACCTGCGTGTTCCCATTGTTCCCGTTTTTGGCGGCCTATCCGAATCTGCTTTTAATCCTGATCTTTTCGTTCGGTTTCATACGCGGGAGCCAGGCGGGAATACTCTATGGCCTTTTGGCAGGTCTTTTGATGGATCTGTCCTCCGGAGGCCCGATGGGGTTTTATACGCTTTTTTTTATCTGGATGGGGTATGTAAACGGCATCTGTACCCGATATTATTATGAGGATTATATCACGTTGCCTCTGACGCTTTCCGCGGTCAATGAGCTGGCCTATAACCTGTATATCTATCTGTTCAGCTTTCTGTTTCGCGGACGACTGCATTTTTTCTATTACCTGGTAAATATTATCCTCCCTGAGACGGTCTTTACCGTGGTGACGACGCTTCTTTTGTACCGGCTGTTCCTCGCGATCAGCAGACGGCTGGAGGAGCTGCAAAAAAGGAGAGAGAAGACGATTGTTTAAGGACCTTTTAGACATTCTGAAGGATTTTCTGCACAAGCTTCTGTCCTCAAGGCTATTTCTTCTGGGCTCGCTTTTTGTGTTCCTTTTTTTTGTCCTGTGCGCCAGGCTTTTCGAGCTCCAGATCCTAAGAGGGGAGGAGTTTCAGGAAAGCTATATGATGATGACGGAAAAAACCGTCCGTCTCGCCAGTACAAGGGGCAATATATATGACCGGAAGGGCAATCTTTTGGCCTACAATAAGCTGGCTTACAACGTGACCATCCAGGATAACGGCGATTACACGAGATCGAACGATAAAAACTGCATGTTGCTGCGTCTGGTGCGGATTCTGCGCCGTCACGGTGAGAAGGTGGAGGGGGATTTTTCCGTTGGCTTTGATTCTTCCGGGGAGATGGTTTTTACGACGGCCGGAGAGACTGCGAAAAGGCGGTTCATAAGTGATTATTACGGCTTAAAAACGCCGGCGGATCTTGACAAAGACGGCAAAAATCCGTCCGATGTGACACCGCGGGAGATGTTTGAGGCAAAAAAAGAAACCTACGGCCTGGACGAGCTGACGGATGAGGCCGGAGATCCGATTCCGCTTAGCGACGAGGAAGCTCTTGCCATCATCAACATCCGCTATACGATGGGCTTTACATCGTATCGCCGCTATGAGTCCACCACCATTGCCTCCAATGTCAGCCGCGAGACGATGACAGACGTCCTGGAAAATTCGGCGGAGCTTTTAGGCGTCAATATCGAGCAGGCTACCATCCGCGTTTACAACGACAGCATCTATTTTTCACCGATCATCGGCTATATCGGAAAGGTCTGGGATGAGGAACTGGAGCAGCTGCGTGAGTCGAACCCGGATTATGAATTGAATGATCTTGTCGGAAAGACCGGGATTGAAGCTTCGATGGAGGATGTTTTACAGGGAAAAAAGGGCTCACAGACCATGTATACCGACAATATGGGCCGGATTATTGAGGTGGTTTCAAGGACAGAGCCGCAGGCCGGCAATGATATTTACCTGACGCTTGACAGGGAGCTGCAGATCGGGATCTATCATATCCTGGAACAGCAGCTTGCCGGTATCATCACGGACAAGCTGGTAAACCGCGATCTGGTTGATGCCGACTATAGGCAGGCGTCACGTATCCCGATTCCAGTCAAGGATGCGTATTTTCAGCTTATCAACAACAATGTCCTTGACATGAATGCATTTGCCGTACCCGAGGCGTCGCAGGTGGAAAAGTCTATCTACGGAAAATTCAACGGCGCGAAAGAGCAGATCCTAAATCAGCTCCGGATGGAGCTTTCGAGCAGTTCGCCCACCCGGACCGGGGATCTTTCCGAGGACATGTTTGCTTATATGCAGTATATTTATTCCTGGCTTGTCTCCCAGGGAATTATAAAAACGGATGCGATTGACCAGAATTCCGACGCCTATAAGGCCTGGAAGGAGGACGCGATCAGCCTGCGTGAATATCTGTATGCCGGAATTGCCGAAAGCTGGATCGATACGACAAAGCTTTCCATCGAATCCAGGTATTCCGGGGCAGATGACATCTATGAGGTGATCCTGGCGCGTATAATGGATGATCTGGAGTCGGATGACGCATTTGCAAAGCGGATTTATCAGTACCTGGTAAATGACGGAACCGTGAGCGGACGGGAGCTCTGCCTGGCGCTCTATTCCCAGAATATTCTGGCATATGACGAAGCAGAGGTACGGGAACTGGAGGCGGGCGGCGAGGAATATGCATTCCGGTTTATCCGCCAGAAGATCTCTGACATCGAGATTACGCCGGCTCAGCTCGCCCTGGACCCGTATTCGGCAAGCTGCGTGATCACCGACGTGAATACCGGTGAGGTACGGGCACTTGTGACGTATCCAAGCTATGACAACAACAAATTTTCCGGAACCGTGGATGCGGAGTATTACGGCAAGCTGAACAATGACCTTTCTCTGCCGCTTTTCAACAACGCGACGCAGGCCCAGAAGGCGCCCGGCTCTACCTTTAAGCCGATCATTGCGGTTGCGGCGCTTGAGGAGAAGGTGATCGGCCTTACCGATACCATGGCCTGTACCGGCGTGTACGGCGAGATTACTCCGCATATGCGATGCTGGATTTACCCCGGTTATCATGGGGAGCTTGATGTAGTCCATGCGATCCAGAACTCCTGCAACGTGTTTTTTGCGGACATGGCGCACCGTCTTTCAACGGATGAAGACGGCAATTACTCGGCAGAGCGCGGGATTGAGATGATCCGGACGTACGCCGGCATGTTTGGCCTCGATGAGACGACAGGCATTGAGATCTCGGAGAGAGATCCGCAGATGACGACGGAGAAGCCGGAGGCATCCGGAATCGGCCAGTCCAACAACGCCTATTCGAACGTCCAGCTTGCGCGTTATGTGACGGCCGTCGCAAATCGCGGAAACGTATACCAGCTAAGCCTGCTCGATAAGATGACAGATTCAAAGGGCAATCTGGTCGAAGACTTTACACCGGCACTCCGCTCAAAGATTGAGTTTGAGGCCTCGACCTGGGATGCGGTGCAGACCGGGATGCGGCGTGTGATTTCAGACAGTTCAGCCAGGCGTATTTTTAACGACCTGGAGGTCGATATAGCCGGAAAAACCGGTACGGCCGAGGAGATCAAAAACGGACACCGCATCAACCACGCGTTTTTCGTCTCGTTTGCGCCCTATGAGAATCCGGAGATTGCCGTGACGGTGAATATCCCTTATGGCTACACCTCGTCTAACGCGGCGACTGCGGCCAAGAGTATTTACAGGTTTTATTATGGATACACGGATCTTGATCAGATCATGAACAACAGTGCACTAAATGTTTCAAACGTAGAAATCGGCGATTAAGGGGGGCTTTTTCATGAAAAATGCCGTAGTGATTAAGGCGAATAAGGCGGGTATGACCGTACGCCTGGATCCAGAGCTTCCATTTCCTGCGCTTTTGGAGGCGGTACGGACGAAGTTTCGGGAGACGGCAAGATTTTGGGGCGCTGCCCAGATGACGTTAGAGCTCTCGGGACGAGAGCTTACCGGACCGGAGGAGATGGCGGTTGTGGATGCAATCACGGAGAGCTCCAGTGTGGAGATCCTTTGCCTCGTGGATTCGGATACCAACCGGATCGAGCGCTGTGAGAAGGCGCTGAACGAAAAACTCATGGAGCTCTCCTCACACACCGGGCAATTTTATAAGGGGGTCCTGGAGGACGGAGATGTTTTGGAGTCCGAAGCCAGCATCGTCATCATCGGAGATGTAGAGAAGGGCGCCCGTGTGACGGCGAAAGGAAATGTGGTGATTTTGGGTTCCCTTAAGGGGACGGTCTGGGCAGGTCTGAACGGGAACCCTGATTCGGTCGTGGTGGCCTTTGAAATGGCTCCTATACAGATAAAAATAGGCGGACTAAGTCTCGAAAAAAGCGGGAGAGGGCGGCCTTTTGGGCGCGGACCAGTGACAGTTTTTGCCAGAGACGGTCGTATTTTCTGTGAACCGATAAAAAAGAGCTTTTTAAGTGCATTAAATTTCATTTAGGACTGGAAATATTCATGATTTTCATGTAAAATAGGACTGTATCACCGCCGGTAACGGGGAAGACCCGTTGCCGCCTCTACAACTGAATACAGGAGGATATTCTTATGAGTGAAGTCATTGTTATTACATCCGGTAAAGGGGGTGTGGGCAAGACAACGACCTCTGCGAATATCGGAACCGGTCTTGCCATGTTAGGAGAGCGGGTCGTGCTGATCGATACAGACATCGGTCTTCGCAATCTTGACGTGGTCATGGGACTGGAAAACCGCATCGTCTACAACCTTGTAGACGTCGTGGAGGGGAATTGCCGTATCAAGCAGGCCCTTATAAAGGACAAAAGATATCCGAACCTGTTTCTTCTTCCGTCCGCCCAGACGCGGGACAAGTCCTCGGTTTCTCCGGGGCAGATGAAAAAGCTGGTGGACGATCTGCGGGAAGAATTCGATTACATTTTGCTCGACTGTCCCGCAGGCATCGAGCAGGGCTTCCAAAACGCCATTGCAGGGGCCGGCAGAGCTTTTGTGGTGACGACGCCGGAGGTGTCCGCGATCCGTGACGCCGACCGGATTATCGGGCTTTTAGAGTCCAACGAAATCACGAAGATGGACCTGATCGTCAACAGGCTCCGGATGGATATGGTGCGGCGCGGGGATATGATGTCTCTGGAGGACGTGACCGACATTTTGGGGATTCCGGTTTTGGGAGCCGTTCCGGACGACGAGGAGGTCGTGATCTCTACGAACCAGGGAGAGCCCCTGGTGGGCGTGAATTCCTTTGCCGGACAGGCCTATCTCAATATCTGCAAACGGGTGCTTGGTCAGGAGGTGCCACTAATGGAGCTTGAGAGAAGTAAGAGCCTGTTCACGCGGTTTGCGGGGCTTTTGAAGCGTGCTTAGCTCTTTTCGGCTCCTTGAAATCCTGACGAAGCAAAACTCCGGCTCCATCGCCAAACGGAGGCTTAAGTTTTTGCTGATCTCCGACCGAGCGGGGTGTACGCCAGAGGTTCTGGAAATGATAAAGGACGATATGATAAAATCAATCTCAAAATACATGGAAATTGATACGGAAGGCCTGGAAATCAGGATTACGAAGGCAGGAGACAGGGGAGCGCCGGGCAAGCTTCCCATTCTCTATGCCAGTATCCCCGTCCGTACGCTTTATACCAAGGGGTCTTGCCTGTAATGCTTGCAGAATACAATTTTAAAAATTACAGCTTTCGTCTTTTGTTCTGTACGCTGGCGCTGAATCTGATCGGTGTCGCGGCGATCAACAGTGCGGTGGGAGGCGCAACGAGCTATGTCACCAGACAGTTAATCGGACTATTTGGAGGCCTGCTCATGGCGGTCTGCCTGTCGCTTATCAACTACCGCTATCTTTTGAAGTTTTCGGGAGTGGTTTACGTCGGCTGCGTCGTTCTTTTGGCGGCTGTCAGCGCGGCCGGACAGCTTGGGGGCTTCGGCGGCGGTTCAAAGCGCTGGATTACGCTTCCGGTCATCGGGCGGTTTCAGCCTTCCGAATTTGTGAAGATCGGTCTGATCCTGTTCTTTTCCTGGTTTCTGCAAAAAAACCAGGAAAAGATTGATCGGCCTGTGACGCTTGTCATGCTGGCCGGTCTGGCGGCTGTCCCGGTTTTTTTGATCCTGGATCAGCCGGATCTTTCTACATCAATCGTAATTATGTTTTTTATCCTGTGCATGATATTTATCGCAGGCATCAGCTACCGGTGGATTCTGGGAGCCATGGCCGTTGTCCTTCCGTGCTTTCCTTTGGTTGTTTTTCTCGCGGAACGGGACATGCTGCCGTTTTTAAAGGGCTATCAGGTGAACCGGATTCTGGCATTTGTCAATCCCGGAAAGTATGCGGAGCTGAATCTGCAGCAGGATAATTCAAAAATGGCTATCGGTTCTGGCCGTCTCTATGGGAAGGGGCTTTTTAATGACACGGCCTTTTCTGTTAAAAACGGGAATTTCTTATCAGAGGAGCACACGGATTTCGTGTTTTCTGTCATCGGAGAGGAGCTCGGCTTTGTCGGGTGTATGATTGTCTTGGCTCTGTTTCTGCTGTTTGTGTTTGAATGTTTCCATATTGCAAACCGGGCGGCGGATCTATCGGGAAAGCTTTTGTGCACAGGCATGGCGGCCTTGGTGGGCTTCCAGGCATTTACGAACATCGCCGTCGTCACCGGTATTTTTCCGAATACCGGGCTGCCGCTGCCGTTTATCAGCTACGGCGTCAGCTCCCTGGTAAGCTTCTATATAGGAACAGGTATTATTCTAAATGTCGGACTGCAGCAAAGGAAACCAGAGTAACAGGAGGTATCGCAAAAATGAACGTCGGACTAATCGCACATGACTCCAAGAAGAAATTGATGCAGAATTTTTGTATTGCTTACAAGGGGATATTGAGTAAGCATGAACTCTACGCAACCGGTACGACCGGAAAGCTCATCGAAGAAGTGACAAACTTAAGCATCCATAAGTTTCTGCCCGGCCATCTGGGCGGAGAACAGCAGATGGGCGCACAGATCGAGAGCAATGACATGGATCTGGTGATCTTTTTGAGGGACCCTCTATCGCCCAAGTCCCATGAACCGGATGTCAATAAAGCCGTAAAGCTGTGTGACATCCATAACGTTCCGCTTGCCACAAACCTGGCGACGGCGGAGCTTCTGATTAAAGCACTGGATCGCGGGGATTTGGAATGGCGGGAAATGTACAAATAAGAAAAAAATATACGAGGCTCGTTGGATTTTTGACGGCCGCCGTCTGGATCCTTTCCGGCTGCGGGGTAAAAAGCGCGCTTCCTGACGAGTATGTGTTGGAGGAGCGCATGGCGGCCTTTCCTTCCCTGGAGCTGTCCGGGGATGAGGCGCTGTTTGCCGAGGCGTTTGCGGCAGAGCTCTGTGTCGCGGACGGCGGAGCACAGGCAGGGCAGGAGATCACAGGGGAGGCGGCCGCCGTATTTGATTTAAGCGGCGGTACGGCCGTGTTTGAAAAAAATGTGTTTGCGCGCATGAACCCGGCCAGCACGACAAAGATTATGACGGCTATCCTGACGCTCAAATACGGCAGGCTGGATGATATAGTGCATGTAACCGATGCGGTAATGATTGATGAACCGGGGTCTTCGATGGCCGGTATAAAGCCAGGGGATGAACTGACACTCGAGCAGCTTCTTTATGGTCTCATGCTTCCGTCCGGGAATGACGCTGCCAATGCGATTGCAGTCCACCTGGCGGGTTCGGTTGAGAACTTTACAGAATGGATGAATGCAGAGGCCAGGCGGATCGGCGCCACGGGGACGCACTTTGCAAACGCAAACGGACTGACGGATCCGGATCATTACACAACAGCGTATGACTTATATTTGATGTTTCATGAGGCGCTTAAGTATGAGAAGTTCCGTGAGGTCATCGGAGCGAAGGGCTTTACGGCTGCATACATAGGAGCGGATGGGGAGCAGGCGAGCGCGGTCTGGACCGTCGGAAATTACTATATGAACGGCAAGCGGGAAACGCCGGATGGACTTACGGTGTTCGGCGGAAAAAGCGGTACCACACAGGCGGCCGGGTACTGCCTGATCATGGGAAGCCGCACAGAGAGCGGCCAGGAATACGCCTCGGTGGTTATGAAGGCGGCGTCCAGAGATGCGCTTTATGAGGACATGACAAAGATAATTTGTAAAATTGTCAAATAGTCGTTGCAATTTTTCGGCGAATATTCTATAATCAAAACATGAGAAAACGACTTTTTAGGCAAAACATATAAACCCAAGGAGGAGATTATTATGGTTCAGATTATTGCTGGCAAAAAAGGAAAGGGAAAGACGAAACATTTACTGGACAGGGCAAATGCTGCGATCAAGGAATCCAAGGGTTCCATCGTTTATCTTGATAAAAGCTCCAAGCATATGTATGAGCTCAGTAATCGGATCCGTCTGATTAACGTGGCCGAGTTTCCGCTACATAGCTCTGAGGGCTTTATTGGTTTTATCTGTGGAATTATTTCCCAGGATCATGACATTGAGGTTATGTATCTGGACAGCTTCTTAAAACTTGCGGTGTTGGAGGGAGAAGATATTACGACTACGCTTGCAGAGTTGGAGGAAATCAGCAAAAAGTATCATGTAAATTTTGTACTCAGTGTGTCGCTCGACAAGGACGAGCTTCCTGAGAATGGAAAAGAAATGGTTCTGGTGGCGCTGTAAGGCGTATGCAGGCGGGATAAGGATAAGGAAAATCAGGCGGCGTGGATTTTAGTGCGGAAGAATCCATGCCGCTTTTTGTGCAATAGGGCCGCAAAGGGCAGGGCAGGAAAAGCATGGACGGGGAAAGGGATTCAGGAGGGTTTTAGGTGATGAAGCGGTATCATTTTATGCTGACAAGGAGAGAAGCCTGGGAGTTCGCGGTTCGGATTGTCTGGGAGCAGAGGAAGTTTTGGGTCGGGAGAGGGATCCTCCTCGCTTGTCTGCTGGCTGTGAATTTCTGGCTGATGTCCTGGGTGAGTGTGTTCTTGCTGGCTTTTTTGGCGGTTATCTGGGTGATAGTGGTTGTTTCTCTTTATAAACAGATTCAAAAAGAGCAGTGCGAGAGTGAGCGGACGGTCTGGCTGGATGAGGGCTGGCTGAAGTTGGAATACGGGGAATATGTAGAGGCGCCTTTGGAATGCATTGAGGTAATTCGGGTGACACAAAAGCTTTTGATGCTGGGACGCTACTGGGCAAAGAAGCAGCTTGCCTGGTATGTGATTCCGCTGCGGGTCTTTGAGAGCCCTCAGGAGCGGGAATCGTTTATCAGCCGGATCCGGCTGGCAAAGGCGAGTCAGGAGACAGTTTCTTCTGCCTCTGTGTTTGACTGGGAGAAAGCGTTTTTCCGTTTTCGGTTCCGGCTTGACGAGCATGCCTGGCTGGAGGTTTCAGAGGAGATCCTGGGGACTCAGTTTTCGGGCAGACTGGGGAATGAAGACAGCCTGAAGCGACAGAAGACATATCTGGCAGTGTACGGAGGAATCTGCGTACTATTCGGGTGCTTCTGGGTCTTGTTTAACAGAGGCCGTATGGGACTGACAGTGCTCTTTGTGCTCGTGTTTTTGTATATCGCGCTGCTGAGGAATCGGCTGCTTAGCCCGAGAGAGAGAAGCAAAAAGCTTTTGAAAAGAGGACAGCTTCAAAGCGACATCTACGGGGACTGCGAGCTGGCGGTCTTTGAGGAGTACGTTGTGCAGAGGAAGAATGAGAAAGAGACGGCCATGTTCCACTGGGACAGCCTCGGCTGGGTCGTGGACACGGAGCATGCGTTCTGCCTTGTTAAAAAGGACTGCCGGGTTTTCCTGCTGACGTTAAAAAACGGTGTCTGGAATCAGGAACAGGCGCAGGCATTTCTTACAATGTGCGAGAGAAAGGGCCTGACCTACGTGCGCGGACAGACGAAAAAATTCCTCCCGGGGTGGTTTTTCGGAGTGCTGTCCGGCATATGTATTGTCTCATATTTAATGGCCATGGTACTGTTGGCGGTCAGAGATGGCAGGCGGGAGGCCGCAAAGGGGAATGCAAAAGAAGAATCTGTTTCCTGGGAGCAGACGGAGGAATTTCGGCCAAAGGAGTATCACCTAAAAGGTATAACAGTACTATCGGATTAAAGAATACACGTTCTGAAAACTCATGTTTTCATGAGATTATCTTGATATATAGGGTATTAGGGGTCACCAATGAAGACGGAAATCTTATTGATTTATATCAGAATAAAGGACGATTCTTATATAAGTATGCAGGTGCGTTTTTGGAAGAAGCTGCCTGTATGTGTATAAAGCATAAGTATTCTGAAGCTGCAAAAGTAAAAATCCCAAATACGCTAGGGAGTAGACCAAAGACTTTTGAAATTGATTGTTTGGTTAATGGAATGGCACATGAAATAAAATGGAGGGATGCAACAACAGATGGGGATCATATTACAAAAGAGCATACACGAGTTAAAGTTATAAAAGAGAAAGGTTATAC
>JAAWAR010000036.1 GCA_022792295.1 Lachnospiraceae bacterium
CGGTTGCTCCCTGGGAAAGAGCCTGGGCGCCGTTAGATACCTGTTCTGAACCACTGGCAACCTGCGTGGAACTTTGGTTTATTTTCAGCATCGTGTCGTTGAGCTTTTCCGCAATGCCCCGGAAAGAAACAAGCAGCGGATGGAAGCCTCCTGTATATTCTTTTTCACAGACAGAATCCACCGTAAAATCTCCGGCCGCCATTTTAGCAAGGAATTTATTCTCATCATCAATGATAACTTGAAGCTTATGGATTAATCTGCGTACCTGCGCGGCGAGAACACCCAGTTCGTCCTTGGAGGTATAGGAAATCTCTACATCCAAATCTCCCTCTGCCATTCTAATAGCGGCACTCTCGATTTCCGAGATAGGGGCTTTGATCAGGCGTACAATCACAAATGAGAAGAAAACTCCCACAAGGATTATTGCAAGGATCACTGCTGTCATAAGGAAGGTGGCAGACCTGTAGAGGAAAAAACTTTCCTCTGTTGCAGCGTCACTGCCTTCTGTATTGTAGACGACAATATCATTAAAAGCGCTGTTTAGAGAATTGTAAAGCTCTACACATTCTCCATCCAGGATAGCGCGGGCTTCTTCTGTGCGGCCCTGTTTGGCTAACGCCATCATTTCTTCATCTGCTTCATCGTACCGAGCCCACAGATTCATTGCATTTTCATAGAAATTTCTTTCTTCTTCGTCAATGAGTCCTCCATACGTGGCCAGCAGGGTATCCATATCTTCTTTTTCCTTTTGGAGGTATTGAAGACTGGATGCCTCTGTGTCATCAGAAATTGCGGTAAGATACCCTAATTCATTCAGACGGATATTGGAAAGGGTCGCGGTCAAGTCCCTTGCTGTATTAATACTGGGAAGCCAGCTTGTTGTAATATCATTTGTCATGTCATTCATCCGGCCCATAAGGCAAAATGACATGCCGCCGATGACAAGCATGCCAATCAGCGCAACTCCTATGAGGACATAAAGTTTAAATCTGATTTTTAAATTTCGTAGATAATTGATCATATCTCCAGCCTCCTTTTATGGTCTGTCTCCCATAACTGCCGATTATAAAAAATACTTATTCTTTTCTGCCCTGCGTATTTTTCACACGGCCTTTTTAACCGTATATCGGCATGTCTTCCCTGTTTGATAAGTAAAATGGTTTCGTTACAAGCTTTTCAGGATTCTCGGTTCCAATTTTGCAGACAATATAACTTTCAGCAGGGAATTCCCGCGCAATAAACGCATTCGCACTTCAAAAACTCTAGGAAGCCTTGTCAGAGCAAAAAGAGAGATACCCAATATTTTACGATTGAATATCTCTCTTTCCTTTACACTGTACTATACCTGGTAATCGTCACGCTCCTACACGGCTGTATGATTGTTTACTTAAGATTAATCGCCGCCTGTGCCGCCGCCAATCTGGCAATCGGTACACGGAACGGGGAACAGCTTACATAGTTAAGTCCCATTCTGTGGCAGAACTCGACCGAGGACGGATCCCCGCCGTGCTCACCGCAGATTCCACACTTAAGCTCCGGTTTCGCCGCGCGGCCCTCCTTGACAGCCATTTCTACCAGGCGGCCTACGCCGGTCTGATCCAGTCTTGCAAACGGATCGGACTCGTAGATTTTTGCCTTGTAGTAGGAATCCAGGAATTTGCCGGCATCGTCACGGGAGAAGCCGAAGGTCATCTGCGTCAGGTCGTTCGTACCAAAGGAGAAGAACTCTGCTTCCTCGGCAATCGCGCCTGCGGTCAGTGCCGCACGCGGAATCTCGATCATGGTACCGATGTGGTACTTCATGTTGGAGTTCTTTTCCTTCTTCACCTGCTCAGCAACCTCAACGACCACGTCCTTGACATACTTAAGCTCCTTCTTCTCGCCGATAAGCGGGATCATGATCTCCGGAACGATGTCATAGCCACATTCCTCAGCGACCTCGATCGCGGCCTCCATTACGGCGCGTGTCTGCATCTTGGCGATCTCCGGATAGGTGACAGCCAGACGGCAGCCGCGGTGTCCCATCATCGGGTTGAACTCATGCAGATCGTCGCATTTTGTCTTGACAACCTCGACCGTTAAGCCCATATCCTTCGCAAGCTCCGCCATCTCCTCCTCGGTCTTAGGAGTGAACTCATGCAGCGGCGGATCCAGATAACGGACGGTCATGGGTCTTCCCTCCAGTGCCTTGTACATCGCCTTGAAATCGCCCTTCTGATACGGGATCAGCTTATTTAACGCTTCCTCTCTCGCCTCAACGGTATCGGAGAGAATCATTCTTCTTAAGTTGTGGATTCTTTCCGGATCAAAGAACATATGCTCGGTACGGCAGAGGCCGATGCCCTCTGCGCCAAGCTTCACAGCATTCGCAGTGTCCTCCGGCGTATCCGCATTGGTGCGCACGCCAAGCTTACGGAAGCTGTCTGCCCAGTCCATAATCCTCTTGAAGTTTCCGCCGACGGAAGCCTCCTGTGTCTTGATATCGCCTTTATAGATCTTACCGGTCGTACCGTCTAAGGAGATATAATCCCCCTCGTGGAAGGTGTTGCCGCCAAGCTCGAATACCTTTGCATCCTCATCAATCTTGATGTCGCCGCAGCCCGATACACAGCAGGTTCCCATGCCGCGTGCCACAACGGCCGCATGGCTGGTCATACCGCCGCGGACGGTCAGGATACCCTGTGCCGCATGCATACCCTCGATGTCCTCCGGAGAGGTCTCCAGACGAACCAGGATCACACGCTCGCCTCTGCCGCCGATACCGGCTACCTTTGCATCCTCGGCTGTAAAGCAAACCTTGCCGGCTGCCGCACCCGGAGACGCCGGAAGGGCCTGTCCGATTACCTCGCCGGCCTTCAAAGCGTCCGGATCAAAGGTCGGATGAAGAAGCTGGTCAAGAGATTTCGCCTCGATTCTTAATACCGCCTCCTCAGGCGTGATCTGGCCTTCATCCACCAGGTCGCAGGCGATCTGAATTGCCGCCGGAGCGGTTCTCTTTCCGTTGCGGGTCTGTAAGAAATAGAGCTTGCCTTCCTCGATCGTAAACTCCATATCCTGCATGTCGTGGAAGTGATTCTCGAGCTTCATGGCAAGATCCATGAACTGTGCATAGCACTCCGGAAGATCCTTTTCAAGCTGTGTGATCGGCTGTGGAGTACGAACACCGGCAACCACGTCCTCGCCCTGTGCATTGATGAGATACTCGCCGAAGATTCCCTTCGCGCCGGTGGACGGATTGCGGGTAAACGCAACGCCGGTACCAGACGTATTTCCCTTATTTCCGAAAACCATGGTCTGTACGTTAACCGCGGTACCCCAGTCGCCCGGAATATCGTTCATACGGCGGTATACGATCGCACGTGGGTTGTCCCAAGAACGGAATACGGCTTTCACGGCGCCCATCAACTGCGCCTTTGCATCCTGCGGGAACTCCTCGCCGTTCATTGCCTCCTTATAGACGGCCTTGAACTTCTCTGCCAGCTCCTTTAAGTCCTCGGCGGTCAGATCGGTGTCATAATGAACGCCCTTTGCTTCCTTCATCTCGTCGATGATCTTCTCAAAATAGGACTTCGGAACCTCCATGACAACGTCAGAGTACATCTGGATGAATCTTCTGTAGGAATCATATGCAAATCTCGGGTTGCCGGTCTTCTTCGCAAACCCTTCAACTGCCACATCGTTTAAGCCAAGATTTAAAATCGTGTCCATCATGCCGGGCATGGAGGCACGTGCACCGGAGCGGACAGAGACAAGCAACGGGTCCTCCGTATCGCCGAATTTCTTTCCGTTTACACCCTCGAGCCACTTTAAAGCCTCAAAAATCTGATCCTGAATTTCCTGTGTGATCTGCTTCCCGCTGTTGTAATACTCGGTGCAGGCCTCGGTTGTTACCGTAAAGCCCTGCGGAATCGGCATGCCAAGATTCGTCATCTCGGCCAGATTGCAGCCCTTGCCGCCAAGAAGGTTTCTCATTGCAGCGCTGCCTTCTTCAAACTTATACACCCATTTTGCCATAAGTTTTTCTTCCTCCTATAATCTTTGTAGATTCTCATCTACATCTCTGGTTATTCCGCCTTTCCTCTCTGTTTTTTCTGCCTTTCTTTCGTATTCCCGGTTCACTGCTCAAACCCTGGCTTTCAAAAAGCTCTGGAAATCAGCGCACAAAAAACAAGAGGCCGAAAAACGGTCTGAAATTATTATAAGGGATGCTGCCAAATAATGCAACATCCCTTGAAAACTTTTTCCAACTTTTCCAGGCCATGGCCGCGGTATTTTGGGCACCCGCATCGGTTTTTATACTCTGCTGACCAAAGCGGCAACTCCAATCCCCAGAAGGGCACCCGCCACCACCTGTAAGGGCGTATGTCCCACATATTCCTTCAGCTTCTCCTGCAGAATAACCCCGTCAAAATTCAGGATATTCTCAAAGAATACACTGTTTAGAAGCCTTGCCTGCTTGCCTGTTTCCTGACGTACACCGATCGCGTCATACATGACGACCATCGCCAGGACGAAGCTGACCGCAAACTCAAAGCTACCCGGCCCGTACTTGATTCCTGATGCCGTTGCCAGCGCGCATACCGTGGCCGAATGAGAGCTCGGCATACCGCCGGAACCGAACAGACGCTCGACATGAAGCGAGCCGTTTAAGCACACGTCGATCAAGGTTTTTAAGACCTGCGCCACCACCCAGCCAGACACGGCGCAGATAAGAACCCGATTTCCGAGTATTTCTCTCCAAAAATTCATCCGTTTCTCCTGTCGCAGTCCCTTCTTTCCGCCTTAGTAACCGATCAGCCAGTCGTAAAGCTCCTGATACTTTTTCGCAGAGGTATTCCAGGAAAAATCTGCGGCCATACCCCGGTCAATGATCTTATTCCACTCACGCTTTTTCTCATAGTATATATACTTGGCATAGCGTATCACATTGAGCATTTCATGTGCGTTATAATTCGCAAAGGAAAAACCGGTTCCGGTCCCCTCATATTCATTGTAGGCCCAAACCGTATCCTTAAGCCCGCCGGTTTCACGAACAATCGGCACGGCGCCATAGCGAAGCGCCATAAGCTGGCTTAGGCCGCAGGGCTCAAATAACGACGGCATAAGAAACGCGTCACAGGAGGCGTAGATCTTGTGTGAGAGAGGATCGGAGTAATAGATCTGCGCAGAAACCCGGTCATGATATTTCCAGTCGTAGTGGCGGAACATGTTTTCATATTTATCATCCCCTGTCCCCAGTACCACAAGCTGCACATCATCCGTACAGATTTCATCCATGACGCATTGAATCAGGTCAAACCCTTTCTGATCCGTCAGCCGGGAGACAATGCCGATCATGAACTTTTTATCATCCGTGGCCAGGCCGAGCTCCTCCTGGAGTGCCCGCTTATTTTTGATCTTTTCCTTGCGGAAGTTTTTCGCATTGTACTTCTGTACGATATGCGGATCCGTCTCCGGATTAAAATCTTCGTAGTCGATTCCGTTTACAATCCCGCGCAAATCATGGGCCCGGGCCCGCATCAGGCCATCTAACCCCTCGCCGTAAAAGGGTGTCTTGATCTCGTTTGCGTACGTGCTGCTGACGGTTGTGATCGCATCGGCGTACACCAGTCCGCCCTTTAACATGTTGCCGTCTTTATAGGCTTCCAGCTTATCCGGTGTAAAGTAGTAATCCGGAAGGCCCGAGAAACGTTTGATTGTCTTTACATCCCATACGCCCTGGAACTTTAGGTTGTGAATCGTGATTACCGATTTCATATTGCGGAAAAAATCGCCGTCATGAAACCGGTCTTTTAAATAGACAGGGATCAGTCCCGTCTGCCAGTCATGACAGTGCACTACATCCGGCTGCCAGCCGATCACAGGAAGCGCAGAGAGCGCCGCCTGGGAGAAGAATGAGAATTTCTCCAGATCGTAAAACCAGTCCCCATAGGGCCTTTCGCCCCAGAAATAGCTCTCATTGTCAATAAAATAAAATGTAATCCCCTCATATATATATGAGAGAATTCCCACATACCGGCTCTGTCCGAGATAATCCATATAAAAATGGCTGACATAGGTCATCTCATTGCGAAACTGCTCCTTGATGCAGAGATATTTCGGAATCATGACGCGTACGTCAAAGTATTCCTTGTCAAAGCACTTTGGCAGAGAACCGACCACATCCGCCAGACCGCCGGTTTTTATAAAAGGAACTGCTTCCGAAGCTACAAACAGTATTTTCTTCATTTTACCCCATCCCTTCCACTTAAATCGCCTTCTCAGTCTTTTATCAGTATAGCACATTCCGGTGAAATTAGAAAGTGGTGGAGAAAAAACTTTTTATAATCTTTTGTAGTCCAGACGGATTTTATCCGCAATCAGGGCTACAAATTCTGAATTCGTCGGCTTCCCCTTGCCGTTGCTGACCGTATAGCCAAACAGTGCGTTAATCGTATCCATTTTTCCGCGGCTCCAGGCGACTTCGATTGCATGGCGGATTGCCCGCTCGACGCGGCTCGGCGTTGTCTGATGCTTTTTGGCGATTGTCGGATACAGAATTTTCGTCACGGACGACAGCATCTCCGAATCCTGTACGGACATGATAATCGCATCCCGCAGATACTGATACCCCTTAATATGGGCAGGAATGCCGATCTCATGCAGCATTTGGGTCACATCTGTCTCCAAATTCTGCGCCATGTAAGCTTCTTTGTCAAGATATGGCTGAACCTTTCTTTCGCCGCCCATATTTCCCTGCAGTGATTTTGAGCGGCCGAGGCTCACCCGTCTGATCTTATCGAGAATCACATCGCGGCTGAACGGCTTCATGATGTAATAATTGGCTCCCAGCCTGAACGCATCCTCTGTCACATCCTGGCTGCTGGCCGCCGTCACCATAATAAACGACGGGCAGACCTTCATCTGCGTGCTGTTCCGTACTTTCTCCATCACCGAAATTCCGTCCAGCCTCGGCATAATTACATCCATCAGGACAATATCAGGATTGGTCTTTATGATCATATTGTATGCGTCTTCGCCATTGTCCGCCTTTCCGACGACATGGATTCCTTCCTCTTTCTCCAGTATCTCCCCCAACAGGTTCAAAGTCTGTCGGTTATCATCTGCAATCGCGACTGAAAGTTCTGCCATA
>JAAWAR010000037.1 GCA_022792295.1 Lachnospiraceae bacterium
CCCTGAGTGTGCTCACCTTTACGACATTATTTCCGTAAAAGGCGCCCTCAATGATGGACCTTGTCTTGGAAAAACCCGTTTTCCCTTTGCCGATTTCGCTGATCGGATAATACGCTTTCGTTGACATTTGAAAACCTCCTTATAGCAATCAATGGTTATTAGTATTATCCCACTTTGTCTAAAAGATGTCAATCCGTTTTTTCACTCTTTTCGATGCGTATATAATAAAACATACCCTGTAAATCGTCTCGCTCCTGCCCGGGCTTTTTCACAAAAGCTGCTGCCGTTCATGCAGATTGAGAAGGTTCCTTTCTGCAGCCTTTCTGCCTCGCAGGAAAGTTTTGGTCACGGGAGAGAAGATTTTTTAGAATCTTTGAAATTTCGGATGGATGCAATCTTTTCTATCGTGTAGTATCCGGTTGATTTTCGTTGTTTGATTTCGACTCATCCTCCAGCAAAAGTGCAGAGTTCCAATGCACCGGTATTGCACCGTATTGAATCATTGGCAGCAGCCGATCGGATGGCATTTAAGAAAGCGAATGCCTGGCAGAAACCTCTTGTACGGCTTCTGCCGGGCATCTTATACTTTCTCAATGCCAGACACATCAGCGCCTTTTGCTGTTACACCTGGCGAAGATGGAAGGTTTTAATCAGCTGCTTCAATACATTGGCCTGGGCACTGAGCTCCTGGCTGGTGGCCGCGCTCTCCTCAGCTGTAGAAGAATTGGTCTGCACAACGCTGGTAATCTGCTCAATCTGATTTTGGATTTGTTCCACTGCTTCCGCCTGGGTTTGTGCATCGGCGGCAATCCCATTGATGGTTTGTACGATCTCATGTGCATCTGCCACTACATTTTTCAGTTGTTTTGCAGTAGCAGCCGCAATCTGCGTCCCCTCATTCACTGCGGCAATGGAACGCCCAATCAGCGCAGAGGTAGATTGAGATGCTTCCGCACTCTTAGCTGCCAGATTGCGTACCTCATCGGCAACTACGGCAAATCCCTTGCCCGCTGTCCCGGCACGAGCGGCTTCTACAGCGGCATTCAGAGCAAGAATGTTGGTCTGGAAAGCAATGTCTTCAATCGTTTTGATAATTTTCTCAATTTCATTGGAACTGTTGGTGATCTCACCCATAGCCTTTATCATTTCCTGCATCTTTTGATTTCCCTCAGCAAGCTGGCTGCCCATCCCGCCAGCCTGCTCCCGCGTACGCTGGACATTTTCTGCAGTTTGTTTGACGCTATTCGTGACAGAACGCATGGTTTCCTCTAATTTTTCCACTGCGCCGGTCTGCTCCATAGAACCCTGGCTGAGCGCCTGAGAGGCCGTGGACATCTGCTCCGCCCCGCCGGAGACATGCTCCGCGCTGGTGACGATCTGTCCCATTGTGCTATTGAGCCTTTGAAGAATATCGTTCAAGGATGTACGGATAGAAGCAAAATCACCAACATACTCCTGGGTAATCTGGGCCGTCAGATCACCGTTAGCGATAGACTCCAGCATACCGGATATTTCTCCGATATAATTTCTCAGACGGATAATGGTATTATCAAAACTTTTAGATAAAATTCCGATTTCATCGTCAGAATCAATCCCCACCATCATAGTCTGGTTCTGGTTTAACCCCAACTCCCCCTGCTCCAGAGTCTGGGCCAGTTTGGTCAGATGAAAAAGCGGGGCGGAAACTGTTTTCTTTATGTAGGCTCCAATGATCAAAATTCCGATCATAGTCAATACAATACCCACTAAACACGACAGCACAACTGTCAGGCCAATTTGCCTCACAGCAGAAGACATGGAGATTCCGGCAAAAATCAGACCGTTGATCTGGCCGTTTGCATCATATGTAGGGGCATACGAACAAAGATGCTTCTCCCCCAAAATAGTGGCCTGCCCCACATAGCTTTTGCCCTGTTTCAGCACTACTTCCGCAATCTCACCGGAAAGACGTGTGCCCACAGCCCTCTGCCCGTTTTGCTGAATGGTCGTGTACGCCCGTTCATCCCCATGAAAAATGGTAAACTCATACCCCATTTCCCGCTTGAGCGCATCCAAAAGCGCTGTCTTATCATCCTCGGAATAGGAGGCCAGCTCATACGCCAGCACATTCGTGCCGTTTACACATTCGCTTTGCATCATGGACATCGTGAGCCGGTAGAACATCAGCACACACAGCACCACAACCAGGGTGATGCTCACGCCCAGCATCGCCGCAACCAGGTTTCCCACCTTGCGGCCAATGCGTTTGATCTTCTGTTTGTCGTTTCCACTGTGTACAATCGGTGCCATACATTTCACTCCTGATTTAATATTATACTTGCGGCCCATATAATTCTCATCTGGGAATAGCTCTTTAGAAGCTTAGCGCGCCGTGTCAGCGGGCACAGTATCAAAATCCCCCACCGGTGCTTCCTTGCCTTCTCTTACCCACAATCCGCCGGCATATACATGTCGGCCCCGGCTGTCTTTTGCCGACTTACGGGCCATTGGCTGAAGGCTGTCCGGCCAAATTTGATCGGCACTTCGTTTCATCGCCCGGCTGATGCGGGGCAGGGGCCACTTGCTTCCCCGCCGCGTTCCTGCCGCCCTTTTTCCTGATGATTTTTATCAATAGACAGAACAAAAGCCACTCGACCCACCAGCCAGGAATTATGCACCATGCTGAACTGTTGGACGACAGACTTTATAAATAATAGTATACCACAAATGGGCTATAAAGAGAAGTACTTTTTGCATTGGCTTTGCTGGCTGCCACTCTGAGAAACCGAATACTTTGAGCACAGTCTGCGTTGATGCCGCCTTCTAAACCTTTCTCCAAAAAAATGGCGGCAGGCAAAAAATTTTTGCTCACCGCCAGTCTGTCATTTGATTTTTGATAGCTGCTCCAAAATATGTCCAAACAGGCCTCCGTCACCTTTTCCTCCGGCCTGCCCATGGTAAATTCCCTCACAAACGATACACGTTTCGTTCCTGAATCAACCTATCTCTTTACCCTCAGTGGACAAGGGGACACATGGTTTTGCACCACAGATTTGCCATTGCACTTTTCCAGAGCCGCGCAGCCTTGCAGTACACAGGCCGTTCTCTCCTCTGTCCCAACCGCATTTAAGGCATTTCCCTGTGCCTGCCTTTTCTTTCGGTAATCTTTATATGCATCGGAAATCCTCAATTCAAGTGATGCATCTCACCGGAAAAATTCATGATTCTCATGTCGGAACAGATAATCGAGATGCGTGTCAAACCAGCGCACGTTATGCCCCGAGGCACTCCTCCTGTTCATGAAATAGAGCGCACCCTGCGAATAATCCTCCCCTGCAAGCGCCCGGTCCACCGCGTCAATCGTCTCTTTCGTCACGCGGCAGCGATTGATCGAACCGTCACTCACCGGCGAAAACTGCGATCGTTCATAGACGACCCCTGTGACCGTATTCGGAAATTCGGGACTCTGCACACGGTTTAAAATCACGTTTGCAACGAGAATCCGCCCACGGCTGTCGCAGTTGCCGGCCTCTGCCTGGACGATCCGAAGGAGGACATTATAATCCTGCTCCGAACAGGTGATCACACGGCGCGTGGACGCTTCGGCCCCGCTGTCTGTCCCTGCCGCAGCATCCGGGGCAGTCGTGGTTTCGGCAGCCCCCTTTGTCCCTGTGTCAGTCTGCCCCGAAGGCTCTGCAGCAGATTCCTCTGCCGTCTTTGGTATTTCCGGCTTGACGGCCTTCATGGACGTTTCTTTTTCCTCCTGTATTTCTTTTGTATCTATGGAATCGGGCTCCTGCCTGTTTTCTTTCGTCTGCTTTGGTTTTTCCTCTGCCTCTGGTATACCGGCCTCCTCAGACAGCTTCACGAGAGCCGCCTCTGTGCTCCCTTTCACGCCCAGAGAATCATCCGCCGCCTCTGCCGCCACCGTCACAGCAGTCAGGGCAGTCACTGACAGGACTGCCATAAAGGCCGCTAAAAGCCGCACTCTTTTTCTTGCTTGCTTCCAGGTCTGTTTCATAAGGCATCCTCTTTTCCCCATTCTGCAATGGTTTTTTGCAGCCCACGAATCGGGCTGTCTGTGATTATAGAAGATGCCATACAAAAATGTCAATAAGTTATTTGCATTTTCGTAACATTTGTTAATATATAATTCAAATTTTGTAACTATTTTTTAACACATTGCAACGAATTCACCATATTTTTCCAGCATTATTTATACACTTTTGCTATACTCCTTTTTTTAAATTATTACAGATTTGTTAAATTTTCTCTCCTGTTTTCCGGGTTCTTCCAATCTGATTTTGTGTTATGTAAACGTATTCTCTGCGATACAGCGAAGAAACTGTTCTCCGTATTTTTCATATTTGAACTCTCCCACTCCGGAGACAGACAAAAGCTGCTCCTTTGTTCTCGGCTTTACGAGACACATATGCGTCAGCGTTTTATCGGAAAATACGATGTACGGCGGGACCTGCGCCTTTTTCGCAATCTCTGCCCGCAGGGCCCGAAGCTTTTCAAACAGACTCTCCTCCTTCTGCGTAAATTCTCCGCCGCCCACAAACGCAGCCGCGCCGCGCCGTTTCTTATTGGTGCTTCCCGCAGAGGCTAGGGGCTCCTTCTCCTTTGCCATTTTCATGAAAATCTGCGGACTGCCCTCCCTGTCCGGCTCCAAAAGCTCTGCGGATTTTTCTGTCAGCTTAACGATCGCATATTCGTCATTTGTAACCATCAGATACCCTTTAAGCTGCAGTTCATTTATAATTTTTCTCAGCCGATGCATGGGTGTTTTAGAGAGGCTCCCATAATACGGGTTCTCATCCATCCGGTAATTGCGGATCTTAGCTGTATTGGCGCCGTGCACTGTATCCACAATCACAGTCGTCCCAAACCGCTGGCGGCTGGCCTTCACACAGCCGGCTAACGCCTGTGCAGCCTCCGTCACATCGACGGTCTCAAACTGCGTCAGGCAGTTTGAACAGTTGCCGCAATAGCCTGCACCGTACTCGCCAAAATACCGCAGAATATAATCCCGCAGGCAGTCGTTTGCAAAGCAGTAAAACGTCATCTTTTTTAACCGCTCCCGGTCGCGCTCTTTAACGATTGCACGGGTCAGCTCGTCAAGTTCCTGGTTATCGTTATTATGGTCGATAAAAAACTGATTCGTGATCACATCCTGCCCGCTGTAATACAGAATGCACTCTGCCGGCTCTCCGTCACGCCCGGCCCGGCCTGCTTCCTGATAATATGCCTCCAGATTCTTCGGCATGCCGATGTGCAGCACAAACCGGACATTGGACTTGTCGATCCCCATTCCGAAGGCATTCGTCGCCACGATGATCGGAACCCGGTCATAAATAAAATCATCCTGATTCCTCCTGCGCTCCTCATCGCCAAGCCCCGCGTGATACCTCGTAACCGGAAATCCGTCCTGAATCAGGCGGCTGCAGATCTCCTCCACACTCTTTCTCGTCAGGCAGTAAAGGATGCCGCTTTCATTCCGATGCAGCTCCAGATAATTTTTGACCGCCTGATACCGGTCTCTCGGCGACATGACACCAAAATACAAATTGCCGCGGTTAAAGCCTGTCGTGACCATCACGGGCTCTTGAAGCTGTAAGATGTCGATGATGTCCTCCTTCACCTCCTGAGTCGCGGTGGCCGTAAAGGCGCTGATGACCGGGCGGTTCGGCAGGCGGCCGATAAAATCCATGATCTTTAAGTAGCTCGGCCGGAAATCCTGTCCCCACTGTGAAACGCAGTGCGCCTCATCCACGGCGACCATCGCGATTTTCACATGCAGCGCAAAATCTAAAAAAGCATCGGTCACCAGGCGCTCCGGCGCGACATAGATGATCGGATAGCGCCCCCCTCGCGCAAGAGAAAGGGCCTTGGAATACTGCGCGGCCGTCAGAGAGCTGTTTAAATACGCCGCATGGATCCCAGCCTGGTTTAGACTCCCCACCTGATCCTTCATCAGGGAAATAAGCGGGGAGATTACCAGTGTGATTCCTCCCATCATGAGCGCCGGAATCTGATAGCACAAAGACTTCCCCGCCCCGGTCGGCATGATCCCAAGCGTATCCCTTCCGGCTAGAATGCCGTCGATCAGCGTCTCCTGCGAGTTGCGAAAGCTGTCGTAGCCGAAGTATTTTTTTAGAATTTCATATTTATCCATGTCGATTCCCGAGTTCCTTTCTTTCTCCCCTGCACCAAGCAATCCCTTCCTAAATTATAACCTGCATACGCTGCGATGACAACAAGCATTTCACTTCCTGCACTTTTCTTTTGTCAGATTTTGGTGTATAATTAAGAAAAATGAGGGGGAGGGGTATATATGAAGTTCATTGGGGATTTTTTATCTGCTGTGGCAGTCACAGTCTGTGCCAACTTAATCGGGGATTTTTTATCCAACCATAAAAGCACATGGCAGAATCCGGAGCAGGGGTCTGCCACTCCAAAGCCCCGGCGTTCCCTTACGGAATATATCCATCAGGTATTCTTTCAAAATATCTGGCGTACAATCGTCATATTCTTCGTAATACTCTTAGCTATACTCGTAATAAATTCTCGCCGTAAAAAGCCGGAGCCGCCGCCAGAAACTTCCGCACCGATCACGGAACCTGCCTCAGATCCCTCCCAGACGGAATCAGAATCACAACCCCGTCAGCCGGGAGAGCGATACAGCGATACAATCACTTACGAAGACGGGGACCGGTATGAGGGTGAAATCGTAGACGGAATGCGCGACGGAGAAGGAACGCTTTATTATTCTACCGGTGCCAGCTATACGGGAGAATGGAAGGCCGATAACCGGGAAGGACAGGGAACTCTGTATTACAACGATAACGGACGATATGTCGGAGAATGGAAAGCCGACAAGCAGGAGGGAGACGGTATCCTTTATTGGCCGGATGGGTCTCGCCATGCAGGAAAATGGCTCAATGGAATGCGCAACGGCAGAGCCACGCTGACCCGCGCAGATGGAACGGCCTTCACCGGTATCTGGCTGAACGACAATTTCGTCACAAAGATCCTCCATGACGCCGAGACCTGGGATTCCACAAAGGGCGTTACCTTTACCGGCCGCAGCATAAACGATGAAATCGAAGGATACGGCCGCGCCATTTACAAAAACGGCTCCTATTTGGGCGAATTTAAAAACGGGATACGGGAAGGTGTGTCTACCTATTATTATAATAATGGAGACCGGTATGAAGGAACCTGGACGGACGGAGAGCGGACTGGGCCCGGGACTTACTACTTTAAACAGCGCCAAAACTGGTATCAGGGAGATTTCGTCAACAATAATCTGGAAGGGACCGGAACCTATTACTACTCCGACGGCTCACGCTACGAGGGCGGCTTTCAAGAGGGAGACTTTAACGAAGCCGGGACATTCTGGTATGCCCCGAATGACACATTAAACCGCTGGTATCTGGCAGGCGAATGGGACGGGGATACAACGACCGGAACACTTTATTATAAAGACGGGCACTCTATATCCGGTGTCTGGAAAAACGACGAACAGATTGAGACCTTTGATGACAAAAAAGACGACATTTTAAGCCAGGAGAACGTCCAAACCTGGACCGATGAAGACGGAAACCAATACACCGGCGTACAGGACAACGGTCTCATAACCGGAATGGGGATCCTCATCGGCAAAGACGGAGCCACCTACATCGGGGAATTCAAAAACGGCCTGCGAGACGGAAACGGAACACAGTATTTCAACAACGGAGATTATCACACAGGCAGCTACAAAGAAGATTTCCGTGACGGGAGCGGAGTCTACTACTACAGCAATAACGGGGAATCCAAAAACTGGTACAGCGGCGAATGGAGTAAAGGGAAGCGGGTCGGAACCGGCATCTATTACAGCTCCGGGGGGGCTTTCTATGAAGGAGACTTTTTGGACAGCAAATATCACGGAACCGGAACCCGCCACTATACCGACAGCTGCTATACCGGTGAATGGAAAAACGGGGATCGAAACGGCCTGGGCGTCTTACTCTACTCGGATGGGCGCTGTTATTTCGGAGAGTACCGGGACGACAAAAAAGCCGGGACCGGTGCCATGTACTATGTAAACGGCGAATATTATGAAGGCGAATGGGAAAATGACAATCCAAACGGCATCGGAACCTTGTATAACAAAGACGGCACAATCAAAGAATACGGGACTTGGGTAGACGGAGACTGTCAGGGTTAACCGTCTTATCCGTTACGGCGCATTCCCTATACTCTCCCCGGACGCAGAGCTTTCCAAAGGCTTTGCGTCCTTTTCCATGTCCCCCAGTACCTCGTAAAGCATCTCGGCAAGCGGCTCCATCGCATTTCTCGCCTCCTCATACGTATTCGTCTGCGCGCCGACCTCGATGAGAGCGCTCCGCGCGCGGACATGCTGGTTATAGCGGAGTCCCTTTAAATAGATCTTTCTGGTAAAACCAGGAAACTGCTCTGCGGCCGCGAGCTGAAGCTGGAAGCTGAAGCCCAGATTCGACTCACGGTTCGGATTCGGGAGATACTCAATGGGCCCGTCTGGCGTCTGGGAGGTGCCGTTAAAAAACATAATCCGCGCCGTTTGCTTTCCATTTACATCCGTTACAAGCCGCGTCCCCTCCTTTACTCCGTCCCGATGAACATCCAGGACCACTTCAATCGACGGATACTTCTGCAAGAGCCCCATGACCCCCTCCAGAGCATACGTATACGCCTGGCTGCGGTCCAGCTTTCCGTCATGAATATCATAAACACTCGTATCATGCAGCACCCGATACCCCTTCTCCTCCAGAAGCTCGGCCAGATATGTACCTACACCCACAATCGTCGCCTCCGGATTCCCCGGATAGTCGGCAAATTCCTCCTGCGAATGCGTATGGTAGATGAGAATCTGCGGCCCCTCTGCCTGCTCATCGAGAGAAAAATCCATTTCCAGAAACTTCTTTGCGTCCATAAGCGTACGGTCTGCCGTCGTTGTCGGATGCACATTATAAAAAGTTCCCATCAAATAATCATAATCCGCAAGTTTCTCCCGGATCACGACAGAACCCGCCGGCTTCAGCGTAATCACTTCCCGGCCCGGCAGTTCGTCCATATCCGTCTCTTTCTGTTTGCTCTCCTGCCCGTCTCCCTTTTCCGAACCTTTTGCACCTGTCCCTTTTGGGCTGTCTGTTCCTGAAGGCTTCCTTCCCGCATCGTCCTCGCCCGCCCGGCCTCCGCTCAAAGCACCGCTGTCTGGGTCTTTGCCCCCTGCATGTCCTGCGTTTCGGTCCTTTTCCCACGCCTCTGCCAGAAGTCTCTCATACGCTGGATCCTCCGAGTAAATCTCACTTTCATCCGGCTCATCCAGCCATGCAAACAAAAGCCTCTTTCCGGCCGGCCAAATCTTAAATCCGTCTCTCTCCTCCTGCCCGGCCGCAGGAAACCAGCCTTCAAGCAGCCCGCCTGCCGCGCGGACACCATATGTATGAAACCAGGCCTGAAAGCCGGCTGCAATTCCATGACGTGCCCAAATCAGAACAAAAAATACCGCCACAAACACGGCGCACGCAAAAAGAAGCGGGCGGTTCGCCCGAAACAGCCTTTTTAAATAGTACCATCTCCGTCTCATACCCGCCGCCCGAACCATTCTTACCTCTATTCTATGCCGCCGTTCCTTCTTTTTGCCTGCTTTTTTTATTACCCTCAGTGAACAAGGATACACACGCCTTGTCCACTGAGGGTACCGATACAGCAAACGCCGCAAATTTTTCCCTATGGCGTCTCCTTACGCCGATTTTTACTGCATACAGACGCAGAACCTTCCTTGAAGAAATCACGCGTACTCTCCCTGCCGCAAAACGGCAGGGCCTTTTCTACAAAAACAAGGCGCCGTGGATTGCCTCCGAGATCAAAAAGCTCAGCATCCGTACCTGCTCGTCAATATTATGAGGCGTCACGTACATCGGGCCAAACTGAGGTTCCAAAAGCTCACGGATCAGCTCATACTGCTCCTCCGGCTGCATGTTATCAATCGACTCTCCGAAGCCGGCCGTCGCCTTCTCTCTCTTTAGCACCTCAATCATCGCCCCGACCGTGTCATGCACGATCGCCGCTGCGCCGACCACAGTCGGAACACCCAGTGCAAAGACAGGGGCACCCAAAGTCTCCTCCGTCAGACTGTTGCGATGGTTCCCTACACCGGAGCCCGGATGAATCCCCGTATCCGAAAGCTGAATCGTGACACCGAGCCGATGTACACTTCTTGCCGCCAGCGCATCGACCGCCAATACCGCCTGCGGCTGTGTCTCCTTAACGATTCCCCGAATAATTTCTGCCGTCTCCATCCCGGTCTGCGCCATGACGCCCGGTGTGATCCCGCTCAAAACCGGATACCCATGCTCCGCGCAAAAATCCTCGCCGTACTCAAACGTCAACTGCCGCGTCATCTGCAGGTTTTCCAGCACCCTGGGGCCAAGAGAGTCCGGCGTTGCCTCCATGTTTCCGAGGCCTACCACCAAGACCGATGGCGCCTTCCCCTCTTTCGTCCCGATCCCATGCCGCCCAAACAAAAGCTTAAGCTGCGCCGAAAGCTCCCCGACCACTTCCTTATGATAATCCTCGTCCTTTTTTGCAAGCCCCGGCGCCTCCAGAGTCAGATACGTCCCCACAGGCTTGCCCATACTCCGCGCACCCTTCTCATTCGTGATCACAACCTCCGTAAGCCGAAGCCCTGCCTTCTCCTTCTCCCATTCCCGTAACTTAACCCCGGCCACCTCGCCGCCGTCCCCGGGAAACCGCTCCCTCTCCTCCAAAGCCAAATCCGTCCGAACCCCAAAACAAGCCTTCTTCATCTCCTCCATGACCAACTCTCCCTTCCAAACAAAAAATATCTAAAAAACCCTACTCCGCTCCCAAACCCAACTCTCCCGCTCCCCGCCTGCCCCGGATTTTTCGACCCCTTCATTCCCTCTTAGATTTCCGCAAAAATTCCTAAAATATGTATTGACATCGAATGGAAATTTCGTTAAAATACAAGCGTATGTTTACATTAAACTGTCCGTGTCCAGGCTTTGATGCAAAACAAACAACCACTATTTAAAATATTTGGAGGTGTACAGATTGGCTAATATTAAATCTGCCAAGAAAAGAATCCTGGTCGCAGAAACCAGAACCGCCCGCAACAAGGCAATCCGCTCAAAGGTAAAAACATATATCAAAAAGGTTGAAGCTGCAATTACCACCGGTGACAAGGCTGCTGCACAGGCTGCGCTGATTGCTGCTACAAGTGAAATTGACAAGGCTGCTTCCAAGGGCGTCTATCATAAGAATACCGCTTCCAGGAAAGTATCCCGTTTGTCCAAGGCTGTAGCTGCTATGGCTTAATCTAAGGCTGGATCACTTGAACGAATAAATAAAACCACAGAGCGCTTTCCCGTTTGGTGTGTCGGGAAAGCGCTTTTGATTACGGAGGAACTTCCATGATTCTATCCTGTTCAAACATCTGCAAATCCTTCGGAAGCGATGACATCCTAAAAAACGCTTCCTTTCATATAGAAGAACACGAAAAAGCCGCCATCGTTGGTATCAATGGCGCCGGAAAATCCACGCTTTTAAAAATCATCGTCGGAGAGCTTTCGGCTGATTCCGGGCAGGTCGTCCTCGCAGGCGGCAAGACGCTGGGGTATCTGGCGCAAAACCAGAATCTTTTAAGCCACCGTACGATCTATGACGAGCTCTTGGAGGTCAAACGTCCCGTAATCGAAATGGAAGAACGGCTCCGGGAGCTGGAATGCTCCATGAAGACCGCCGCCGGGGAGGAGCTTGAGACCATGATGGCCGCCTACAGCCGCTTGAGCCACCAGTTCGAGCTCGCCAACGGTTATGCCTGGAAAAGCGAAATCACAGGTGTTCTAAAGGGACTCGGCTTTCCCGAGGAAGAATTTAAAAAACAGATTGCAATGCTCTCCGGCGGCCAGAAGACCCGTGTCTCTCTCGGAAAGCTTCTGCTTGAAAATCCGGATGTAATCCTCTTAGACGAGCCGACCAACCATTTGGACATGTCTTCCATCGCCTGGCTGGAGACCTATCTCTCCAACTACAAGGGCAGCGTCATCATCGTGGCCCATGACCGCTATTTTCTGGACAAGATCGTCACAAAAGTCATCGAGCTTGACAATGCAAAGGCTACGGTCTACCAGGGCAATTATACCGCCTACAGCGAAAAGCGCGCCAGGCTCCGGGCGGTTCAGATGAAAGCCTACTTAAACCAGCAGCAGGAAATCCGCCATCAGGAGGCGGTCATTGAAAAACTCCGCTCCTTCAACCGCGAGAAATCCATCAAGCGGGCCGAGAGCCGTGAAAAAATGCTGGATAAGATTGAAGTTCTGGAAAAGCCTGTCGAGGTAAACGACGCGATGGACATCCGCTTGGAACCCAACATTTTAAGCGGAAAAGATGTGCTGACTGTCCGTGGGCTTGCCAAGTCCTTCGGGAACCGGCATCTCTTTTCTGACGTGGACTTTGATGTGAAGCGCGGAGAACGTGTCGCTATCATCGGAGACAACGGCACCGGAAAAACGACGATCCTCAAAATCATCAATGGCCTCCTTGCACCGGATTTCGGAGAAATCGTGCTGGGTTCTCATGTCCACATCGGCTACTATGACCAGGATCATCAGGTCCTTCATATGGAGAAAACCCTGTTTGAGGAGATTTCTGACGCCTACCCCAATATGACAAATACCCAAATTCGAAGCACTCTGGCCGCATTTCTGTTCACAGGCGATGATGCATTCAAGCGAATCGGCGACTTAAGCGGAGGAGAGCGCGGGCGCGTTTCCCTCGCAAAGCTCATGTTGTCGGAGGCCAACTTTTTAATCCTTGATGAGCCGACCAACCATCTGGATATTACCTCCAAGGAGATCCTGGAGAATGCCCTCTGCCATTACGGCGGCACGCTTCTCTATGTCTCGCATGACCGTTATTTCATCAACCGCACCGCCACACGGATCCTTGATTTGACCGGCAAAAGTCTTGTAAATTATATCGGGAACTATGATTATTATCTGGAAAAGCACGAGGACATGATGGCGGCGCACTTTAAGACCGCAGAAGCCGGAGCAAAAAGCCCTCTCCCCCCTGCCGCGGACAAGAACTCCAAAGCTGACTGGAAAGCCAAGAAGGAGGAGCAGGCTAGAGTGCGCAGGCAGCAAAACGAGCTTAAAAAGACCGAGGAACAGATTCATGCGCTTGAGACCCGTGATGCAGAAATCGACGCGCTCCTCTGCGACGAAGCCGTCTTCACTGACGTCGCCAGGCTTCTGGAATTGAACAAGGAAAAAGAGGAACTCACCCAAACACTCGAGAGCCTCTATGAAAAATGGGAGGAACTCGCCGAATAACCGGCGGCTCCTCCCATTTTTATCTTTCTATAATTGTTCTACAGCATCGGCCGCTGCATCAAGGAAATCCGCATTGATGTACTCTGCCGTCCCCTCGTCAATGGAACGGGCAATCTCGGGCCGCAGCGGAATCCGGGCAAGCACCGGGATCCCGTACTCCTTCGTGGTCTCCTCAATGCGGCTTTCGCCAAAGATCGGAATCTTCTTTTTACAGTCCGGGCATTCCAGATAGCTCATGTTTTCTATGAGTCCCAAAATCGGGATCTCCATCTTCTTTGCCATATTGACAGCCTTTGCCACGATCATCGAGACAAGCTCCTGCGGCGAAGTCACAATCAGAATCCCGTCCACAGGAAGCGACTGGAATACCGTAAGCGGTACGTCCCCGGTCCCCGGAGGCATGTCCACAAACAGATACTCGATGTCCTGCCACAGCGTTTCGCCCCAGAACTGTTTGACGGCCCCGGCGATCACCGGCCCCCGCCAGATCACCGGGTCTGTTTCGTGTTCAAGAATCATATTGGAAGAAATAATCTCAATTCCGGTCTGGGAAACCGACGGCAGCAAAAGCTTTCCGTCCGGTGTCACACCCACATTTTCATGGAGCCCAAACGCTCTCGGGATAGAAGGCCCCGTAATATCCGCATCCAGAATCCCCACGCGATGGTTCCTGGCACGCAGACGACAGGCCATCAGTGCAGTCACGAGAGACTTCCCGACACCCCCCTTGCCGCTCACAACGCCGACCACCCGTTTTACCGCGCTCCCCGCGCTTAATTTTTCCTGAAAATCGGCTTTATTTGGCTGCCTGCTCGAGCATTCTGCGCTACAGGAGCCGCAATCATGGGTACAATTTACCGGATCACTCATGTCTTATCTCCTTCCTATTCCTTAAGGCCCTCTGCAATCAAGGTGCAGACAGACTCTATGGCCGCTTCCTCGTCATCTCCGTCGCAGCACACTTCAATATCCGTGCCGCATTTAATCCCCGAAGCCATGACGTTTAACACACTCTTGGCGTTGATTTCCTTATCTTTATAGAGAATCAGTACCTTTGATTTAAATTTCATGGAGGTCTGACAAAGAAGCCCAGCAGGGCGCAGATGCAGACCGGTTGGATTGACTACTTTAATTTTTCTTTTAATCATAGACACTCTCCCTTCCCCTCTTTTTAAGCATTCTATACCAGATTTTTCCCGCTGTCAAGAACCGCGGCTAAAAACACGCTGCCGACATCGCATGCCCCAAAAGATCCACCGGGAGTCATCTGCAATCGCCGCTCCCGCTATTCCCGAGACAGCGAAACAGAAAGACTTATGGCTTCCGGTACAGGAGGCCGGCTATACCGCCTCGTTTTCCTGGCCCGGCCTCTGCGGGCCCTTCCGAGAAAACACACACCCGCAATAATTCTGTCTATAAAGCCCATGCTCACGTGACAGCTCAATGGAACGTTTATATCCGTTTTTCTTTTTAAAATCAGAATTTAAAAACGGAACGCCATAGCATGCCCCAGCCTCCTCACCGAGACGGTTCAGCCGGTCTGCATCCTTTAAAGGACTGATCGAAAGCGTCGTCGTAAAATATTCAAAGCCCCTCTCCCCGGCGATTCTGGCCGTCTCCATAAGCCGCAGTCTAAAACATTCCGTACAGCGGGCTCCGCCTTCCGGCTCCCCCTCGTACCCCCGGACCGCTTCATAATAGACTTCCGGCCTATATTCCCCGCAGATAAAAGAGACTGGGCGGGGAAGCCCCGCGCTCATCGTTTTGATTAACCGCTCCTGTTCTACTGCCCGAGCCACATACTCGCTTTCCGGAGCAATATTCGGGTTATAATAAAAAACCGTGATTCTGAAATAGCGGGACAGATACTCCAGCACATAGCTGCTGCAGGGCGCACAGCAGCTATGGAGAAGAAGCCTAGGAAAAGCTCCCTCCTCCCCGATTTGCGTTAACAGTCTGTCAAGCTCCTTTTGGTAATTTCTCTGATTCACTGTCTGCCTCCTCCTAAAAAGAGTTCGCTTTGCGGACTCTCGCGCCGGAATCGCCTCACTCCGTGCAGGACTGTATTTCGTTGGGAAACCTTTGCGTATCCTGACCCGGCAGGGCCTTTTTTACAGGGAAATCCAAAGGATTTCTCTGTAAGATGAAAAAGGGACAGCGCCCTCACCTGCCGCTGTCCCTTTTTTATGCCATATCCCTACAGAAAATCCCGGATTCTCTTGCTGCGGACCGGATTCCTGAGCTTTCGCAGCGCCTTCGCCTCGATCTGGCGAATACGCTCCCTGGTCACATTAAATTCCTTTCCGACCTCCTCAAGCGTCCGCGGATGTCCATCCTCTAAGCCGAAACGCAGAACGATGACCTGCCTCTCCCTGTCCTTTAAATCACCCAAGAGCGCATCAATGTGCTCTCTGAGCATAACGGACTCCACATTTCCTTCCGGAGTGAGCGCATTGCTGTCAGCCACAAAATCCCCCAGGTTGGAATCATCCTCCTCGCCGATCGGAGTCTCCAAAGATGCTGGTTCGCGTGCGATCTGCATGATTTCCATCACCTTGTCCTCCGACATCTCGAGCGCATCTGCAAGCTCTGCCACCGAAGGCTCGTATCCGAGCTCCAGCGTAAGCTTTCTCTGCATCTTAGACATTTTGTTGATCGTCTCAACCATATGCACCGGAACGCGGATCGTACGCGCCTGATCGGCGAGTGCCCGCGTCACCGACTGTCTGATCCACCAGGTAGCATATGTACTTAGCTTATATCCTTTTGTATAATCGAACTTTTCCACGCCCTTAATAAGGCCCAAGTTTCCCTCCTGAACCAGGTCCAAAAAGCTCATTCCGCGACCTGTATAGCGCTGTGCGATGCTGACCACCAGCCTCAAATTCGCCTCGATCAGCCGTTCCTTCGCGGCCTCATCGCCCTCGGCCTTTCTTCTTGCAAGGCGCAGCTCCTCCTCTGCCGTCAGAAGCGGAACCGTACCAATCTCCTTCAGGTACATACGGACCGGATCTTCCGTACCGATTCCCTCCAGAAGGTCGATCGCCTCCAGATCAATGTCTTCCTCCGGCTTATCGCCCAGGAAATCATCATCCAGGTCATCAAGAAGCAGGGAACCTTCATTCGCAAGGATCGCCTCGTCGATCACCGGAACCACATCAATATTGCTGCGTTCCAGGTACGTATAGATTTCATCCATCTGTTCCGGCCCAAGATTCTCTCCGGCAAAAAAATCGTTGATCTCCGACACATCCAGCGCGTTCTGCTTCGACTTCCCCAGCTCGACAAGTTTTTTTAGCTTCTCCAAAAATACCTCTTTTTCCACTGACAACGCCCTTTCATGCGGGGCTTTATAAGTCCCCCACAG
>JAAWAR010000038.1 GCA_022792295.1 Lachnospiraceae bacterium
CCTCATCCACGACAAGAACCGCCGGGTCCGTATACTTATCTTTGATAAGCGGTGCAATAGCCCGCACAGCGATCCCGCAGGCACCCACGAAGATCAGAGCGTCCGTTTCCCACTGTTTTGCCGCCCATTCCGAAAGTTTGCCCTCCTTCACCGGGCAGAAGCTCACGGTATGATCCATGGCAGCCGCCTGCAGTGCGTATTTTCCAAGCACAAACAGCCTGGCCTCCATTCCTCGGGCCGTAAGCAGACCGGCAAGCCTTTTCTCTGTCTGAAAGCCGCGTTCTGTAAAGCAGATCAGCGCCGTCTTTTTCAAGCCAGTTCTCCTCTTTCGTTTTTTTGTGCCGCATTCGCCAATTCACGCCTACGTTTTGTCACCAGGCCCCCAATACGGCCGCTCTCCTTTGCCGTCAGGCAGCGCCAGCCTCCTGCAATCACCTTATCAGCCAGACCTAGCTCCGTCGCAATCTCAAACTTCATCCTGTCCTCCGGCTTTAAATCCTTTGGATCAAAGCTGTCCGCTTTCTTTTTGGGCATACACAACTCTCCTTTCCAACCCGTACCGAAAGTGTAGCAGTCCAGGAACCTGAACCGTACTGAAAGTGTTCCCTGAATATGGAAGCTTATACCATGTCTTTATTAGATCTATTGTAACAGATATGCCAAGGCCGCACAATCAAATTTTCAGGAAACTTTTCCCGTGCGCAGCCGCGCCCCGTTAAAGCATACCGCCTGAGGCATGCCGTTTTCGCAGCATGATTCCTTACCGCCGCAGTGCGATCCTTGCAAAGCATTTTTGTTTCATAGGACGCGCTTTCTATGAAACAAAAAAACAAAAGCCTGCCTGTCGGCAGACTTCTGCTTATAAAAACAACTTACAACCGTTTAATACCTGGAAGGGATAATCAGGGCGGCGACAAAATAAAATGCCAGGCCCCAGCCCGAACAGGCCACAAGCGCCCAGACCAGGCGGATGACCGTCGGGTCCACATTCAAATACTCGCCGAGCCCGCCACATACACCAAACAGAATCCGGTCTCTGTCAGACCGGAACAGCTTTTTTTGTTCCATTTCTCTTTCTCCTCTCTATTGCATGATATAGATTTCTCCGTTATCCTCTGCCGACAGCTCCAGAAAAACTGTCCTTTGCGGTGGATTAAACGCCTTTTCATCCAATCCGGTGAATCTGCCCGCATCCAAAAGCTCAATCGTTCCATATTCGCATTCCAGCAAATAGCCGATCGTTTCAAGCGAAAGTTCGCCCGGCAGGGCTAGGCTTACGACTCCGCGTTCACACTCCGCCTCGACCAGGGGCGGCATGCTCCCCGCACAGCTCCACTCGATGCTCCCGCCCGCACAGTCAATCTCCAGAATATCGCCCGCACTCTGTACGGCGACGATCGTGCCCATATTGCTCTCTGTCTGGTACTCCGCCTCACGGGCTTTTATATTGTCTCCGCTAAAGTTTCCTGAAGAAATTTCTACACTCAGTTTGTCGAGTACCCAGGCGGTCGGGATGAAAATCTGGTAGCTTTCACCGGCATACGCCCGGATTTTGACCTTATGGAAGCGGTCCGTCTCCTCATAGTTTACATGAGTGAAGTCCGCATTTTCCCCTCGGATCGTCATCTCCGTCTGCCCTTCCACAACATACACCTCCACATTGCCGCCGTTTTGTCTGACCTCCAGCACCGAGACGGCCGGATATGCCGCTTCAAAGTTTCCCGCTCCGTCTGCCTGTTCTGGCAGGGGCTCTGCAAAGGCAGGATCCGCCGGCACTGTTTTGGGCCCCTGCTCTCCCGGCGCCGCTGCATCTAAAGTCTGTTCAATCGCACCAGCCGTCCCATACCAGTCCCAATCTGCCTGGCGTTCCCACCGGCTAAGCTGCTCGAGCCTCCATGCGATCCGCTTCGGGCTGGTCCCAAGGGCAAATGCGGCGGTTGCAATCCCGATACCAGCAATCACAAACAGGCAACCGACAATCAAACCGATTTTTATAAATTTCTTCATTCTGTCTTTTTCCCCTTTCCACGCGCATATTCGGCACACTTTTTGATTCCCTTGCCGAGAAGGATAAACAGAGTCCGAAGCACTCCCCAAAGGCCGACTAGGACCACCGCTCCTAGTAATCCACAGCCGATCCCGATCCCGGCAAGCCCGATCAGGAAAATCCCGTCAAGAGGCGTCCCCACCGTAAATACGATGCCGACCACGGCAAGGATCACTCCGGCTATAATTGCAGCTATGGTCAAACCCAGCACTACCGCGACCGCTCCGAAAGCCAGCGCAATCACACCTGCTCCGCAGCCCAGAAGAACCCCTGCCCCGCCTAAAAGAATAGGGCTTGCTGCGAGCAAAAGAAGGCCGATCAGGATCAGCTTCAAAAGCCGGTTTGTCCATGGCTTCTTATCCTCATGTGTATATACCGTCCGCATATTCCGGCTCCTCGTATAGCGTTCCCGATATGGTTCCTCCTGATACGTCTCATGGGCCGCGCGGTTTTGCCTGTTCCTGTTAAAAAACTCCTTAAAGCCGCTGCCCGTATAACCGCTGCGTCCCCTATCCGGCCCAACCCCATCCTCCGAGGTCTTCTCCTTCTCATCAGGCAAGTCAAGCCGCTCCACAACCTCAAAATTCGGATCCTTGAACCGCTCGTCCCGGTATCCCGTCTCCGTAAACGCGCCTCCCTCCTCTAAATTTCCGGACGCAGATGCACGTATGATAGCCGCAACCCGCTCCGGGCTCCCAAACTCCTCGACAGCCCGTTCTTCCTGCTCAGGCCCGGCTTCCTCCAAATAATCCCGGTAGTAGGAGATCGCCTCCTCCTTCTCCGAATCCGGAAGATCCTGTAAAAGATATTCCAGTTGTTTTAAAAATTCTTCCTTCTTCATAATTTCGCCTCCTCAAAAATCCGGGAAATATTTTTCGAATACACACTCCATTCCCCCTTATAAAGCGCAAGCTGTACACGCCCGGTCTCCGTCAATTTATAATATCTTCGGTTCCTGCCGTCGATCGCCAGATCATAGACGCTTAGGCAATCCTCCTTCTGAAGTCTGCGAAGCACCGGATAAAGCGTAGACTCTGAAATATCAATCGCCTTACGCACTTCCTGGGTAATCCTATAACCATAGGTCCCCTCTGCCTCCCTCGAGACAGCTGCCAGAACCACTGCATCAAGCAAAGCGGCCCCCGTGTTAAATACCATAAGCTCTCTCCTTTACAGCTTATACAATATTATATATCATATAATATTACTTACAGCGATATTATATGATATATAATATTATTTGTCAATAAAAAATCAAAAATCTTTTTTATAAAAATATCCCTTTAAAGCGGAGGCGGTTAAAAATTTCATTGAATTATCTGCCTCCAGCGGACAAGAAGCCGCACAGTTCTGCACCACAGATGCGCGATGGTGCGGCATTACTGCCGCTCGGCGTACTGAACAAGCATACGCCGATTGATGGCAACGCTGCCAGCCGTCAAAGGATGGTACCTGATGCGCGTGTCTCCTTGCCCACTGCGGGCAGCCGTTTAAGAAAAAAACCGAGAGTGGAGTTTGGCCTGCCAGCCAAATTCCACTCTCGATTTTTGTGCCTGCATAAACGACAGAGCCTCCGGTGCCAAAGCCGTTCCGCAAAGCCCTTCCATCTGTCCCGGCCTTTGCGGATTCCTGGCAGTCCCTTGGCTCATGCCAGCGCTCCCATCGGATCCCAAGGTTCCAGCACCTTCGGCTCCCTTTCATACTCCTCACGTTCCTCCTCTGTCAGATACTTCTTATGCACCACGACCTGATACATATATGCATCGAACCACGCATCGCTCATCACAAAGAATCCCTTTTTGCCGCGGTCTTCTCCCCAGCTATTTTCCACCCGCCAGCGGTTCGGCTTTCCGTCTTCCCCGAGATTTACGCCGACAAACACCATAGCATGCGTCATCTGGCTTTGGCCGTAGTCAAGCCGTTCCGCCTTTGTCATCGTAAACTCCACACCCAGCACATCCTGCAGCCGGAATATATCCAGATCCATCACACCATCTTCCCTGGAGGACCGTTTCCCCACGTCGCAGCCGAACCACACCGGAGTCCCGTCCTGCATCTGGGCAACTGCCGCACGCTTCAGCTCCTCGATCGGGAGGTTCAGATAGCGGACCTCACGCCCCTCTTTCACATTTCCAAGGAAACGTACCGTATAGCTCTTATGAAACGGCTTATCCTCTGTCGGTGCATGAATCAGACTGACATAATCCGCAAGGTCGAGTCCTATGTACTTCTTATAAAATTCCTGCGGAGTGAGGCCGCATGCACGCACAAACCGGCCGTCCTTTGCCGTGACTTCAAAATCAAACTGTTTCGGCGGCTGTCCCAGGCAGGTGCAGAGAATGTTGTAGATCTCCTTCATCATCCGGTCCTTTTCTCCGCGAAGCTCCTCCACGCTCTTTCCGTTTTGATGCCCCCGTCTCAGCTCACATGCATAGCCTCTGAGCTTTTCCGTCATGTAATCCCTCATCTCTTTGGTATTTGACGAGACGGCCGTCTCCGGCATTGCATATTTCGGAACCACGCCGTATTTTTCGATGAGACAGCAGATCATATCCCATTGGCCGCCATCTCCGAGCGGCGCGGACAAAAGCCAGGAGAGTAGACGGCCGTTAGTAGGCTCATCGAGTGTCTCCAGGATATTCTCCAGAAAGTAATTGGATTTTTCCAATTTATCGAAAAATAATGTATAATTCTGAGACAATCAAAATCTTCGAGATTCAGGCTGTGGATGAGCTGATAGCGCAGCACGTTCATTGCCGCAAACATCCAGCAGCGCCCGCTCTGCTTCTGCGCCGTCACATGCCCCTGCTTTAATGTCAGGGAAAATTCATGTGTCGTTTTCCGGAAAACTTCCTGATTCTTTGCCGCCTCGTTAACACCGGCGTTGGTGACAGCCGTCATCGCCGCACGGTTTGCGCGGTCCCCCATAAACGCAGCGTTGTACTGCTCTAATTGTTCCGCTGTAAGCTTTTGTTCCATTGATCCCCGCTCCTTTTTTCTTCTTTTATTTTAGAAGCATCACAGATTTTTTCCTTAATCAAGTTTCCCTGCGCCAGTTTTTCCGGCACGTAAACACAAAATCTCTCTCTCAAAAATCGTACGTATTTCCCCGGAGGGTTATTCCGCCTTTGCCTTTTTAAGAGCGGCCTCGTAGTGCTTCTTTGTCGCCCCGTCAAAGCATACCATCAGAATCTCCATATCCGGATGTGCCTGCAAAAACAGGCAGATCGTATGAATCGCGATCCTGGAGGCCTCTGCTAACGGAAAGCGGTAGATACCCGTGCTGATCGAGGGGAATGCTACCGTCTTGCAGCCGTACTCCGCCGCCAGGGAAAGGCTGTTCTCATAGCAGCTTTTCAAAAGCTCCTCCTCCCCTCTCCCGCCGCCGTTCCAGACAGGGCCAGGCGTATGGATGACATATTTTGCGGGAAGCCTGTAGCCTTTCGTAAGCTTTGCCTGTCCGGTCCGGCAGCCATGCAGCATCCGGCACTCGGCTAAAAGCTCGGGCCCCGCTGCCCGATGAATCGCCCCGTCTACGCCGCCTCCTCCAAGCAGGCTTGTATTCGCCGCATTTACAATCGCATCTGCACGAGTTTTCGTAATATCACCCAGAATGATCTGTATCATGCTTTTCCTTTTCCTCCCAATCAAAATCCGTATCCGGTGCTATCTGCGGTTATCGGAAATTTTCCTGTGCATAGCGCATCAGTTCTTCGCGGAACTCCGGATGTGCGATCGAGATCATTGCCTCGGCCCGTTCCTGTAATGACAGTCCCGAAAGCTTTGCCACGCCATATTCCGTCGCCACATATTGAATCATGCTGCGCGGCGCGGAAGTTACGCTGCCCGCCGGAATAAACGGCACAATATTGGATTTTACGGCACCGTCCTTATTTTTATGTGTGGAGGTCAGGCAGATAAAGCCCTTGCCGCCCTCCGAGCGAAATGCACCTTCCAGAAAGTCGAGCTGCCCGCCCGTCCCCGAGAGCTGCCTGCTCCCGGCGGATTCTGCATTTTCCTGCCCCATCAGATCGAGCTGGACGCCTCCGTTGATACTGATCACATTTTTCATCCGGGCAATCCGCTCGGGAGCGTGCACATAATCAACATCGGCCGGGCAGAATATTTGGGGCTCCTCACGAAGCCATTCGTATAATTCCTGTGAACCCATCGCCAGGTTCCAGGTGGAGAGGCCTGTATCTGTTTCTTTTCTTTTATTTGTCAGCTTTCCCGCCCGGTATAACGCAAGGAACGCATCGCTGATGGTCCCTGTGTGGCAGCCCAAGTCCTTGCGGTCCGAGGCCGCAAGCATTTTGGCGACTGTAAACGGCACGCCTCCAACACCCAGCGACAAAACCGCACCATCCGGAATCTCCTCGACCACATGCCTCGCGATCTCCTCCTCAAGCGGCGTCGGATCTTTGTACGTGCGGATAGGCAGCGGCTCATGTTCTCCCTCAACGATGTAATCGGCTTCCGAGAGATGGACACGGTGAAATCCGTTTACTCCCTGCAGCATTGGAAGGTGCTCGTTGATCTCAAATACAACCGTTCTGGCTTGTTCAAAAATCGTACGCCAGGCATAGTTGGAGATGCCAAGGCCGCAGTAACCCTTATCGTCCGGCTTTGAGACCGGTACAAATGCCACATCCACACGGATATGGCGTCTGTAGAGCTCCGGAAGGTACCGCAGGATCATCGGCATAAACCGGCACAGCCCCCGACTCTGCAGCTTTCTCTCATAATCACCGATGTGCCAGCTATAGTAAGTAAACGAGACCTGCTCCGGATCGCTTTCCACAACCTCAATGCGCGGGCGGATAACTAAGCCTCCACGGATTTTCACATCCGTAAGCTCCCCTTTTCTCGCCGCAAGCGCTTTGTCCATCAGCTCCGGGAACCCGCCTCCAAAGCCGTAGTCCACCCAATCTCCCGAGCGCACCGCAAGCTTTGCGGCTGCCTCCGGGCTCACAAATTTGCTCATAAATTCTTTCTGCATATGGTTTCTCCTCCAAATTCTATATGAATGATCCGTTAGGATCTCTGCCAGAGCGCAATGACGTCCTTCCAATTTACCAGCATATTGTAGATTTTCCCCTCGTGTTTAAACGCCTGATCCGTAATCAGGCCCGGGATCCGTCCTTCCAAGGTTTGTATGACCTCCAGACAAGTTTCCTTCGTAAAGTACGCGTTGTACACGCCTCCGTCTTTCCCATCCCGGACGGAGAGCAGAACCAAGCCGTTTTTATAACCATTGATTCCCGGAATCGCCTCCGAGTATGCGGCCCCAACCATCTCGTCCAGTCTTCTGATATAACAATTTCCCAGCATCATCGGCATGACCAGATAATGCTTTGTAAGGCAAAGGCCAAAGACGGGATTTCCCTCCCCTTTCTTCTGCTCCCGATTATCGAAAAGAAGCAGATCCGGGGCGAGGAGCTCCTGGTCGATTCCCTTAAGCTCGGCACGGTCATAGCCGGATTCCTTTTCATAATAACTTTCATAATTCTTCAGCTTACGCGCCTGCATGGCAGCCCCGCCTCCCACAAGCAAAAGGCCTGGGACCCCAAAAAGCCCGCCAAAAAGCGCACCGCCCGCCGGCGCAAACAGCACAAAAAACAGGCCGCCCAAAAGCACCGCGAAAACCAAAAATACCACGCCGCCTGCGATACAGCCGTTCGCCATTCCGCCGGCGCTCCGGATTTTCTTTAAAACACTTCCGTCTTTTGTCATCTTGCTTCTCATCTCATTTGTGACTGTAACCTGCATATCCGGTTTCCTCCACTCTTTTCGTACTTCTTTTATTTTCCCCGGAACCAAAGACCGGAAGCCGAAAGATCCGAAGTCTGAAACGCCCCGGTTTTTGGGCTCTTACTGGTAAGCAGCGCACAGCTCTCTGCCTTGTTGGAAAGATTCCAGTATACATAGCCGATCCCCCGCTCCTTTAAAAACGCAATCCAGCGGTCCCCCTCGGCCGTATCAATCCGTCCGTTCCCGGAAGCCTCGGATACGCCAAACTCACTTACAAAAACCGGCAGCCCTTTTTCAACTGCCCTTGCCACTTTGGTGCGATACACCTCACCATGGGTTGCCGCATAAAAATGAAATGTATACATTACATTGGAAACACCCTCAAGCGGGCTCTCTGCCGCAAGATCCACATCCTGCGACCAGGTAGGCGTACCCACAAGAATCACGCTCTCCTTATCCTGCTCCCGAACTGCACCAATCACCGCTTTCGCATAGCTTTTTATATCCGCCCAGGAAACACCGCCGTTCGGCTCGTTGCAGATCTCATAAAGCACATGCTTCTGATCCCGATACCGTCCTGCAAGCTCCCCGAAAAACTCCACTGCCTGCGCCTGGTTCTTTCTGGGATCCCCGTCGCTTAAAATATGCCAGTCAATAATTACATACATTCCCAGATTGCCGGCCTCCCTCACGCCCCGGTCGATCACGGCTTTTAATGCCTCCCGGTCTCCTCCTGCGCAGTAGCCGTTATACTCCTCCGTATACATCGCCAGGCGTACACAGTTTACCCCCCACTCATCACGCAGCGTCCGAAACGCGGAAGCGTTGACGTACTCCGGAAACCAGTTGATCCCGTGCGTGCTGACACCCTTCAAAAGTACCGGTTCGCCTTTCTCATTCACTAGGACCGTCTTTTCGACACGCAGTCTTCCGTTTTTTGCAAGCGGAGTATCCGGCTCATTTTGCTGTGCCTGCTGCCGCTCATACCCCGGCCCCTGTTCGGCTGCGTATGCCGTAGCCACCGCCGATCCCGCAAGCAGCACACAGCACATGAAAATAGCGGCAAGTCTTCTCATATACAATCCCCCTCCTGATTACCGAGTCCAAAAACCCTCTCTGTATTCCTTTTTGCGCTCTCTATAAGCTCCTCCTCTGCCATACCCATATGCTTCGCAAGCTCTCTAGCGACATACACAATATTCTGCGGCACGTTGGTACGGGAGAGCCCCGGTATGTTTCGCGGAGTCAAATACGGCGCATCCGTCTCCAAAAGAATCCGGTCATGCGGAATCAGCTTTACTGCCTCTTGCAGTTCCTTCCCCCGGCGCTCATCGCAGATCCAGCCCGTGATTCCGATCGAAAAACCCAGATCCAGATAGAGCTCCAGAGTCTTTTTATCGCCCGTAAAGCAGTGCACCACTGATTTTTTGCAAATATCCGGATGTTTCTTAAACCGCCTCACAAACTCCCCGGCGGCGGCCCGCTCATGCAGAAACAAAGGCTTTTCAAGCCTTTCGGCCAGTACAATCTGTTTTTCCAGACAGCGGATCTGATTCTCCTTTGTAGAAAACATCCGATCAAAATCCAGTCCGCATTCCCCGACTGCAACGATCCTCGGATTCCCGGATACGATCGCTTCAATCCGATCAAAGTCCTTTTTTTCTGCCGAATCCGCATTATGCGGATGGATTCCCGCCGTCCCATAGATCGCGTGCGCTTTCACAAAACCGTCAATCTGGTCATTTTCCCGCCTGCTTGTCCCGGTAAGAATGCAGCATACTCCTGCATCCTCTGCCTCTTGAATCACCCGCTCCGGCTCCAGAAACTGCCTGCAAAACAGATTCAGGCCGATGTCATAATATTGGATTTCCATAGCTTCCTTCCTTCAATAATCTTCAGGATACTGACATTCCTCTCACGCATCTCTAACCAATAAAAATAATAGCAGCCCCGACCATAAAAGTAAACCACTATCAGAAAATATCTTTCCTCAAAAAATACTCCCTGGGGCTGCATCCGAACTCCCGTTTAAAGTAGCGGTAAAAGTTCGAATAATCTCCGAATCCGCAGCTCTGCGCCGCCTCCATCAGGCTTTCCCCCTGCTCCACATGCTCTTTTAACGCATCAATCCTTACCTTCTGTATGAACTGGTAGACAGACAGCCCGGACAGTTCTTTAAATTGATGCATGAAATAGTACGGATTCATAAACAGGTACTCTGCCAGATCCCCGATCAGGATTTTCTCATCCAGATGATTTCGGATATACTGCTCGGTCACGGAAATAATCTGGATATTTTTATTCGATTTATCAAAGGAATATACGGAGGGCGTGTCCATGTGCTGTGTCAGCAGAACAAACAGAGACGCCAAAAGACTTCTTCCCAAAACTTTCCTTCCATATATATCCGGCCCGTCATACAGCCGGTTTAGCTGGTTATAATAGGAATTAATCTGCTTTTCAATCGCGATCGGATAGTGATATACTTTGAATTCATTTTGAGAGAAAATGGCAGTCAGATCAATTCCTCCGCAGGATAATTCCTTGAGCGTATCGGGGGAAACGTGAAGTGCCATTCGCTCATACGGTTCGGAAAAATCCAGGACCTCCGGAAAGTGCTCCTGATGCCGGTTGATAAACAGGAAATCCCCCGGCGTCAGATAAAAAGAATTCCCCGCCGTAGAATATTTTACATGTCCGGAAATTAACCTGTATATCTCATAAAAATCATGCATGTGTTTATAAATTTTATCCTTGTTCGTATCATAATAGGTAAAAATCCTGTAGTCCTCATCCAGATAATACAAGTGTGCTGTAAAATGAAGTTTTGACATCCTGTTATTTTTTCCTCCTTTTGCCCACAGGTTCAGAATCTGCAAAAAAGTGACGATTTTTCGTTTATTTTGTATATTATATCATAAGAAATCAGTGCCTGTATACTTTTTTATTTTCCTGTTTTCTCCTTAACATCGCATATAAAAAACAGGATTCACAATGTATAAAGCAGGTATTACCATCGTTGTTCAGTTGTCACAATGTTATAATAACAGGGCAAAAACTGCAACTATTTTATACAACATTAAAAGGAGAAGGAAAACGTATGAAGAAAAAAATTTTGTTGACTGCCGCCGTTTTGGCTGCTGTTTCATGCTTTGCAGGCTGTTCCCCAAAAGAAAGCGCACCTGCTGCCACACAGGCGACAACCGAGGCACAGACTACCGCCGAAGCCGCAGCAGAAACCACTGCCGAAGCCGCCAAGCCTTCTGACGACGGGAAAGTCTATGAGCTCCGCAGCACAACAAACCAGGCCCAGACCGGTACGATCGGACAGGCCCTCGAATTTTTCTGCAAGACTGTGGAGGAGAAATCAAACGGCCGCATCAAGACGACTGCCAATTTCGGCAGCGAGCTTGGAAGCCAGTCCGAACAGGTTGAAATGTGTCAGGCAGGAGCTTTGGAGTTGGTGCTGGCAGCACCCGGAACAGGCCCCGGTGTATGGGTCCCGGAGCTTCAGATGTATGAGTTCCCCTTCCTGTTTGACAGCAACGAGCAGTACCGCGAGATCACGCGCGCCATGGAGGATGAAGTCAACAACCGCTTAAGCCAGTACGGCTTCTACACCTACGGCACCATGTCCATGGGCTCCAGAGACATGCTGACCGTATCTC
>JAAWAR010000039.1 GCA_022792295.1 Lachnospiraceae bacterium
GTCAGGCAAGGTCAAAGAAGGCGCGGCAGGCTACAATGCAGGGGGCGTATCGTAAATACGTGCGGAAATTTCAAACTAAGCGGTACAGTTTGTCGGCAACCCCTAAGACTATGGCTGAACGAGCCTGACAAACGGCGCGGACTGTTCAGGTTTTACGATGTCGGTCATGGCGCATTTTGGTGTCTCTCTGCCGCGTGATTCGAGGTCCCAGTCGGGGGCCGGCCGTTCGATCACCTCGAGCCAGATGCGGCCCGGTGATTTGGTGTTTTATGCCGGAAGCGGCGGTACGATCAACCACGTGGCCCTCTATATCGGCAACGGCCAGGTCTGTCATGCATCAACCGCGAAGACCGGAATCAAGATTTCGACCTGGAATTACCGGAGTCCGGCAAAGATTGTGAATGTCCTGGGTGATTAAATTTTTTTTGACGAGCTTCTGCACCGATTTTCTGCGGTCCCATATGATATAGTACAAACCTGAAAATTTAAGGAGATTATCATAATGGGTAATTGTAGAAATATTTGTTCATGTAATAACAACTGTAATTCGGGTTGTGGCATCATCATCGGAACCAACGGCTGCTGCAACAGAAACTGCACCTGCAGCCGGTGCGGATGCAATCCCTGCTGCTGTGGTTCGAACAGCGGTGTAAGCGGCGGTACAAATACGAATTGTACCTGTAATTGTACCTGCAACTGCAGCGGCGCTTACCGCTCCGGGTATCAGGCCGGGTTTGAGGCAGGAAGAAACGAGGGCTATAATATAGGCTACAATGCCGGGTATCAGGCTGGCTATGCGGCGGGCTGCCGGAACTGCTCGTCCGTCAATGTGGTAAACGGAGCGGTAGCAGGGGCGACGAACACCGGCTCATGCGGATGCAGCCGTCCATGTACGTCGGTCGGCGGGGCTACGGCTTCCACAAACCAGTGCTGCACGACAACGTGTGTGCCGTGCTGATGTACAAAGGCATGACCGCCTGAAGATAAAAAGCTGGCATAAAAACAAACCATAAAAACAAACTGTGCGGGAGCAGAACCGGAAGGGGCGGTTCTGCCCTCGCGGAAATTTTTGCTGGAATAAGGAATAATTTCCGGACAATCTCCATATAGTATGATAGGAGCAGGCGCAGATGCCGCTGCAAAATATGCTGCGTGTCATGCGCAGGGAAACCTAGGAGATGGAGAGATATGCCAAGAGGAGCAAGAAAGAGTCCGAAGGAAAAGCTTCAAGAGAAACTGATAAGTGTGGAGGAGGCAATCTGTCAGTATACGGCCTGCCTGGAAAAGCTGAAGACAGAAAAAAAAGAGCTGGAGACAGAGCTTGAGGGCTTGGAGATTGCGGAGCTTTCCGCGATGCTGAAAGAGAAAAATCTGTCGATCGGCCAGGTGAGGGAGTTGGTTGATCAGGCGGTGTGAGAGCAAGGAACCCGCAGAAGACCGGGATAGGCAGACGAGATGGTGCAGCCAGGCTGGGAGCTTTTTTGCAGCATCTTATTTGTCTGCCCGGTCTTTTTTGCTTTTTTGAGAGTGAGCAGAGGAGCGTGTTTGGCTGATCTAAACCGTTGCCGCGCCCTCGAATTAGCCGGCTAAGGGAAGGATTGATTTTCAGAGCGGGATTGTTTATAATTAGGAAGAACAGGAAACGTAGGAGAGGAGAGAAAAACAGAATGAAAACCAAAAAACGAATGATAGGGATGCTGGGAGTTACGGCTATCCTGGCTTTTGGGAGTGTGTTTCCGGCTTGGGCGGATACGGTATATGTGGATGCTTCGAGCTTAAATTTCAGGAACCGGCCTTCTATGGATGCGGATGCGGTGCTTGGACGGTATGAGCGCGGGACGAAGCTGGAGCGCATTGCAAATCAGGGCGAGTGGAGCGAGGTCCGGGCCGAGGATTCAAAAATAACGGTCTATGTGGCCAGCCGTTATCTGACGACGACGGCCCCGGAGGCGAATGCAGGCACGGGCCGGGCCGGGCAGAAGCCGGAGGAAAGTCCCTATGTGGACAAGACCTGGGAGGTGGGACTTGATGCAGCATATCCGTATGCGTCCTTTTCCAAAATCTCAAGCGGGAAGGCCATCTATTATCACAACGGAAGTGAAAAACGAAACGGTAAGGTAGTCTGCGTGAATGCGGGCCATGGAACAAAGGGCGGTTCGTCGGTAAAGACCCAGTGCCATCCGGATGGGAGCGCGAAGGTAACGGGCGGGACAACGGGCGCCGGGGCGACGCAGGCGGCGGCTGTCTCGAGCGGCATGACGTTTGCAGACGGGACGCCGGAGCATGAAGTGACGCTTGCAATGGCAAAACTTTTAAAAGATAAGCTTCTGGCGGCAGGTTATGACGTCCTGATGATACGCGAGGGAAGTGACATACAGCTTGACAATGTGGCGCGCACCGTAATCGCAAACAACAATGCGGACTGTCATATCGCGCTTCACTGGGATTCTACGGAGAAGGACAAGGGCTGCTTTTTCATGAGTGTGCCGTCAAATCAGACCTATCGGGCCATGGAGCCGGTCGCCTCGCATTGGCAGTCGCACAACGAGCTGGGCGCCTGCCTGATTGAGGGCCTTAAGGCAGCGGGGAACAAGATCTTCTCCTCCGGCAGCATGGAAATGGACCTGACGCAGACTTCCTATTCAACGATCCCGAGTGTGGACATTGAGCTGGGAGACAAGAAATCCGACCATTCGCAGGAGACCCTGGAAAAGCTTGGCGAAGGGCTTCTTGACGGAATCAATCGATACTTTGGGGTTTCGAAATAAAAAAGTACAGATGACGGAATAACTGGATTGTATAAAAAAGCATAAACTGGATATTTTAATCAGTCCAATTCTCCTGTATAGTACAGGTCAGGAAGAAACGTACAGAAAGGAGAAATTGTAATGCAACAGCAGGCAACGAAAAAAATGGTTCTGGCGGCTGTCTTCGCGGCATTATGCTGCGTGATGACGATGTCTGTCCGGATTCCGACACCGGGGACAGGCGGCTATATCCATCCCGGTGATGCGATGGTGGTGCTCTGCGGTATTTTCCTGGACCCGGTGCCGGCGTTTTTTGCAGCCGGGATCGGCTCCTGCATGGCAGATCTTTTGGGCGGGTATTTTATCTATGTTCCGGTTACGTTTGGGATCAAAGGTTTGACGGCTCTTTTAGGGAGCCTCGTGTACCGGAGGCTGGTCTCGCATGGGAGGCCGCTTCATCTGGCGGTGGTATGCTGTGGCCTGATTGACGTTTTGCTGGTAGCCGGCGGCTACTGCATATGCGAGATTTTCCTGTACGGTTCGGCGGCCGCGCTGGCGGGCATACCCTCCAATCTGGCGCAGGGGGCTGGCGGGCTTTTGATCGCGTGGGTCCTGTTTCCGCTGCTGCACCGGCCTATGACGCGGTATTCATAATTAAGAAGATTTTTCGGCGAACGGCATAGCTTGGAGGCTATGCCGTTTCTTTACGTGGACTGTGTGCAGGCAAGAGAGGATCCAAACTAAGAGCCGTATCGGTCCGGGCATAATTGGAAACGGGGATTTCAATCTGGACAATATAATCTTCAATCCGGTCAATGACAGTTTCATTGATGCCCGTTTCATAGGAAAAGCCATAGGGCACGAGGTCATGCTGACCGGCATACGCAAGGATTTCTCGGTAACGCTTTGGAATCCCGCTCCAATCCCCTTTATGAAAAGCCCTCAGATAGCTTCCGCCGGGGGTTATATGCAGCCCGTTTTTATAGGCAAGAAAGGGAATTTCAATAAAAAGCCCGGAATAATCGTCATAATTACCGGTTTGCAGGCTGGAAACAGGAATCATTGAACCGTAGGAGGCGTCATGCAGGCGGCCGAGGTGATACTTTTCTGTTTCGGCCGTAATTAACTCGACCTTTTCCTCGAAGGAAATGTCTTTGCTGACCGCGACCGTGACCAGACAACGTTCCTCCTTTTCAATGATGCTGATTTCAGACAGATCCATGGTCAGCAGGGTAGCCATATTCTGGTGGTGTGTACATAGGGTGGTCCTGACGGCCTGCAGATGAGTAATCTGCCGGTCCAGATCCTTCATTTTTTCTTCCAAAAGGCATTTTAAGCTGCCTGCGGAGCGGCTTTTCATAAAATCCCGTATTTCACGGATCGAGACGTCCAGTTCCCGCAGAAGAAGAATGGTTTCGAGAACAGGGCTTTGACGGTAGCTGTAAAAACGGTATCCGTTGTCGGGATTGATAACGGCAGGTTGAAACAGCCCGATTTCATCATACCACATCAGAGTTTTTTTATGAATTCCGTGCATGGCCGCAAATTGGCCGATTGTGAGAAGCTTGTTTTTTTCATCCATAGCAATTCCTCATAAAATTCCCTCTTGACTGTACTGTTACTGTATAGTTTATGATACTACAGGCAAGAGAAAATTACAAGAGTGCCCGACACCCTTGGCAGATAAGAAAGCAGAAACCAAAGAAGGAGGCGTATATGGAAAACCAAAATGTTTATGAAAAACCTGTAACAGTAAAAAATATCCTCAAATTTGCCGTCCCAACCATTGCCATGACGGTATTTATGTCTTTTTATACTATGGTTGACGGCCTGTTTGTATCAAATCTGATCGGTACGGCCGCACTTTCGGCGATCAATCTGACGGCGCCCGTCATTCAGCTCGTTACAGCCGTTTCCACCATGCTCGCCACTGGGGGCAGCGCGGTCATCATGAAAAAAATGGGAGAACAAAAACAAGAGGAGGCAAACGAAGATTTTACGTTCCTGATTCTGGCAAACGGAGCGGTGGGCTTCATCATGTGTGCGCTCGGATACGCGGCAATGGGCTCAGTTTTTGCTGAAATGAATCTTTCCGCCGATGTGGAGAGGTATTGTGTGGAATATTTGAGCAGCTATCTGGTATTTACGGTTCCCATCCTACTCATGAATAATTTTACGCTCTACATGATCGCCAGCGAAAAAGCAGCGCTTTCCCTGATCTGCTCCGTGGCAGGCGGCGTTTTAAATCTGGTGCTTGACTTTGTATTTCTTGCAGGCTTCCACATGGGGATAGGAGGGGCGGCTATTGCCACAGGCTTAGGATATACTGTGACGGCGGCTGTAGGACTCGTCTTGTTCAGCAAAAAAAAGAGTCTTCTGCATTTTAAGAAACCGGTGTTCCGGTTCAGAGTTCTTTTGCATGCCGCTGCCAATGGCTGCTCGGAAATGGCAACGGCGCTTGTTACCGGAATTATTACGATGATGTTCAACTGGACAATGCTCCATTATGCCGGGGAGGAAGGCATTGCGGCGGTTACGATTATCATGTATGTGCTGATGTTTGCAAGCTCTTTGTATACGGGATATTCCTATGGAGTTGCACCAATGCTCAGTTTTTACTATGGGGAGCAGAATACCAGGAAGCTGAAAAGACTGGTTTCCATCAGCTTTAAGGTGATCGCATGGATTTCAGCGACGACGGCTGCAGCTTCTTTTATGCTGACAGAACCGCTGGTATCGGTGTTTGCCGGCCCGGATAACCCGGTTTACGGGCTGGCCGTAACCGGGAATCGGATCTGCACAGCCGCACTTCTTTTTATCGGTTTTAATATTTTTGCCAGCGGGATGTTTA
>JAAWAR010000040.1 GCA_022792295.1 Lachnospiraceae bacterium
CATGCCTTTTTCCTGATTCATATCCTATATCTTAACCACATCAGGGAGAAAAGTCAAGCACTATATTTGTCTCCCTGCCAAAAAGCCGGCCGGTCCCGGTGCAAAAACTCTGTAAGCAAAGGCAGGCTTCCCCTCTGCCCCCGGAAGGGCTTCACAGCCGTTAACGGCGTCATATCCGCAAACTGCGGCCCCACCTGAAATTCCGGGCAAATTGGTTTGCAGTCAGAGAAACCTTGACACGGTGTTGTCATGGTTACTATAATAGAATGAAGTTGCGGAGGTGACAAGTTGCAAGAAAAAAGACTGTTTAGAATTTTGTATTACCTATTGGATAAAGGACATGCCACTGCCCCCGAATTAGCAGAGAAATTTGAAGTGTCCGTCCGCACAATTTATCGTGATGTTGACGCTATAAGCAGTGCGGGCATTCCTATCTATGTTACAACCGGAAGAAACGGCGGTATACAGTTCCTTGATCATTATGTCCTCAATAAATCCTTTTTTTCTGACAGAGAAAAGTTTGAGATAGTATCCGGCCTGCAAAGCCTGTCAGCCGTTCAATATCCGGAGATAGACACCGTTTTGAAAAAACTTGGTGCAATTTTTCAAATCGGCTTAACGGATTGGATTGATGTGGATTTTTCCCGTTGGGGCAGTGCTGCGGAAAGCGAAAATAGATTATTTAGACACCTAAAACAAGCCATATTAGAAAACCGTGAAATCACTTTTGATTATCACAATTCTACCAGCGATAGCGGCAGACGAAATGTATATCCATACAAATTGGTTTACAAAGATACGGCATGGTATTTATATGCTTTTTGTCTTTCACGAAATGAAAACAGACTGTTCCGTCTTTCAAGGATAAAAAACTTACTTTTAACCGAAGTACATTTCGAACGCAAGACAGGTGCAGACCAATATCATTCCGTTTTTCCAATGCCAGAAGAAATAGGAACCTTAATAGAGTTAGAATTGGAATTCACTTTAGATGTTGGCTATAGGTTATTTGATACGCTGGACGATACAGCTATCACAAAACATGAAAGCGGATATACGGTTAAGCTCACCCTGCCGGAGAATAATTGGCTATATGATTTTCTTATGTCATTCGGAGACAAGGTAACCATAATCCGGCCTAAATCTATTCGTCAAACATTGCAAGCAAAGCATGCGGCTGCAAGAGCTCATCATAAAGGAGAATAAAAATATGAATATAGAAAAAACACTTGTAAAAAGAGTGGGTACAGCAAACGGTATATATTTAAACAACATTGATATTGACCCTCTTGCGATTCAGGCAATTATGATAAATGAAGTCGTCCCCTCTGACCCCCTGCAAGACTTTTATGGAGCCCGCGACGCGGATTATCTGAAAACAACGATCCCTCTTTTTCAGAGGGCGGGAACGGAGGTTACTTCTGTACAAGATATATTACAAATTGGTATCTATATCACAAATGCCGTAAAGACTCCAAAGACAGAATATGTCATTGATAAAAGCAGTATCGAAAAAAGTCTGCCTTATTTAGAAGCAGAGCTTTCTTTATTCCCCAGCATAAAGGTCATTATGCTTATGGGTGACGTTGCAAAGAAAGCCTTTAACATGATTGCGAAAAAGTCAGCAAAGAAAAATATTATTCCGGCCGTTTCCACCTATAAATTGCGGAACAGCGAAATCTATTATGAAGGTATAAGAGTAATGCCGTCATACATCATGACAGGGGGAAACATCTTAATCGAAAAATCAAAAGTAAAAATGGCAGCCGAGGACATAGCCGCTATGTTAGAAATAATCAAGTAAAACTCCTGTCGTGCAATCGAGCATACCACTCATGCAGGAAAAAGACAGCCTTATACCGTCCAACGCCATTGTCAGTCAAATAAATATGCTTGCTAATCTGATTGGGCCGGTATCAGCAGGACTATTTTATAGTGTAGCCGGAAAAGCAGATTTGCAGCATGTTCGAATTATCTTTTTGGTGTGTGCTATTTGCTTTTTCTCTGCTGCTGTCCTTGAAGCGTTTATTAAAATACCGAACATCACATTGCCCCCCATCAGCACTCCATTATACGCTGTAAAAAAAGGCTTAGGCGAAAGTTTTTATTTCCTAACGTCAAAGCAGGTATATGTATTCAAAGCCATTCTTCTAAATGCTGTTTTTGTTTTACTGATACAGCCCTTAATTACAACAGGAGCACCATTCATAATCCGAGTTGTACTTAATTTAAGCGCTGTATTCAATGGCCTGTCACAGGCTTTCATGGGAGCTGCCGGACTCATAGGCGGGATAATTGCCGGAGCGCCTGCAAATGAATTCAAAGCAGACAGAATCTATTGGTTGTTTTGGATTATGGGACTGTCAATAGCCGCTTTCGGCGGCATCCTTTTGTTCAATCTTTCTGCAAGCTTGACCTATATCATATTTGTAAGTATTGGCATTATTATTTTCATAAGCGCAAGCATGGCAGGGATTTTTATTATGTCAGCCATTCAGCAGAATGTACCTGATGCCATGTTAGGCTGTATCATGTCCTTTTATTCAGCAATAGTAAACGCTGCCCTGCCCATAGGTATTTTGTTCTATGGCTGTCTATATGAAAAGTTTGCCAATCACCTTCCCGTTATCATGTTTTTAACCTCAGCCACAATATTAATCGTAGGCTATATCGGCAAAAAAACCTATCGCTGTTTGCAGAACGGCAAAAGCCGGCTGCTTTTCAGAAAGAAGAAAATCCAAAAATCCTATTGACATATTCTGTTTTGATATGCAATATTAGTTATGTAACTAATGTAATATAATAAATTTTGCAACACGAGGGAATCATATGCCACCCAACGTCAAAATAACAAAAGCTATGATTTTGAACGCTGTTTTAAAGATCACGCAGGAAACAGGATTTGAAAGCGTAAACGCAAGAAGGATAGCAAATAAGTTACAATGTTCAACACGTCCCATGTTTACTTGCTATAAAAATATGGAGGAATTAAAAAAAGATTTTCTTGATTTTGCTTTTGAATACTATAATCAGTATGCTGCGAATTACAATGCATCTGCCAAGGTGAAACCTTGTCTTTTTCTGCCGCTTTCCTACATAGCATTTGCCAGAGAGGAAACACATTTATTCAAACTTCTGTTTATCGATAATATGGATTTAGATATGGTAAAAGCAAATGATTTTTATAAAGAAATCGGTAACGTGGAAAAGACAAAAACGTTTTCAAACATACTGGGTGTAGAATTAGAGCGTGCAAAGGAGATTTTTTAGATTTATTCCTTTATTCGCATGGTATCGCTGTCCTGACCGCAACAGGAAAAATGGCATTGGATCAGGATGATATAGAAAAAATGCTATTCAATTTTCTGTCTGCATTCAGCAGTTAAAAAAACGCATTTGCCAATATTTTTCAAAAAGGCAGGTATTTAAAATAAAAGCAAACGAATATTTAATTGACTTCTATAATAACTATGACGAGGACAGCCGCCTTAAACAACAGCATGGAATGGTTGAATTTCTTACCACCATGCGTTATATACAGCTGTATTTAAAGCCTGGCTATCGTGTGCTTGAGATTGGCGCTGGTACAGGACGCTATTCTCATACGTTGGCACGTCAGGGATTTATGGTTGACGCGGTAGAATTGATCGAACACAACATAGAGGTTTTCCGAAAAAACACTTTACCAAATGAAACTATTTCTATCATTCAAGGTAATGCCTTAGACTTGTCTGTTTTCCCGGACAATCAGTATGACATCACACTTCTGTTAGGCCCTCTGTATCATCTTTATACCAAAGCAGATAAGCAGCAGGCAGTTCGTGAGGCAATCCGCGTAACGAGACACGGGGGCATAATTTTTGCCGCATACGTTATTTCCGATGGTTGTTTGCTTGACGAGGGATTTCATCGAAACCATATCCATGTTGCAGAATATATAAAAAATGGACTGCTTGACGCTGAAACTTTTGCCGCGAAATCTGCGCCAAAGGACTTGTTTGAACTTGTCCGCAAAGAGGATATAGATGATTTAATGTCAATATTCCCAACAACCAGACTTCATTATGTTGCGGCAAACGGCTGCTCCTTATTTATGCGGGAAGCTATTGATGCTATGGATACCGATGCATTTCAGCTATATCTGAACTATCATTTCGCCATTTGTGAGCGTGAAGATTTATTGGGTGTTACGAGCCATGCACTTGATATTTTTAAGAAGTAATTTTATTTTGTTGATAGGTAAAGCCCTCATATCGGGAAAGCCAGCGCCTCATTTGCCGATCGCTTGGTCCTTGTTTAGACCAGCAGCTTCTCCCATTTTAATCCCTGATCGTTCCGGTAAGAAGATCCGCCAAACCCTTCCGAGAACGGCTGCAGGGCCGTATTTAGAAAATATCTCTAAACTTTTTCACACTCCTGTTGACAATTCCGCGTTTTTATGCCATAATCTCGAAATCCAAACAATCGAGAGGAGGGAACCATTATGGATTTATTAACACTGACAATCGGGAAACAGAAAAATATCGCACTCATTGCCCATGACAGCAAAAAGCATGCGCTGATCGACTGGTGCGAAGCGAATAAAGAGATTTTAAAATGTCATTTTTTATGCGGAACCGGTACTACCGCCCGGATGATTACCGATGCTACCGGACTTCCGGTGAAGGGCTATAACAGCGGGCCTCTAGGCGGGGACCAGCAGATCGGTGCAAAGATCGTCGAGGGAAGGGTCGATTTTGTCGTCTTCTTTTCTGATCCTCTGGCTGCACAGCCGCATGACCCGGACGTCAAGGCTCTTTTGCGGATCGCCCAGGTCTACGATATTCCGATCGCCAACAACAAGGCGACTGCGGACTTTTTGATTACATCCCCGCTTATGAATTCCGAATACGAGCACACTGTAATCAATTTCCATCAGAATATCAAAGAACGGGCCGGTTCCCTTTAAGGGCCGGCCCGTTTTATAAAAGTGCAGTCTGCCACACGGCCTGATACTGCTGACGGCATAATTGTGCCTTGCTCCGGATAACGTGGAAGCCTTCCCTTTTCAGCCTTGGCATCTTCCTTTGGCAGCGATTCCGATTTACTCCCCATTGCAGGCAGGCCGCCGGCCCAAACCGCCATTGGCGCCTGTCTGGCAGCGGCTCATTTCCCCTGCGTGCAGTTTGCCGCATCAATGGCAATCACCATAAGCAGCGCCATCCGTTCATCTGCCGGATTCCCGAAGTCGATCACATAGGTATCTCCCCAACGGAATAATTCCTTCGTGATATGAACAGCCACGCTGCAGCCGTCATATACGTCGTACTCCCAGCCCATGAAGTCTCCCTCTGCCCTCCAGCCGTTTAAGTCTATCTCATATTTAGGATTAAACAGGGTAAACCGCTTTTCGATCTTTCCCCTTGTCACGCCGTCCATCTCGATCTCAAAGACAGGAAGAAACGTCAAAAGCTTTTCCTTAATCAGTCCAACCTCTCTGCCGGAGGCATCATACACGTGAAGCCGATGTCCCAGCGACAAAAATTCCGCCTTCACAAAATACTTCACATTCCCGTTTTCATCGTACACATCATAAGTATCCGTCCATGAAAAAACTCTCTGTTTGATCAACAGCTTCATTTTTGCTCCTCACCTTCTCTGTTGCAGCTCCTCTTTTGCCAAGCCGCAGCGCCTTCTTCCCAGTTCCCAAAACGCCACTGCGCTAGCAGCCGCCACGTTTAAGGAATCCACGCCATGCGACATGGGGATTTGCACTGTATAATCGCAGTCTGCGATCGTCTCCGCCGCCAGGCCGTCTCCCTCCGTCCCCAAGACAACGGCCAGCTTTTCGGCTTTTGTCAGTCTCGGGTCATCTATTTGGACGGTATTGTCCCGCAGTGCCATAGCGGCCGTTTGAAAGCCCAGCCGCTTTAAAAAGGCCATGCCGGCCTTTGGCCAGGGGACTGCCTTGTCAAAAAAAGTCCAGGGAATCTGGAATACCGTCCCCATACTCACCCGCGCAGCCCTGCGGTACAGAGGATCGCTGCAGCCCTGTGTCAAAAGCACGGCGTCCATGCAAAGGGCAGCGGCAGACCGGAAAATGGCCCCCACATTGGTCGGATTCATCACATTTTCCAGCACCGCGATCCGGCAGGCCCCCGCACAGACCTCCGGCACAGAAAAGAGCACCGGCCGCCGCATGGCGCAGAGCAAACCGCGGGTCATGGAAAAGCCGGGCAGCTTTGCAAATACAGACAGCCCTGCCACGTAAACCGGCACATTTCTGCACCGCAGAAGGATCTCTGCGGTCTCCCGGTTCTCCTGTCCCTTCTCCATCAAAAGTGACAAGGGCTCATACCCTGCATCCAGCGCGCGGCCGATGACCTTTGGGCTCTCCGCAATAAAAATTCCCCGCTCCGGTTCATAATAATGGAGGAGCTGGGTCTCCGGCAGCCTGGCATATGGATCCAGCTCTGCCGCGCCAAAATCTGTGATTTCGATCCTGTCAGCCATATGTATTCTCCCATTCCGGCCGCTCTGTCAGGCCTTATTTTCCTCTCCCTTTTCCAGCCGGTTTACCCACTCGACGTACCCCTTACCATAAACGCAAAGCTCTTGTCGGCCATGACCTGCCGGCCTGTAAAATATCCGGCCTTCTCCAACAGGATAAAGCCGTGCAGCGCACTCCGAAAGCCCCTGGAAAAATGAACCGAATCCTCCTCGGCAATCTCGTACTGGCAGACCACATTGCGGATCACACGGATGCTCGCTCGGCCGACATCGCTCGCCGCACCATCCTCGTCAAGCAGCGGAAGGCCGATCACGGCCCGGTAGAGCTCATAATTTTCCCGAACAAACAGACGATATTCGTCTACCAGCGCATAGAGCGCCTCATCTCGCCTTTTGCCCTCGGTCGCCCGTTCCAGGACCCCGTTTAACTGCGCCGCGGCATGTGTCCCGATCGCCCGGTTCACGTCATCAATGCTGTTTATATGGTTATACAGGGAGGCCGCCTTTACATGCAGACACTGCGCCAGCTCGCGGACGGAAAAATTGCCGTAGCCCTTCTCCTCCACAAGCTTCGTCGCCTCCGCCACGATCATATCCATCGTAAGTCCCCTTCGCATCCGCATCTCCCCCTCTGCCCAGCCGCATAAGCACTCTATTTGCCTGCCGTTTTCTTCTCTGCTGAAATTATAACCGATACGGGCACAAAATACAACTGATTTGCAGTACCACAAAATCCCCTTCAGTTGGACGAAGGCCTCTTGCCAATCGCCTCTTAGACAATACTCATGTACTGCCCGGCCAGATCGTGCGCGTCGTTGACGTCGTTTACAATAGAGCCCTTTAAGTCCGCGTTCACCAGGACAGCCCGTGCATCTATGGGGCGTCGTACCCTCTTTTTACGGAAAAGCGAAGCGGTACATAAGGCCCGAATGGTACGAGTCCGACGATCCGAAGCGTCTGGTGCCGCTCTTTGGGCCGGAGGCTAACATCGTTGTGATCGTAGTCGGGGATCCACCCCGCAACAGAAGCCAGTTCTTCCGCTCCAACTATACCATGGCCAAGCTGACCAGCAAAGCCATAAAGCTGCCCGAGCATTGGATGGCATAAATCTGATACGCTTCACAGGACACGGAAGCGGGAATATCCCCCGCTTCTGTGTCCTGCCTCTATACCGTTCCTCTCCTATTCTCCCATGTATTTTTCTGTGTGCTTTGTATGTACGGCTTCGCTGATCCTTCTTAAGCCTTCTGAAAGAATCGCTTTCGGACATGCCAAATTCAGCCGGATATACCCGTCAGAATTCTGCACGAACATATCGCCCCCCTCCAAGAGAACTCCTGCCTTGTAAGCAAAAAACATCGGGAGATTCTCATCCGGTTCAAAATATGCGTTCAGATCCACCCATGCCAGATAGGTCGCTTCCGATATGTGGTACTTTGCCTTTGGCAGATGCTCCTTCAAATATTCTCCTGTGAAACGGAAATTTTCATCCAGATACGCCTGCAGCTCCTCAAGCCATGCGTTCCCCTTCTCATAGGCCGCCTGCGCTGCCGCAATGCTCAAAGGATTGTCAAAGTTGTAATGGCGGTCAAGCCATATATTGCGCAGGGCCTCGTCCCGAATGATGATATTGGAGATCATGAGCCCGGCCATATTGAACGTCTTACTGGGCGCCATGGCGGTCACTAATCTCTGATATGCCGGCATGATCTTCCCCATCGGGATATGCTTTTGATTCACACGGAGCAGGTCGCAGTGGATCTCGTCAGAGATTGTCCATAGATTATGCTTTTCAATGATTTCGGCGAGCCTTCTCAGCTCCTCCTCCCTCCATACACGGCCGCTCGGGTTGTGTGGGTTGCAAAAAATAAACAGTGTAGTCTTCTCATCTGCTGCCTTCCTTTCAAAGTCGTCAAAGTCGATCGAATAGGCTCCATTTTCGCAGAGCAGATTGGAACATACATAATCCTGCTTATTAAAATCCGCTGCATACTTAAAGTATGCATAGGAGGGTGTCAGAAACAACACTTTTTCGTCCGGCTTACAAATATACTCCACCAATTCATACAGGGCGGGAATGATTCCGTTTGACATGACGAGCTCCTTTTGGTCAAAACTCCAGCCATAGCGGTTTTGGCACCATCCGAGGAATGCTTCGTAATAGCCCTTCTCGAATACCCTGGTATAGCCAAGGATCCGTTTATCCAGCCGTTCCCGGATCCCGTTGATCACCACATCCGGCGTGGCAAATTCCATATCAGCCACCCACATGCGGATAAATTCTTCATCCTTGTAGGGAAAGGTCATCGTCTCGTCCGCATGGAAAATGTACCCGCGAAAACCGTCCGTATTCATAGCGTTCGTATGGCGTCTGTCAATGATCTCGTCAAAATTGTACATATATGGTTCTGTCTCCCTTCTTTTTTTGCGCGGCCTGCCCCTTGTGTTCGTATGATGCCAGCCCGCTAATCTCCTTTTGGGCCTGCACGGTTTGCATCCGTTAAGCGGCCAGGCCTGGTTTGCACTACGTTCAAACATTCATTACATGCCTATAGTATAGCAACTGTGCATAAGCTCGTCAAAACCGCCTCTGTTTCGTGTGAATAGAATTTTGGAAGGATTTGTTTCTTTAAAATTGATTTTTAGAGAGAAACCTGTTAAAATTTCCGTATCCGGATAACGGGCAGCAAAAAATAGCAGGTTTGTCGATTTATAGGAAACAATCCAGCCCTGCAGGTTTCACTGCCTGCGGTGGATGTGGAAACACCGTCATTCTGCTTTGTTGCAGAGCCGCCTTGGCCCGTCAGGGCCTTTTGCATCACAGGTAAACCCGCGGTGCTTTCCCATGATCCAAAAATTCGGGAGGTATTTTATATGAGCAAAATCAGCGTTGAGATCGGAAAACGAATCCGGACATTCCGTAAAATGCGTCATCTGACCCTGGATGAGCTGTCTGCCATCATCTGTAAAAGCAAATCCACCCTATCCAAGTATGAAAAGGGTGAGATCGCCGTAGACATCGAGACACTCTACGAGCTTGCCGGCGCGCTCCATATCCATGTTGAACAGCTTTTGTGTCAAACGGGCCGGACAACTCTCTCTGCCCCGGATCGCTATCCGGCATTTTTTAACGGGCTGTCCCAATTTTATTCCTACATATTTGATGGAAGAAACAGACAGATCATACGAAGTGTTTTTGACATCCTCTCCAAGACGGAGACGAATCAGTATAAGATCATGATGTATATGAATTTTTCCGATTATGATCATTATCAGATTTGTGAAAATACCTACTGGGGCTATATTGAACATTACGACGCTGTCACCAACATCGCGCTTACCAACCAGGATACACCCATGGAAAAAGCAAGCGTCCAGATTCTCGCCTCTTATCTGGACGCTGATACCAAGTGGGGTTTATGGAACGGTTTTTCTTCCCGTCCCATGATGCCCATCGCGATCAAAATGCTGTTCTCCAAGTCCCTTCTGAAAGAGGACGCTGAACTTGCCAAAAAGCTCCAGGTCTCCCGAGAGGACATACGGCTTTTAAAGCACTACAACATGCTGTCCGTCACGTAACACGCTTCCCTTAACCCCGGCCATCATGGCGGCGCCGGAAACAATGTCTTCCAGGCGTTTCCTTGCCCATTCCAGCTTCGTTTTGTCAGCCGCCTGGATCTCGATTTCTCCCCTCGCCTGGTCCGGGACAATATTGCATGGCAGATTTCCCGAAGACGTGATCCGATACTCGATCACCAGCCCGGCGGCCAGATGCTTTCTTAAGCTCTCAATCCCCGAGATCGTCAGCAAAAGGCCGTCGAACGCGCTTCTTCCAAGATCCGGGGCTGCCGCCGCGTGCGCATTCTTTCCGGTAAAGGCCACTGCCATTTTGATTGATTCTGTCATATTCGCTCCTCTCAGGATATACATTCCGGCTGCAAAAGCCGTTCCCTTTCCCATTCAAAATCCTTTCGCGCCTGCGAGAGCTTTTGGGGGGTCTCAATAAAGTCAAGTCCCATGGCGGCCAGCGTCTTCGCTGCCGTTTGGATTGCCCGGTAAGCCTCCTCTGCCTTCCCAAGCTCCAGCCATTCTCTCGAATGCGCGGACGTCCCCTTTGGCGCAAACGCGATCCGGATTCCGATTCCGGGAACCTTAAACATCACATTGGCAAAATCCGTTGAGCCGACTCTCTTTCTGGCTCCTTCAATCCGTTCGGCTCCCGCCAGCTTTGCATTTTCATAAAAGCTGTCCACCAATGTCTGGATCGGCACCTTCGGCTTGTACTCTCTGCCCATACAGATGCGCACATCGACACCGGCCATCTTAGCGGCACCCTCCAAAACGGCCCGGAATCTCTCCTTCAGCTCCTCGAAGTATCCTAACGTCGCGGACCGGACGCTGAATTCGGCATGACAGCATGCCGCGTCCGCCTCCTCCGGCCAGTATGTATAGTGGATGCGCGCCCCATCCCGGATATGCTCCCGCATAAATTCCACGCCCTGAAAGGCCAGAAGCATCGCATCCATGGCCAGGCTTTCCCCGCCGTTCTCCTCTCCCGGCTTCGGCTTAAACCAGGCGTCAAACCGGACGGCCGCCAGGGTCCGCAGATCCGTCGTTGTCTCCGTACCGCCGTGCATGATCATGGCCACGTCGATGTCCTCAAAGCAGCCGTTTTCCACCATCACGATCTTTCCGCCCTCCGCGTGGCCCTCCTCATCCGGACAGCCGTATACGATCAGGGAAAACGGTTGCTTCCCGCCCAGGCATTCCTTCAAGGCCGCCGCCGCCCCGACCGCGGACGGGCCCTGCATGTGATGGCCGCAGGCATGGCCGATCCCATAGATCGCATCGTATTCACATAAAAATCCGATCCTCGGCCCGCCTTCCAGGCTCTGATACACCGCCCGGAATGCCGTGGGAAGCCCGCCGACGCCGCGTGTCACTGTAAATCCGTTTTCTTCCAGGTATGTGCACAGGGCCGCCTGGCTTTTATACTCCTCACAGCCCCATTCCGAAGCATCATAAATAGTATCCGCCAGCTCACACAGCCGTTTACTTTGATCCTCAACCTTCTGAAAAAGCAATTCCTTCATTTGTTCCTCCTGATCTTCCCGCACGGCCGTCTATCGGCGGGCGGCGAGAAGCGTAAAGAAATAATGTTTCATGTCCTGATCTTCCCGCACAGATGTTTATCGGCAGTCCAGCAAACATCTGCAAAAATGTCCCTTTGAGATTTCCCGGAAAACCGGCTCCTCGCTTCTGCACGCCTCTGTACAGAAACGGCAGCGTCCCGCAAAGCGGCAGCCCGGCTTTGGGTCGATCGGGCTCGGCACGTCTCCCTCCAAAAGGATTCTGTTTTTCTCCGTCTCAATATCCGGCAGGGGAACCGCCGAGAGCAAGGCCTGCGTATACGGGTGGAATGGTCTTTTAAAAATCTCCCTATAATCCGCCAGCTCCACAATTTTTCCCAAATACATGACGGCGATCCGGTCGCTGATATGCTTCACGACGCTTAAATCATGCGAGATAAACAGATAGGTCAGTCCCATTTTCCTCTGCAGCTCCTGCAAAAGATTCAGGATCTGTGCCTGAATGGAGACATCCAATGCCGATACCGGTTCATCCAGCACAAGAAATTCCGGATTTAAGGCTAACGCCCGGGCGATTCCCACACGCTGCCTGCGGCCCCCATCCAACTCATGCGGATATGCGTTTGCAAGCCGCTCGGCAAGGCCCACCGTTTCCATCAGCTCATAGACACGGTCCTCCAGAGCCAGACGGTCGGCAAACACCTTCTGGACGATCAACGGCTCGGCAATGCTCTCAAATACGCTCTTTCTCCCGTCGAGGGAGGCGTACGGATCCTGAAACACGATCTGTAACCGGTTGCGCATTTTGCGGAGCTCCTTTTTATTCAGCTTTCGGATGTCAACGCCGTCAAAAAGGATCTCACCCCCGGTCGCCTCTAAAAGCCGCAGCACGACGCGGCCGAAGGTCGATTTCCCGCAGCCGGATTCTCCGACCAGCCCCAGGGTCGTGCCTTTCTGAATGTCCAGGCTGACATCATCCACCGCATGGAGCAGCCCGTTTTTGGTCTGAAAGTATTTTTTTGCATGACGGACGCTTAGAAGCGCTTCAGCCACAGGCGTTCCCCCCTTCCCAGTCTTTTGCCGCCGCTAAACAGCGCACCCAATGTCCCGGCTCGGTCTCGACCGGCCCCGGCTTTTCCTTCCCGCATCGTTCGCAGGCGATCGGACAGCGCGGATGGAACCGGCAGCCCTCGGGAAGCCTGGTCGGATCCGGCATCAGGCCCCGGATCGGCGTCAGCTCATTGCTGTCTGAAAACAGGTCGGGAATGCAGGCAAACAGCCCTTTTGTATACGGATGCTGGTAATTTTTAAAAATCTGCTCGCGGGTCCCGTACTCTACGACCTGGCCTGCATACAAAATCGCAACCGAGTCGCAGGTCTCCGCCACGATTCCTAAATCATGCGTAATCATCACCATGGAGGTCTTGTATTTTGCCTTTAATTCCTTCATCAGCTCCAGCACCTGGGCCTGGATCGTGACATCTAATGCCGTCGTCGGCTCATCGGCAATCAAAAGCTTCGGGCTGCAGGCCAGGGCGATGGCGATCACCACACGCTGCTTCATTCCGCCGGAAAACTGATGCGGATAATCCTTCCCTCTCTCCCGTTTGATCCCGACCAGTTCCAGCATGTCCAGCGCCTTTTCATACGCCTGCTGCCTTGTGATCTTGCCGTGCAGCCTTAAAACCTCCGCGATCTGCTCCGAGACCGTCATGACCGGGTTCAGACTTGTCATCGGATCCTGGAAAATCATAGAGATCTGCTTCCCGCGGATCCGCCTCATCTCCTTCTCGCTCTTTTTCAGCAGGTCTTCTCCCTCAAAGAAAATTTCTCCAGACAGGATTTTGGCGGGCGGGTCCGGGAGAATGCGCATGACGGCCTTTACCGCCGTTGTCTTTCCGGCTCCCGTTTCGCCGACCAGGCCCAGGGTCTTCCCCTCCTCCACGTCAAAGGAAAGCTCCTCCACCGCGTGGACGATTCCGTCTGAGGTATGGTACTGCACCGTCAAGCCCTTGATCTCGAGGAGTTCCCTCTTTTTTTCTTCCATTTTCTCCCCCTCTTTAGTCCTTCAGCTTCGGGTCCAGTGCGTCACGCAGGCCGTCGCCGATCAGATTCATCGCGAAAATCGCATACATGATCGCCGCGCCGGGAAAAGTGCACAGATGCGGGGCATTTCGTATAAAATCCCGCCCTGTCGAGAGCATGGAGCCCCATTCCGCTGTCGGCGGTACGATCCCCAGGCCGATGAAGCTCATGCTGGCGCAGGAAAGGATCGCGCTCCCGATCCTTAATGTAGCCTGCACCGTCAGCGGGGCAATGCAGTTTGGCAGGATATGGCGCGTAATAATAAAGAAATCACTCGCTCCTGCCGAGCGCGAGGCCTCCACAAACTCCTGCTCCTTTAACGACAGGATAGAGGCGCGGACGATGCGGCAGTAGCCCGGGATGCTCGAGATTCCGATTGCAATCATCACATTCTGCAGGCCGGTTCCCAGTGCGGATACGATTGCAATATTTAAAAGGATACTGGGAATTGCCAGCAAAATATCCATAAACCGCATGATCAGATTGTCGGAGGCGCCCCCGTAATAGCCCGCAACCGCACCCAGGCTCACGCCTCCTGCCAGCGAAATGCTGACGGCGATCAGGCCGACCGAAACGGAGATTCTCGCTCCGTAGATGATGCGGCTGAAAATGTCCCGCCCCAGCTCATCCGTCCCGAACCAGTGCTCCATCGAGGGAACAGCGCAGCGGTTTACAAGATCCTGCTTGTTGGGATCAAACGGGGCGATCAGGCCGGCGAAAGCCGCGCAGAGCAAAAGGACGATCAGCATGATGAGCCCTGCAACCGCACGCTTGTTTCTCCTGAACCTGCGCCACACCTCCTGCGCCTGGCTCCTTTTTTTATATCTGCCCGTCGTACGTTCCATGCTCTCCCCTCCTCCTTTAGCGATATTGCGAACGGATCCTCGGATCGATATAGGCATACAGAATATCAACCAGAAGATTGATAAGGCTGAAGGTTAGTGCGATGATCAGGACACCGCCCTGTACGACCGGATAATTTCTGGCCTTGATCGCATCCACCATCATTTTGCCGATTCCCGGGACCGCAAAGATCGATTCCGTCAGGACCGCCCCTCCTAAAAGAGAGCCGAACTGCATACCGATCGTTGTAATGACGGGAATCATCGCATTGGCAAGTGCATGGCGGACCGTAATCCAAAATTCACTCTGCCCTTTGGCTCTGGCAGAGACGATGTAATCCTGACGGATCACTTCCAGCATACTCGAGCGTGTCATACGTGCGATCGCTGCCGCCGAACTTGTCCCGATCGTAACCGCCGGCAGAATCAGGTGTTTAAGTGAGCCGAAGCCCGAGGCGGGAAGCCATTTCAGATGCAGGGCAAACAGCAGCATCAAAAGAAGCCCCTGCCAGAAATTCGGCATCGCATTTCCGACCATGGCCAAGAACATGGCCGCCGTATCAAAGAAGGAATACTGCTTCACGGCGGAGATGATCCCCATGATAAGGCCAATGACGACTGCCACCAGAACCGACGCGCCCGCGAGCATCATCGTATTGGGAAAGGTCTCTGCGATCCGCTCTGCCACAGGCTGATGCGTCTGGTAGCAGACGCCCAGATCCTGATGCACGACCACATCCAGCAGGAAGCGCCCAAATCGTACAAAATAACCGTCGTTTAGCCCCATTTCTTCCCGAAGCATCTCGATCGCCTCGGGAGTGGCCCCCTCATCCAGAATAATCGCCGCCGGATCACCCGGTGTTATATACATCAGCGTAAACACGATCAGGGATACGCCGAGCATAACAGGAATCATGAATAAAATACGACGCAGAATATATTTTGTCATGCCGTACTCTCCCCTCCAAAAACCACTTGCGTACTCCGAACGCGTCTTTGGGTCCAAAAATACCCCCCTCTAAGACGCGTTCGGGAATATCCTTTTTCATCCAATCCGGCCCTATAGTATAGGACAGATCGTCACGGTCAGTCTACAAAGTACAGCCGGCTGTAGTCCACGCGCTCCGTCGGAGGCGTGTTCAGACCGCGCAGCTTGGCACTGTGCGCAATGCTGGAATATTCATAGCACAGATAAATGCTGTAGGATTCTTCATGGATGATCTCCTGTGCCTTCTTATAGAGTTCGATCCGCTTCTCCTCATCCAGTTCTTTAGCTGCCTCGTCCAAAAGCGCGTCCAGCTCCGGATTATCTGAGTTAATGCGGCTCGTCCCCTGACTGCGGGAATGATACATCGTCTCCAGGCCCTCACCGATGTCCCCGCTGATAAAGGCGGTACGAACCGGCATTACCTCCTGTTTCATGCCGTTCGCATATTCGCTTAAGGCACCGCTCTCCATCGGGTTTAATGTCAGTGTCACGCCGACCTTGGCCCACTGCTCCTGCAGCATCTGTGCCATCAGGTTGTTTGTTGCGTTGCCCAGATAGGTAAAGGATACCTCCAGGTTGTCTTCATAGCCGGCTTCCTTTAACAGCTCCCTGGCCTTCTCGGGGTCATAGGAATACGGCTCCAGACCATCCGCACGTCCCATCAGTCCCGGCGGCACCGGTCCCGTAGACACCTGCGCTCCCTTGCTGGTGTAAAGGACTTCACAGATGGTATCTATATCCGTCGCATAATTCAGCGCCTCACGAACCTTTTTATCCTTTAAAGGTCCCTGTGTCGTATTGAAGGCAATATACCGCACATAAAGGCTGGTATAGAGGGATAATTCCAAATCCGGATTGGACTCCAGCCGCTCATAATCCACCGCCGGGATCACAAGCGCCATATCGACTCCGCCGCTCTCAACCTCGACCGTGCGGCTCGTCTGCTCCGTGATGAAGCGGAACGTCACTTTCTCAAGCTTTGCCTTGTCTCCCCAGTATTCGTCATTCCGGGTAATCGAAAGACGATCTCCGGCCGACCAGGAGTCAAAACAAAACGGGCCTGTGCCGATCGGGCTGCGGGCATAGGCATCCGCCCCCATTTCCGTGAAGGCTCTTTCGCTGATAATACTGAGATGGCTGATACATAAAATCTGCCGGATTGCCGCATAGGGCTCCTTTGTCTTTACAATCACTGTATAATCATCCGGCGCCTCCAGCGCGTCTAAATCAATCTTATCCGTATACGGCATTCCGATCGGCGTCTCCGCCGCATGCTTAAAGGAAAATATGACATCACTGGCTTTCAGCTCGTCGCCGTTATGGAACTTGATCCCCTTTCGCAGCGTTAATTTCAGGGTGAGTTCATCCATCTGCTCCACACTCTCTGCCAGGCCGCAGACCACATTCATCTCATCGTCAAATTTTAACAATGTCTCAAACATCTGCGCGACGATCGTGCATGCGATCGAATGGTTGGAGCCAGTGGGATCCAATGCCTGCGGCTCTCGGTCAATCGCCACCAAAAGTTCCGTTTTGGAAGTAGATGCCTGTTCGCCCTCCGCTACCGCCTCCGCAGCCGTCGTCTGTGCTTTTTGCCCAGCCTCCGTCTGCGCCTCATCTGCCCTCGGGCCGCCGCATCCGCTCATACAGAGCATAAGGCCCGCCATACACAATGCCAGAGTCTTTTTCATACATTCCTTCCTTTCCTGCTATGCGCCGTCAAGCTTTCCCAGTCCCTGTTCCTGTGTGTTCCCAGTAACCGCACAAATCGCAGGCTTTTTCCTTTTGTCTTGACAATTAAACGCATATCGTTGCATAATAGTAAAAAATTAACTGATTTCGTCTTATTTCGACGTCTTCTGCCTCATACTATACAAAAAATCACCTTTTATGTCAAACACAGAATATCACTGTACATCACAAATAATTTTTGTTCCGAAGGAGCCTGTATGAATACGACAAGCCTGTACTATTTTATTGAAGCTGCAAAAGATTTGAATTTTACACAGACCGCCAACCGGCTTTTTATTTCCCAGCAGAATCTAAGCCATCATATTGTCAAATTAGAATCCTACTGCGGCTGCAGGCTCTTTTTACGCAAGCCCAGCTTAAGCCTCACTTATGAGGGCCTGACCTTCCTCTCCTATGCCAAGTCCGCCGTCGCTGCCGAGAAAAACATCCTCGCCTCCCTCTCCTCCATGGTCAACGAGGATGCCGGCCTTCTACAGATCGGCATGACGACCTCAAAATCTATTTTCACGCTCCCCCACATCCTGCCTGACTTCTATTCTATTTTTCCGAATGTCCGTGTAGAGATCCTCGAACGCCCCACGCTTCTCCTGCGCGAACGTCTTCTTGCCAACAAACTGGATTTCGCTGTCGGGGCCTTTCAGCCTGCCCCGGATCTGAAAATGCAGCATCTAAGCCACGAAAAGGTCTATCTGTGCATGTCAGACTCCTTGCTTCGTAAAAACCGGCCGGATTTCTCCATTGACGACGTCAGGGAAGCTCTCCATGGCGTGTCCGTAGGCGCCTTCCCCAATCTTCCTGTGGTTTTCCCACATGACAACGCCATCTTTTCCCAGATTCTCTTTTCCTGCTATGCAGAAGCAGGCATCACGCCCAATATCATGCTCTCCGTCACCTATCCGCAGCTTTATCATCAGCTCTTTTTAAGCGGTACAATCGCCGTCTTCATGGTCGGCCTGAATCTGAACTCCTTTTTACTCAACAACCCGCAGGCTCACTCCTTCTTCCACACCTTCCCTCTCCTGCAAAACGGAGAGCTTTTGACCCGTGAAATTTTCCTGGCTGCCAACCGCAACCGCACACTGACCAGACCGGCCCAAAAATTCATTTCACTCCTCCAGACTGCACTGAGCTCCTTTGACGGAGAGGAGGAGAGTCCGCCGGGCGCGAGCGCGGGAGAGGGCCCGCAGGGGCACGCTTTCGCTACGGAAAAGCGCAGCGGTACATAAGGCGCCAAAATACGGCGCCTAAGTACCGGCGGTTTTCAAGTTCCCCTACAGGCCCTCTCCCGCGCTCGCGCCCGGCTGCTGTATTGGCTGGCTGAAGGGAAAAAGACTTCTTATCCCTCATTCCTTCATCCCTTTATCCCTCACTCCCGAGACTCCGTAGCGGAGGCCGGGGCGGGAAGGCGGGGCGGGACAGCCGATTGGCGAGGCGCTGCAGAAGCTCTTAGTCCCTGGCGGGACAAAAAACGAGTGTGGATTTCGGCCTTCCCGGCCGAAATCCAAGAAGCACGAAGCGGAAAAATTTTTCAAAATTTTTCCAGCGACTTGCTTCTGACCACTCATTTTTTGCCCCGCCAGAGGCTTAGAGCTTCCAGCACCGAAGCCTGGCTGTCCCGCCCCGTCTTTCCGCCCCGGCCTCCGCGGTCCCCCCCCCCCTCCCCCTCATTTTTTATTTTGGCCCTTGCATTTTCCCCCAACTTCCCTTACAATAAAGGCATCTAAACCATTCTATGTCATCTGGCAACCACAATTCTACGCATCATATACTTCCCCAGAGATCGCACAAATCCGGGAATCTACATCTGCCAATTCAGGAGGTATTTCTATGAGCTACGAACAATTCTGCACGACGCTCTGCAGCACGCTGACCGCACTGACCGCGCCCGGAATCACTGTTACCCCAAAACAGATCCCTAAAAACAACGGCGTCTTCCTCGACGCACTCTGGCTCCGCCGCGAAAAAGCAGCCTGCTCCCCCATCGTTTACTTAAAACCGCTCTATCAAGAGTACTGCCAGGGTAAATCCGTCGATGCACTTTCCCTTGAAATCCTAAGAGGAATCCGCAGGGACCGCCCTTTCTCCCTCACACTGCCGGATCTTCTTATCGACCTTGAAAGCGCAAAAGAGTACATCACGTTCCGCCTCATCTCCCGCACTTTAAATGAGCCATTTCTTGATGGCCTCCCCTGGTTTCCGTTCCTCGATCTCGCGATCGTTTTTTATCTTCAGCTTCCCGCTGATTCAGGCGGCATCACCTCTGTCTGCATAAACAAAAGCCTTTTAGAACTCTGGAGTCTCACCCCCGATGTGCTTCGCCGAATCGCCTTCCAAAATACCCCACGTCTGCTTCTGCCATGCCTGGTTCCCTTAGAAGACATGTTGAGGGAATCCCTTGAAAACGGAAGCACCGGACAGAACGCTCCTTCTCGTTCAGATTTCCCGGCCCCGGTACCCCCTTCCCTCTACATTCTCACCAACCGGCAGGCAGCCTTTGGCGCCGCCTGCCTGCTCTATGACGGATTGATAAAAAAATTCGCCGGACAGATGCTGTCCGACGTTCTGATTCTCCCATCCAGTATTCATGAAGTCCTTCTTCTCCCGCGCACTGCCGCGATTTCCGTCACAGAGCTCCGCCAAACCGTAAAACAGGTCAATGAAACCATGGTTGACCGGCAGGAGCTCCTTTCCGGCGAAGTTTACCTGTACGAGCAAAAGACGGACCGCTTTACCCTTTGTCCGCCAGATTCTCCTTCTTGGCATGATACGCCAGAAACAGACGGAAAAATGAATCCGTAATAAAAATTGCCATGGCAATTGCACCGGCGATCTGCAGCGTCTCCACCAGGTAATGGATAGACACCTGGGAGGCGTTGCGGATCAGATAATAAACACAGCGGTAGATTGCGGCGCCGGGAACCGACGGCAGGATGCCCGGTACCAGAAAGACCGTCACCGGCGCCTTACGGACCCTAGCCAGGATATGGCTTAAAACCGCGACCACTAATGTAGAGAGGAATGCGGCACTCATTGACGACTGCCATTCTTCTAAAATCAGCACATACACCCACCAGCACACACCGCCCATTGCCGCCGCCAGCAAAAGATGACGGCGCGGCACCTCCAAAACTGCTGAAAACATGAGGATCGCCACGCAGACGCTCAAAATCTGTATTACCATAATATGCCCCCCCACAAGGACTGAAACAAAAACATCCCGCCGCCGACTCCCGCTGCCACCGCAAGCGAGGTCACGACTGCTTCCAGCATCCGGGCCGAGCCCGACGTGTAATCACCATTTAACGTATCACGAATCGCCGTCGTGAATATCACTCCCGGCACCAGCGGCATGATCGAGCTGATAATCAATACATCGACGTTTGTCTTCTGCCAGAGCCAGTTTTTAATCATCAAGGCGGCAACCGCCACAGTAAACGCACAGAATGCATTGATGCAGAAATCATTCAGCCGGACCTTTTTTACAATCCGGTCTGCAAATGCCAAAGCAACCCCCACCAGACCGGAGGCAACGCACTCCAAAAGATTCCCGCCGAAGATCGGCGCGAAACAAAAAGGAACCCCCACCAGGCCCACGGCTCGATACCATGGTCCATACTGAACCGCCGTGGCCGTCTCCTTAAGCTTCTCATATGCCTCCTCGACGGTAATATCTCCGTGGCAGAAGCTCCGGGAGATCTCGTTTACCAAATAAATGCGATTGATATTGGTGCTGCGTCCCGGGGTTCGCTTGATTAACGTCATCGTCTCCTTCACGGGATCATCGAGGGTTACAAAAATCCCTGTGGAAAAAACAACGGTTTCTGTTGTCTCATAACTGGAGCACTTCAGCATGTGGTTCATCGTATCCTCCACCCGGTATACCTCCGCCCCGCTCACCAGCATGATCTCCCCGGCCAAAACCACGGCTTCCAGAAGAATTTTTTCGTTCATGTAGCTCCTCCCCTAAATCAGCAGCCTGCCCGCCTGATAAACGACGACCGCTGCCGCCCATGCCAGCACAAGCTGAAATACAACTATCCCTGCCGTCCATTTTACAGACCCTGTCTCCTTACGGATCGTCGCAATCGTCGCAATGCAGGGCGTATATAAAAGGCAGAACAGCATCAAGGCATATGCATTCACACTTCCGAAACCACCTGCTGCAAGAGCGTCCGAAAGCGCTGCCATCCCGGCCGCCGAATTGATATTCCCGATCCCGTAGAGGACCGAAAAACTCGAAACGACCACTTCCTTTGCAGAAATACCGGAAATCAGCGCTACTGCAATCTGCCAGCTTCCAAGACCTGCCGGCTTAAGAATCGGGACAAGGAGTGCACCAAAACGCGCAGCAAAGCTCTCCGCTACATTCTCTGTAAAGCCTGATGGTCCTGCATTCAGCACAAACCACAGGACGATTGAAGCCAAAAAAATCGTCGTCCCTGCCTTTGTCAGATAATCCTTTACCTTTTCCCAGACATAGATTGCCACTGTCCGCAGATTCGGCGTCTTGTACTCCGGCAGCTCGATCAGCAGTGCGTTTTCATATTCCTTCCCTGTTGTCTTATGCAGGAGCAAGGCCACGGTAATCGCAACCAGGACGCCTACCAGGTACAGAGAATACGCCACCAACATAGCCGAATCTGGAAAAAAGAGCTGTGCAAACAGCACATAGATCGGAAGCCTCGCCGAACAGGACATAAACGGCGTGATTAAGATCGTCTTCAGCCGATCCTTCTGGCTCTCCAGCGCCCGTGTCGCCATAACAGCCGGAACCGTACAGCCAAATCCTAAGAGCATCGGCAGAAACGCCTTTCCGGAAAGGCCTACCATGCTCATGGTCTCGTTCATCACGTAGGCAACTCTTGCCATATAGCCGCTGTCCTCCAGAAACGCCAGCGCCAAAAACAGGATAAAAATATTCGGAAGAAACGTGAGAATCCCGCCGACCCCCGCGATAATCCCGTCCACAACAAGCGAGGTCAGCCATGCGGACACGCCCGCCCTTTGAAGAATCCCTAGCATGGTGCCTGAAAACAGCCCCAAAGCCTGTTCAAAATATCCCTTTAAAAAATCACCCACCGTAAAAGTCAGGAAAAACACGAGCGCCATGATTCCGAAAAACACCGGGATCCCCCAAATCGGATGCGTCAAAAGTCCGTCGGCCCGATCCGTCAGCGCAGACTTTTCTTCCTTATTAAAAAGGCATTCTCGGATGATCTCCTCCACATAGTCATATTTTTCATTAATGATCTGCTTCTCATAGCTTTTATCCGCCACCGCAGACAGATTCGCCGGATGGTCTTTCATGACCTCCTTGTCATGTTCCAGCATCTTGATTGCATGCCAGCGCAGATTAGGAAGCGTCGGATAGCTTTGGCGCAGAATATCCTCGGTCCGCTGCAGTCTGTCCTCAATCTCTGCATCATAACGGACCACGACGCCCTGCGGCTCCTCCTCGTAATGGTGCACCACCGCATGCAGCAGCACATCAAGCCCGGTCCGCTTTCTCGCAGAAACGGGAACCACCGGAATCTCTCCCAGAAGCTCCGGTAATCTGTGCAGATCAATCTCCATGCCGCGCTCCTCCACAATATCCATCATGTTGAGGGCGAGGATAACCGGCTTCTTAAGCTCCAGAAGCTGCAGGGTCAAATACAGGTTCCGCTCCAGGGATGAGGCGTCCACTACATTGACAATGACATCCACACCTTCCTCCTCGATACAGCGTCTGGTAATCAGCTCCTCCATTGTATAGGAGGTCAGGCTGTAAATTCCAGGTGTGTCGATGACATGGATTTTTCTTCCCTTATGAGAGGTCTCCCCCTCCTTGCGCTCTACCGTCACACCCGGCCAGTTCGCAACCTTAAGCTTCGCCCCGGTGAACGCATTAAACAGCGTCGTCTTTCCGCAGTTGGGATTGCCGACAAAGCAGACAGTAATCGGCGTATTGTCGTTTTCTTTCATGCCTTTCCTTCCTCCTTGCTCCGTCCGCTCTCCCAGACCTCGATCCCGCCGGTAATCCGCCTTCCAAGCGCCAGTCTTGTCCCGCGCACCTTGATAATCATTGTTCCGCTCTGCTTCTTATTTAAAACAGAAATTTCTGTATTTTCATTCACACCCAGCGCTTCCAAACGCCTCATTAACGCTTCCTCCGCCGTCACCGAGCGGACCAGATAGCGCCCTCCGACCATTCCTTCATACAATTTCATAGCTTTCTGTCTCCCATACAGACCATGTGTGTTCCGGCCCCGGGATTATTGTATTCTGATTGAGAATGCTTGTCAATATACGTTTTAAAGAATCTGGTGTACCGGCCGGATTCCTTTCAGCCAAATAACGCAGAATGCATTTTCGATCTCCAAAATGGACGAGGAAGATGCTGTAATGGCCCCGCGCGCCGACGGCCCTGACGGTTCCCCTTCTGTATCACACAAATGCGTTGTCAGCCTTCCAGCTCCAGCAGCATCTCTTTGACCTCCTTCATACGGTCGCGCAGCTTTGCCGCCTCCTCGAAATTTAATTCTGCCGCGGCCTGGCGCATCTTCTTCGCAAGCTCCTTCGCAAGTTTTGTAAGCTCCTTTGCATCCATAGATTCCGGGTCTTTCCGGAAATCCTCCTCGCTTCTCTCGGCCGCCCGGGAGATCGAGATCAGCTCCCGCACAGCCTTTTTGATGGTCTGCGGTGTGATTCCATGTTCCTCGTTATATTTTTTCTGGATATCCCGGCGCCTGTTCGTCTCGTCGATCGCCGCTTTCATGGAATCCGTCACTGTATCGGCATACATGATGACATGCCCGTCCGCATTCCGTGCTGCGCGGCCGATGGTCTGGATCAATGAGGTCTCGGATCGCAAAAAACCTTCCTTATCGGCATCCAGGATCGCCACCAGTGTGATCTCCGGAATATCCAATCCCTCCCGCAGCAGATTGATGCCGACAAGCACGTCAAACACATCGAGACGCATGTCCCGTATGATCTCTGCCCGCTCCAATGTGTCTATATCCGAATGCAGGTACTTGACGCGGATTCCCGCCTCTCGGATATAATCGGTCAGATCCTCTGCCATACGTTTTGTCAGCGTCGTGATCAGTACCTTATTATGATTCTCGATCTCTTTATTCAGTTCTCCGATCAGATCATCGATCTGTCCCTCTACCGGACGCACAAAAATCTCCGGATCCAAAAGCCCCGTCGGGCGGATAATCTGCTCTGTGCGCAAAAGCTCATGCTCCGCCTCGTACACGGAGGGCGTCGCCGACACAAACAGCATCCGGCTGATATGGCTCTCGAACTCCTCGAAGCAAAGCGGCCTGTTGTCAAGCGCCGACGGCAGACGGAATCCATACTCGACCAGAGTCTTTTTCCGCGACCGGTCCCCAAAAAACATGCCCCGCACCTGCGGCAGTGTGATATGGGACTCATCCACGATAATCAAGAAATCCTCCGGGAAATAATCCAACAGCGTACAGGGCGGTTCGCCCGGAAGCTGGCCGGTCAGATGTCTTGAATAGTTCTCAATTCCGGAGCAGAAACCGGTTTCCCGCATCATCTCTACATCAAAATTGGTCCGCTCCGCAATCCGCTGTGCCTCCAAAAGCTTGTCCTCACTCTTGAAAAGGGTTACCTGCGCCTTCATCTCCTCAAGAATATTTTCTGCCGCCTGCAGCATCTTCTCCCGCGGCACAACATAATGCGACGCCGGAAAAATCGCCACATGCGCAAGCTGCGCACGCACCTCCCCGGTAAGGGGATCAATCTCGGCAATCCGGTCCACCTCATCACCGAAAAATTCGATTCGAAACGCCTCATTCCCCGCATAAGCCGGAAACACCTCCAGCACATCCCCGCGCACGCGGAACGAGCCGCGCTTAAAATCCATCTCGTTGCGCGTATACTGAATGTCAATGAGCTTATGGATTACCTCGTCCCGGTCCTTTACCATCCCCGGCCGCAGTGAAACAACCATCTCTTTATAGTCAATCGGGCTCCCAAGGCCGTATATACAGGAGACAGAGGCCACAATAATCACATCGTTTCGCTCCGAGAGTGCCGCTGTCGCCGAATGCCGCAGCTTGTCGATCTCGTCATTGATCGCGGAATCCTTTTCAATATACGTATCCGTAGACGGGACATATGCCTCTGGCTGGTAGTAGTCGTAGTAGGACACAAAATACTCTACTGCGTTTTCAGGGAAAAATTCTTTGAACTCGCCGTATAGCTGTGCCGCCAACGTCTTATTGTGCGCGATTACCAAAGTGGGCTTGTTAAGCTGCTGGATCACATTTGCCATGGTAAAGGTTTTTCCTGACCCCGTAACACCCAGTAAAGTTTGGAACTGGTTGCCTTCCTGAAAGCCTTTCACCAAGGCATCTATCGCCTGGGGCTGGTCGCCGGTGGGCTTGTATTCACTGTGAAGTTTAAATATATTTTGTGCGGCCTGCACAAATACCACCTCCAAAATCCATGCTTATTGAACTGCTGACGTTCAGTTCGATATAGTAAAAGGGTTCGCCTATTTACCAGAAATTCGCCGAGATACATGTCCTGTTTTCTAAAAAAGGCCCTTCAACGAATTTAGGTTACGAAGCTCAATTTTCCGAACTATATGAAAGTAATAAACGATTGCAGACAAATTGAGAAATAAAACTGAGATTCATTATAACATACCACATCTCATTTGTCTATATAAGACAAACATTTGTTTGTTTTATTGCAGACCCATTTCCCTTCCTTAGTTTATATAAATACAGCTTTCGTCCGGGCTTTCTGCCGCCTCTGAATTCGTTTCCGGCAAATAAGCCCCTCATATCAATCATTATATCCCGCTCAGCTACTCTCAACAGGCAAGGGGACACACATCGCCCGGAAAGAAATAGCCTCCCTCTGTTCCTCCCCAACTGCCTTCAGCAGGCAAGGGGACACACATCGCCCGGAAAAAAATAACCTCCCTCTGTTCCTCCCCAGCTGCCTTCAGCAGGTAAAGGGACACACGCCGCCTGGGAGGAAATGACCTCCCTCTGTTCCTCCTCAGCTGCCTTCAGCAGGCAAAGGGACACACGCCGCCTGGGAGGAAATGACCTCCCTCTGTTCCTCCTCAGCTACCCTCAGAAGACAAGGGAGACACACGCCGCCAGATAATACCAAAAGAAGGTACTTGGGACGTGTGCTCCCCCTGTCCGCTGAGGGCAGCTTTGCAGCAAAAAAGGCCCGGAGGCGCCGTTACATTCCAGCCTCGGCCTTCTGCGGCACGGAAAACATCCGCTCTCTCCATTTTCTCCTTACGGCGGGCAAGGCAAGCAAAACCGCTTTGCATACATTGTCCGCAATCATGCACCACCAGACTGCGTAGAGCTCCATCTGCCATCTGCGCACGCACAGCCAGGTAAACAGGATTCGGATCCCCCACATACTCCCGGTCTCAACGACAAACGAATAACGCGTCCTGCCCAGCCCGTAATAGATTCCCTCCAGCACTACCATCAGGCCGAAAAACGGCTCAGAAAAGGCTACCAGGCGCAGCATCCTCGCACCCAGTCCGGCCACATGCGCGCTGCTCGTGAATACGCGCATAAGCGGATTCGACACATGGTAAAGGAAAATTCCGCTCAGGCACATAAAGCCCACTGTGACCGTCACACTTAAAAGTGCCGTCTTTTCCAGCCTTACAAAATCCCCCTCTCCTAGGTCCGTTCCCACAATGGCAGAGGTCGCTGTCCGAAGGCCGTAGCCCGGTATATAAAAGCAGGTTTCGGCCGTCACCGCGATCGAATGCGCCGCAAATACCGTAGTCCCCATATCCGAAACCAGGCTGGCAAACACCACGTATCCCAGACAGGAGGCGACGCTGGTTCCCAAAACCGGCAAGCCTATCCTTTTGCATTCCCAAAGGACAGGGAGGTCAACGGCAAATTCATGCCAGTTCCAGTGCAGGCAGCTGTTTTTCCGATAAGCGCACAGCATAAGTGTCCCGGAAACCGTATAGGAAACGGCCGACGCAATCGCCGCCCCGGCTACTCCAAGGCCCATCGTGTAGATAAAAAGTCCGTTCAAAAGCACATTCACCCCGTTTGCCGCCATGTTGATGAGCATCGGCGTGCGGGTATCCTTCGTCGCCCGAATCGCTGCGCCGAGCACTGTATTCATCGTCCGGAACACCATGGGAAGGCATACAATAAAAAAGTACCGGGAAGCTTCCTTTTGAATGGCACGCTCCGCCCCCATCCAGACCGGGATCCAAGGGCTAAGCAGCAGGGAAATACTGCCGGTAACACAGCCGCTTGCCACGGCCAGAAAAAGGGCCTGCTTTGCAATAATACCGACACGCTCCCTGTCTTTGCTCCCCACGGCTCTGGAGATCAGCGCAAGGACTGCGATGCCGGCCGCACTGTTAACACTGTTGATCAGCCAGCTCACGGTCATCGTGATGCTGACTGAAGCCGTGGCCGTCTCACCCAGGCGGCCTACCATGGCGGTATCCACATACTGCAGAAACATCGCAAGAAGCTCCTCCAGAATTGTAGGGACCGCCAGAAAAAAGCAGCGCAGAAAGCAATTCTGCGCTGCCGCCCTTCTTATTCACCTTTCTTCTCTGCCCGTCTTTCCAAAATCGGCGTGCTCACGCCCTCAAGGCCCACTAATGCCAGAAGAATCAGAAGCGTCCTCTGGGGGCTCTTGAATTCATCCACGGGCTTGAACCACTCCTCCAGGGAATGTCCTCCCCCGCCTATGCCGCCGCGTCCGACCGTAATAGCCGGTATCCCGCTCACGATCGCCATATTGCTGTCCGTGGGCGCCGCTCCCTCTGGATTGGGCTTATGTTCAATCCCCATCTGCTTTAAGCAGGCCCTTCCGACCCGGGCAATCGTCACATCCCCACTCTGCGGAGCTACCGGAAGATCCCCGATTACCTCGATCGTATACGTGAGCTTGTCCGGGCTCTCCCATCTGGCGTTTTCCTCCTCTGCCGCCTCATGAACTGCGGCTCTAAGCTTCCTCTCTAACTCCGCCAGCTCCTCTTTTCCGTTTGAGCGTATATCAACCTGCATCTCCATCTCTCTGGCAATCGCAGTCGCCCCGGTTCCTCCGGACACAACCCCCACATTGAACGTTGTCTTCGGAGTTTCGGGTACCGTAAACGCCGCGATCTTTGCAATCGCGCCCCCCAGTGCATAAGCCGGATTCGGCGTACCGAATGCCATAAAACTGTGCCCGCCGACGCCATGGAATACGATTTTAAGACGCAGACTCCCCGTTCCAGCGTGCGTCAGGGCATTCGCATTGGGGAGATCAATGCTGATAAACCCGTCCAGGTCCGGCAACGTTTTGCACAGATGCCGGATTCCGCGCATGCCGCCAAGATTTTCCTCCCCCACGTCACTGCCGATGATAATATCTCCGACCGTCCGGATTCCACAGGCCTTCACGGCGCGCAGGATCGAGAGGATCTCTGCCATGCCGCGGGTATCGTCGCAGATTCCCGGACAGCAGATTTTTCCATCCGGTGTTCTTCGGACTGTAAGATCGGTATCCAGAGGAAAGACTGTATCGCAGTGCGCCGTAATCAATACCTTCGGGCCCTCTCCCCTTCCCTTGATCACTGTATAAACGTTGGATACCTCATCAACCGTCACGTTCTCATAGCCGATCTCCTTTACCATTTCGGCAAACCGCGCCGCCTTTTTCTCCTCATGGTTGGACCATGCCGGAATCTGGGCCAGCGCAATCTGCTGCTCCAACGTGTGCTCCCTGTCCTCCTCGATGAATGTGAGGGCACGTTTAAACTGTTCGCTGTTGAAAATGTCTTCGATCCGCTTCATACTTCCTTGGCTCCTTTTCCTAGTTTGTTTCTATTTTAAAGCAAATCCGGCGCCGGGTCAATCCCCTCATTAAAACGATACGATAAGACGCATTTTAAATCGTTTTGCACTGTATACGGCATGAGGAATCTTCTTTGGCATGATAAGCGTTTCCCCGCCCTTAAAATAAATATCTCACCGCCTGCCGCAAATCTGCCCTTGTCTTCCAGGACTGCCACCGTCGTATCTGCGCCCGAAACATGTGTAAAGATTTCCCTATCCCGGTTAAACGAACAGATTATCAGGCCGGCCGCCTCATCCTGCACTAACGTTTTTCCAGGGGGCCGGATACTTTTGGTATTCGGCCTGCTCCTTTAACTGCAGCTTTGCCTGCTTTTCAATATTTTTGTATATACTGTCAGCTCCTTTCCCTCTCTAAAATCTTCCCGTTAATGGAAACCGCTGCAACCTGCTGCGGAATACATTTTTGGCTGTTTTCCAACGCCCTTTTCACTGCCGTCTCAAGCCCTTTGCAGCAGGGAACCTCCATGCGCAGGACGGTGACGTTTTCTATGTTGTTATGTTTCAGGATTTCTGTAAGCTTTTCACTGTAATCGACCGGATCAAGCTTTGGGCAGCCGATCAACGTGACCCTGCCATCCATGTAATCACGGTGAATGGCTGCATACGCATACGCTGTACAGTCCGCTGCGACTAACAGCTTTGCGCCGTCAAAGTATGGTGCGTTCACAGGTACTAACCGAAGCTGGCAGGGCCATTGGCCAAGTCTGGAACGAGAGGCGGCGACAGCCTCTGCATCATAAGCTGGCGCTTCCCGTTCCTCGAAGGTGATCGCACCGCACGGACATTTCGGCAGGCAGTCTCCCAGTCCGTCACAATAGTCCTCGCAGACAAGCCGCGCCTTTCCCTCTTTCATCTCAATCGCGCCCTCATGGCACGCCTTCACACATTCGCCGCAGCCGTTGCATTTGTTCTCGTCAATTTTTATGATTCTTCTTATCATGTCTCCTGCCTCCTCACTTTTATAAATTTCTCCTATGCTCTTTAGTAGAAAAAGAATTCTGCACAGCATGATTCCTTACCGCCGCAGTGCGAGCTCTTACGCCAAAGTGACCGCACTCCACACAAGGCCGTGCTTCATTGAGATAAACCCGCAACTATGTCAGGAAACGATCCCTCATGGCACACAGTACCCTCACTCCGTGCAGGGCTGCACTCCGCCGGGACGCAACCTGCATCTCCTGATCCGACAAGGCTTTTTGTATCACAGGAGAGCCCGGATAACTTTCCTGTGATGCAAAAAGCCGCCGGTTAAACCGGCGGCCCTGGTATACAATGCCTTACTCCTCGCGGCTCTCTCTCCGCTCGCGCCTGTCATCGCGGCGTTCGCGGTCGCCGCCCCGCCGATCGCGGTCACGGCCTCCGTCGCGGCTTCCGCCTCGGCGGTCGTTTCTCGGCTCCGGACGCGCCAGCTTTTCAAGGTCAGCCGTCATGTCCTCCGGGCGCATCGTCAGATTGATCCGTCCCATATGGTCCACCTCAATGACACGTACCGTCACGACGTCACCGATCTTTACAACATCCTCCACCTTGCCCACGCGCTTCTCGCAGAGCTTGGAAATATGGACCATGCCGTCCTTATTCGGAGCCAGCTCGACAAATGCGCCAAATTCCATGATCCGGACGACCTTGCCCGTATAGATCATACCCGGCTGCGCGTCAGTCACAATATTCTTGACGATGGAGATTGCCTGGTCAATCATCTCCTGGTCAGTGCCGCAAATGTTTACGGCTCCGTCATCCGTAATGTCAATCTTCACACCGGTCTCAGCGATAATTCCGTTGATTACCTTGCCCTGCTTGCCGACCACATCGCCGATCTTCATCGGGTCAATCATGATCTGGCTGATCTTCGGAGCATACTTAGAAAGCTGCTTGCGCGGCTCCGAAATAACCGGCGCCATGATCTGATCCATGATATAAAGGCGCGCTTCGCGGCAGCGGCGGATCGCCTCCTCGATAATCGGCCGGGTCAGGCCATGAATCTTAATATCCATCTGAATCGCCGTGATTCCCTTGTGCGTGCCGCCGACCTTAAAGTCCATATCGCCGAAGAAGTCCTCAAGTCCCTGAATATCCGTAAGCACCAGGTACTCATCATCCGTCTCGCCCGTCACCAGGCCGCAGGATATACCCGCCACCATGGATTTAATCGGGACACCGGCCGCCATCAAAGACAGGGTCGAGGCACAAATGCTGGCCTGGGAAGTGGAACCGTTTGATTCCATGGTCTCCGACACGGTACGAATCGCGTACGGAAATTCCTCCTCGCTCGGCAGCACCGGAATAAGCGCTCTCTCCGCAAGTGCACCATGACCGATCTCACGGCGTCCCGGACCTCTTGACGGCTTCGTCTCGCCGACGGAGAAGGACGGGAAATTATAATGGTGCATGTATCTCTTAGTCGTCTCGTTCTCATCGAGGCCGTCCAACCGCTGTGCCTCGGAGAGCGGAGCCAGCGTACAGGCGTTTAAAATCTGCGTCTGTCCGCGGGTAAACATGCCGGAACCGTGTACGCGCGGCAAAAGATCAATCTCGGCGGCCAGCGGGCGGATCTCGTCGATCCGGCGGCCATCCGGACGTTTGTGATCCTTTAAGATCATCTTACGGACCGTCTTCTTCTGATACTGATAAACCGCATCACCGATAAGCGGAAGCCATTCCTCATTCTCCGCAAAATGCTCCTCTAAGCGCTCTGTGATCGCACGGATATTGTCCTCGCGCGTCTGCTTGTCATCCGTAAAGACCGCTTTCTCCATCTCGGCCGGCGGCACGATCTCCTTAATCGCCGCAAACAGCTCCTCCGGAATTGCACAGCTCTCATAGGTATGCTTCTCTTTTCCGCACTCGGCTACGATTCGGTCAATGAACCGGATAATCTCCTGATTTACCTCGTGAGCCTTGAAGATGGCCTCGAGCATCTTGTCCTCCGGGACCTCCTTCGCACCGGCCTCGATCATAATTACCTTTTCCCTTGTGGACGCGACGGTCAGGGTAAGCTCCGATACCTGCCTCTGTGCTGCGGTCGGGTTGATAATCAGCTCACCGTCGATCAGGCCCACCTGCGTGGTCGCGCACGGGCCGTCAAACGGAATATCGGAGATGCTTGTTGCGATCGCAGAGCCTAACATCGCAGTAAGCTCCGGGCTGCACTCCGGGTCTACGGACATGACTATATTATCCAGCGTCACATCATTCCGATAATCCTTGGGGAACAGCGGACGCATCGGCCGGTCGATCACACGGGCGGTCAATACCGCGTTCTCAGAGGCCTTGCCCTCTCTGCGGTTAAATCCACCGGGGATTTTTCCGACTGCATACATTTTTTCTTCAAATTCCACGCTGAGCGGGAAGAAGTCAATTCCGTCCCTCGGCTTTGTAGACGCAGTCGCCGTAGACAGGACGATTGTGTCTCCGTAATGCATAAACGCCGCACCGTTGGCCTGTTTCCCTACACGGCCCACCTCTACCGTCAGAGTTCTGCCGGCAAGTTCCATGGAAAAACTTTTAAACATGATTTTTCTCCTTTTCTTTTTTCCACAGCAGAAGATGCCGAAACTACTGAACTATGCACGAGCCCCGTTCATGCACACTTTAGCGGTCTCGGAATCTGCTTCCGCTGCAAGAGATAATGTGTCGTTACAGGGTAGCTGAAAAACTGTAACGATAAATAATACAAGGGCGGAGTACATTCCTGCGCCCCACCCTCAAGCTTCTGCCTTACTTTCTGATGCCAAGTTTCTCGATCAGAGCACGGTAGCCGTCCAGATCCGTCTTCTTAAGATACGCGAGAAGTCCGCGTCTCTGACCTACCATCATGAGAAGTCCGCGTCTGGAATGGTGATCCTTCGGGTTTTCTTTTAAATGCTCTGTCAGCTCGGTAATCCTGGCAGTCAGGATTGCGATCTGTACCTCCGGCGAACCGGTATCTCCCGGCTTCCTTCCATATTCGGCGATAATCGCCGCCTTCTTTTCCTTTGAAATCATCGTGATTTCCTCCTTTAATACTGTCTTTATCTTACCGGTCACCAGGTCCTGGTTGGAGTCCTCCGAAAAACCGAGCGCCGGCGCATCACATACGGCTAGAGTATAACACAGGTGCTGAGAAAAGTAAACCGGAATTTAATTTTTCATTGTAAGTATCGGATGCTTATAAAGCCGCATTCGTTTCTGCTCCGCCTCCTTCTTACTAAAGATCATTCTATCACCGTGATCTCATAGTTGCCGTCGCTGTTTTTTTGAACCTTATACTGAACGCCGTCTGCATCCTTCACGGTCCCGCTGTTTTTCACACCGCCCTTTTCATTGACGAGATAATCCTTACCGTCCACCGTTACCTTCTCATAACGCATCCCCTCCTCGGCCTTTACGACATTGCCGTCCTCATAGAGGATTCCGCCCTTGACGCCGGTATAGCCGTCTCCTTTGCTTCCGACCCCGCCGGTCGTACTAAAGTAGAAAACTTCATGATCATGCTCGTCGTCATTCACCACGACACGCCCGGTCAGCATTTTTCCGCTGGACGGTTCGAAATAGAACTTCCTGCCGTCTTCGATTTCCACAAGCCCCGTTACCATAATTCCCTGCTCGTTAAAGCAGTAGATGTCACTTTCAACTTTTGCCATCCCGTACTCTCCGACTTTGGTCGTCCCCTGTCCGGTGCTGTGGGGGCGGCCGTTCTTAAAGAACATCCAGCCCTCGTCCTCGCCATCCGGCGTGCTTCTCTCCTGCCATCCCTCTGCACGTGCGCCGTTGCTTCGATAAAAACACAGTGAACGGATCTCATCCGTCGATAGATTTTCTTCCTCACTGCTGGAAAAATCACTCAGATTGACCCAACCGGTCAGCATTCTTCCATCCTCGTCGAAGACATACGTATCACCGTCAATCTTCTTCTCACTTTTTTTCATCTGCTTCCCGTTCTTATCAAAATAATACCAGGACTCTCTCCATTCTTCACCGTCGGCACGCAGCTTTTTCCAGCCTGTTGTCATCACCCCGGAACTTCCCAGATAATACGTATCATCTTCGAGCTCCAGCCAGCCGGTGTCCATCACACTGTCAGTAAAGTGATAGCGGGAGCCGCCAATGTCCTTCCAGCCGTCCGAAATGACCCTTCCAGTGTCGCCGAAATATCGCCAGCCGTACTCACTGCTCCAGCCGTCCTGCAAAAGCATCCATGTATCCTTTACCATCTCGCCGCTCTCATTTACATAAAAGGAATCGTCGATCATCTGGTTCATCACCATGGCGCCATCTGCGTCCACATAATACCACTTTCCTTCGAACTGCACCCAGTCGCTTTTCACCAGTTTCCCGGATGTATTATTGTAATAATACCACTGGTCACCGCTCTTTGACCAGTCGGCCATAGCCGTCATATTCATACTGACTGCCATCATAGACGCCATTGCTAAAATTGCAAAGGATTGTTTATTCTTCATTCCTACTCCTCCCTTCAGAAAATATCTGGAATTTTCTCTATAATGTGGTTGTATTATAGCACAATCTTCCAAATAATTCCTTACTTTTCTCTGACATCCATGCAGGAAAAAACAGGTGGTCTGCACTCTTTTTTGTCAGATAAATAAACGAAGCAAAAGAAGCCGTTGCTCCACGGATGATGTTTCATCCATTTCGCAACGGCCCTCTTTTCATGTACCATTTACATTCCCGGGCCGATCTCCTGCGTCGTCTCTTGCGGTATATCCATAAAGCCTGGGCCGAAGCTCTCCTCGTCGCCTCCTGCCGTAATAGGCGGCGTTGTCGGTTCGGTTTCTGCAGGAACACTTGGGCCCACGGGGAGTGTCTCCCCGGTCCCCTCGCTGCTTGCCGCCGCACTTTCCTCCGCCGGGTTTGCTGGAGTTTCCTCCGTAACGGAGGGGCCAACGGGTGCTTGTGTCTCCTGGTCTGCAGGCAGGGTTTCTGTCGGAGCCGGATTCTCAGGAGCCGGCGTCGGAGCCGGTGTGGGAGCCGGGGCCGGATTTTTTGCCGCCGCTTTTGTAGGCGAGGCCTTTGTCTCCTTCACTGCGACTGTCACTTCGGCCGGTTTGGCCGGGTCCAGATGGTAGCAAAGCACCGGATCTCCGATCGTGATGTTGTCATAGATCGTACGCGCTGCCTTCGTTGGAAGGTTTACACAGCCATGAGAACCGTTTCGTTTATAGATGGTTCCGCCGAACCGCCCCCTCCAGTTTGCGTCATGAAGCCCGATTCCGCCATTAAACGGCATCCAATAGGAAACCGGCGTGCGGTAATCCCGCCCTACCAGGACAGCGTTTCTCCTGTGGCCGAACAGAAAATAGGCGCCGGCCGGGGTCGCCATCCCCCTGGCCTCGTTGCCGGATACGAAATCCGTCTCGACAATCAACTCGCCGTCCTTATAAAAAAACAGATGCTGTGTCGTCAGATTCAGCTCCACATATGTATCCCCATAATCCTTCTCGCCATAGACCGCGGCCCTCTGGGAATACTCCGGCTCCCTGGTCTGCGTCTCTCCGGCCCGCACGGCGGCCAAAAGTGCCTCCGTCTCTTTTTTCTCATTGATCTTCCAGCCATAGTTGCCCCTGGTGATCGTGACCTCCTCGCCATAGGAGGTCATGAGCTTCTTTTCCTTTCCCGCCGTATTGTAGCGCTCAGAAAGCCCTTTTACATAAGCCGCCGCAAGCTCCTCGTCAAGCGTCACTACGGTCCCATCCACAGACAGCCATTCATGGATCGTATCACCGTCAAGCGTCTCTGTCTCATCCCCGAAGGTATAGTTGATAACCGCTCCCGTATAGCGGTTCAGCTCCTCAACGGCCGCTGTGAGGGAAGCATCCACCTCTGTTACGGCTGCCCGCATGTAACAGCCCTCAGCGTCCAAATCAATCTCTGTCTTAAGCTCCGGCACGGCTGCCGCCACCGCCTGCTTTACATTTTGGGCAATGATCTCCGTCCCCGGCCACGCAGGGACTACCGAATACCCTTTCGTCTGCGCGTCATACCCGGAAATCCTCGCGCTCTCCGGCTCCTGCCAGTTTTCCTCGTCAAGAGCCCGAAGTTCCCAAAGACGCGCATCCAGAAGACTCTCGTCGAAGACCACGCTGGTTTCGATCTCTCCAAAGACGGGCTCATGCAGAAAAGCCGGCCATTTCCAGGTATCCTGCCGCATCAGAAGTTCCGAAAGCCCGCTCCCAAAGCGCACTGAAAGCCCGATCTCGCTGCCCGCGATCTCCTCCCTCTCCCCGCCGCGCTCCACAAGCGTAAGCTTGTAATCGGCCACACCGGTCTCAATCTTATCCATCGCTTCCTGAAGGTTTAGCCCCGAGACGTCAAAGCCGTTGACCGTCGTATTCGGAAGGAACACAGTCTTATATTTCTGTACCTGAAATATGTAAAAAGCGCCTGCTCCTACGACAGCAGACACAGCCGTTACCAAAAGCACCCGCCCCAAAACAGGGAGGACACCTTTCTTCTTTGGCTGACGCCTTTTGCGTGACCTCCCCCTCTCACCCTCATGCCAGGTCGGGATTCCCTGCTCGTCCTTCCCCGCTTTTTCTTCTGTTCCCTTCTTCATAACCAAGCCCTTCTTTCCCTTCAGCTGTTCGCTTCCAGCCTCTTTTTGACCGCCGCTCCCATAAGCTTATACGCTGAGGCTACGAGCGGAACACCGAGCAGCATGCCGCCGATTCCCAAAATGCCCCCGCCAACCGTCACCGCCGCAAGCACCCAAATCCCCGGAAGCCCGATGGACGAGCCGACCACCCGCGGATAGATCAGATTCCCCTCAAGCTGCTGCAGGAGCACAAGAAATGCGAGAAACATGACCGCCTGTACCGGGTTTACCGTAAATACCATAAACGCACCGACCGCCGCTCCCAGGTATGCACCTACAACCGGGACGAGCGCCGTGACGCCTACGACCACACCGGTCATGACCGCATAAGGCAGACGCAAAAGAACCATCCCCAGCGTACAAAGAGAGCCGATTACGACTGCCTCGGCGCACTGGCCAACGATAAAATTTGAAAATGTCTCATGGACGACTCCCGCCACATAGAGAACCTTCTTTCTGGCCTGCGGCTTTAAAAAGGCCCGCATAATCCGGTCCGCCTGGTCCGAAAGCCGTTCCTTTGAACTTAAAAGATAAATCGCAAAAATGACTCCGACCAAAAGCTTCGCCGCCGCGCCGAACAGCCCCGTGAGCATCACAAGAACGGAGGAAAACAGCCCGCCTGCCCCGGCCGCCAGAACATCCACCGTTTTTTTCACAGCCTCCTGCCAGTTGATATTTGCCTCTGCGAGCACGGTCTGCAGTGCGGGAAGCTCATCCGAATAATCCACGGCCCAGAGTCGGATTGCCTCCATAAACGGAGGAATCTCATCGGTAATCAGCCTGAACGAAGACAAGAGCTCCGGCACCACCAGCTTAACGAGCAGAAAAAGGAGTACAAACAAAAGCGCAAACGAAAGCACAATACAGACCGGCCTGCGGCTTTTTTGTACGGCTCCTCTTTTTGTCCCCGGAAAATAAAACCGCTCCAGAAGCTTCATGAGAAGATTTACCACATAGGCAATCACACAGCCGAGGAATAACGGGGAAGCCGCAGAGAGGCACACTGAGACAACCGCCGCCACGGCGTCAAATTTTAAAAGAAACAGACAGACAGCCGCTGCTGTCAAACCGATTCCCACATAGGTTTTGTAGTAATTTTTTCCCATCTGCGTCCTTTCCTACCCGAACTCCCGGTACAGCTTCCTGCATGCCGCGACGTCATGATCGAGCTGGGCCTTTAAAGCCTTAATCGAATCAAATTTTTTTTCCGCGCGCACAAAGTCTAAAAACTCCACCCGGATTTTCTTTCCGTAGAGATCTCCTGCAAAATCATAAAGATATGTCTCCACTCCGGCCGGATTTTCCTGGCCGACTGTGGGCTTTTTTCCCACATTTGTAAGCCCGCCGTAGATCCGCCCCTCCACGCTGACCCGCGTCACATAGACGCCGAACTTCGGAAGATGCTTTTCTCTGCCGGGAATCACATTCGCCGTCGGATAGAGCCTTTCATGGCCCAGTGAATTCCCGTGCAGGACCTTCCCGGAGACAAAATAACGGTATCCTAAAAGTTCGTTCGCCTTTTTCATATTTCCGTCCGCCAGCATTTCCCGGATATACGTGCTGCTGATGATCTTGTCGCCGTCGCGCGCCTTGTCCACGACAAAATAACGATATTCACAGCGCGGGGCCAGCGCCGTAAGAAGCGCCATATTCCCGGCCGCCTTATAGCCAAAATGGCAGTCAGGCCCGGTCACTATAACACGCCCGTTCATCTTCCCGACCAGGATCTCCCGAACGAACCGCTCCGGTTCCATGCGGCAGACCTCCTCGTCAAAGGGATACTCTACGAGATAGTCAATCCCGGCGGAAAATAAAAGCTCCTGCCGCTCCGGATTCGTCATGATCACCGTCTGCGGTTTTCCCTTTACAAGCGATGCCGGAGGGGTCGAAAACGTAAAAATCGCGGTTTTCAAGCCCTTTTCCTTCCAGGCGAGCATCTCTCTCAAGAGCTTTTTATGTCCTCTGTGCAGCCCGTCGAATTTTCCGATGCTCACCACGGTCGGCTCCTCAATATGAAATTCTCTGGTCTCTGCAATGTAGCGCATGTCAATTTCCTCCCAGAAAAATTTTTCTCGGACAAAACATGGTTTTTTCTTCCGAATATTCGTACACGCCCGTAAACGTCCCGGCCTTGTCATAAACCCGGACGGCCGCTCCCGGCGCAAAGGGACCTTTCCCGGCATATCGAAACGGATTGCCGTTTCGGATCAGGCGGTCCATGGTCTCCCCATCCGCCCGAAGTTCGGGGAGCTCTGCAAACACGGCCTCCAGGGGGATCACCGCCTCCGAAAGCCGCCCTGTATCCTTAAACGCCTGTAGCTCAGAAAGCGTTTTCGCATCCTCTGCCGCAAACCGGCCGACGCGCAGGCGGCACAGTTCCTTCATACAGCCGCCGACCCCGAGGCGTTTGCCGATGTCATGGCAGAGCGTGCGGATATAGGTGCCCTTTGAGCAGGAGACACGAAACCGCACCTCGGGAAGCGAAATTTCCTCGACTGCGATCTTATAGAGCTTTACAGGCCGCGCCTGCCGCTCGACCTCTTTTCCCTCTCGGGCCAGCTCATAAAGCCGTCTGCCGTTCACCCTAAGCGCTGAATACATGGGCGGAATCTGGTCGTAGCCGCCCTCAAACGAAAGCACCGCTTCCTGCACGGCCGCTTCGGAAAGCCCACAGGCATCCGACCGTGCAAGGACCTCTCCGGTCGTATCCTGCGTATCCGTCACAGCGCCCAAAAGCAGGACCGCGCGGTATTCCTTGTCATGGTCTGTCAGCATATCGCAGAGCCTTGTACCCTTTCCTGCGCATATGGGCAGCACACCCTCTGCCGCCGGGTCTAACGTCCCCGTATGGCCGACCTTTCTCTGCCCCAGGATCCCGCGCAGCTTTGCCACTGCGTCGTGAGAGGTAAAGCCCTTTTCCTTATATACATTGATGATTCCGTCGTACATTCCCTCACCCAGTCTGCCGGTTTGCAACCGTTCAAAGCTCTGAACCGTTACACCCTGTTCTCCATTTCTTCCCACTGTAGACTCACCTGGCCGCAGACCCCCTTAAGGATCTCCTCCACGGTTCCCGTAACCGTCGCGCCTGCTGCTTTTACATGGCCGCCTCCGCCGAATGCCGTCGCAATCCGGCTCACATCCAGGCTGCTGTTCGTGCGCAGGCTCAGCTTGTACTCGGAAGGATTTCCGGTCTCATAAAGAAGCACGGCACACTCTACGCCCCCGACCACACGGAGCGCGTCAATCACGCCGTCCGTCGCCTTGACCGTGCAGCCATATTCCGCAAACGCAGCGTACGGGATCACTGTATAGATCAGCCGGCCGTTAAGAAGCAGCCTGCTGTTTAAAAGAGCCAGCCCATGAAGCCTCGTCTGACCGTAGGTTTTCATATAAAAGCTCCGGTCAATGATGTCCGGAAAGTCGATCCCCTTGTCGATCAACCGGCCTGTGATGTCCAGCGTCCGTTTCGACGTATTGGAATATTTGAAGATGCCGGTGTCATGCGCGATGCCTGTATACAGGCACTCCGCCACGGGAACGCTTATTTTCTCCTCGTCTAAGAGCTCATAGAGCACCTCGCAGGATGAGCTTGCATCGCTCTTTATGACATTCGTCTTTGCCAGGCCTTTATTCGTAATATGGTGGTCAATGCAGAGGCTGTCCCCCGCATTCTCAAGATACGGGGCAAAAATGCCGAGTCTGGGCACATCGCTCACATCAAGCGTAATGCACAGATCAAACCGCTTTTCAGAATCATACGTCCCCTGTACGTCTCCATAGCCCTTCAGGTAGCCGAATTTCACTCCCATCGCATCCAGGCAGACACAAACGGACAGCTCTGCAAAATTTTCCGTCAGATAATTGTACATACCGAGGCAGGAACCGATGCAGTCCCCATCCGGGTTTACATGGCCGAGGATCACCACCGTCTTTTTCCCCTTAAGCTTCTCCGCTAAGATTCCCAATGTCCTCGTCCTCCTTCTCCTCGTTCTCCCTTGTCATGGACGCTGTCACATCGTCTATAAGCCTGGTCATGCGTACACCGTATTCAATGGACTCATCCAACACAAAGGAGACCTCCGGCGTATTCCGAAGATTGACCTTTTTTGCAAGATGGGTGCGTATGAACCCCTCTGCGCTCCTTAATCCGAGGAGTGTCTCTTTTGCCTCCTCCTTAGAGCCAAGGACGCTCACATACGCCTTGCAGAGCTTCAGATCCGGCGTCACCTGTACAAGCACGACGCTGGTCATCGGATGGATCCTGGGGTCCTTGAGCTCCGAGCGGATGATCTCGCTCAGAGCCTTCTGGACTTCCCCGTTGATTCTCGTATTTTTTATGCTGTTTTTTTTCATTCTTCTCCTTCCTGGAACCGGACGGAACCGCTCCGGCCGAATCCAGTTTCTATCTCGGGACCTCAACCATGATGTAAGCCTCGATGGTATCGTCCTCCTTCAAGTCGTTAAAGCCTTCGAAGACAAGGCCGCACTCGTAGCCTGTGTTGACCTCCTTCACATCATCCTTAAACCGTTTTAAGGAGGCTAACGGGCCCTCGAAAATCTGTTCACCCTCGCGCGTAATCCGCACCTTTGCGCCACGCACAATCTTTCCGTCCAGGACATAGGAGCCCGCGATCGTACCGACGCCGGACGCCTTGAAGGTCTGGCGTACAATGGCATGGCCCGTGACCTGCTCCTCGAAGACGGGATCCAGCATACCTTTCATGGCGGCTTCCACATCCTCGATCGCCTGGTAGATCACGCGGTAAAGCCGCATATCAACCTTTTCTCTGTCCGCGGTCGCCTTGGCCGTTGTATCCGGCCGTACGTTGAAGCCGATGATAATCGCGTTTGAGGCCGAGGCCAGGGTCACGTCGGACTCGTTGATCGTACCAACGCCTCCGTGGATCACCTTTACGACGACCTCCTCGTTGGAGATCTTCACAAGACTCTGTCTGACTGCCTCGACCGAGCCCTGTACGTCAGCCTTGACGATGATCGGCAGCTCCTTTACGTTTCCTGCCTTGATCTGCGAGAACAGATCGTCTAACGAAAGCTTCGCCTTTGTATCCTCAATCAGCTTGTTCTTGCCCTCGGCGATGAAGGTCTCGGCAAAGCTCCTTGCCTCCTTCTCATTCGGATGCGCCAGGAACACCTCGCCGGCATTCGGGACGTCGTTTAAGCCCAGGATCTCCACCGGAGTGGACGGTCCTGCCTCCTTCACGCGGTTCCCCTTGTCATCCATCATCGCACGCACCTTACCATAGCAGGAACCGGCCGCAATGGAATCCCCGACCTTCAGCGTTCCCTTCTGCACCAGGACCGTCGCCACCGGGCCGCGGCCCTTGTCAAGCTGCGCCTCGATCACGAGTCCTCTTGCCTTCCGGTTCGGATTGGCCTTGAGCTCTTTCACCTCTGCGGTCAGAAGAATCATCTCTAAAAGCTCCGGGATTCCCTCTTTAGTATGTGCAGAAACCGGAACAAATACCGTGCTTCCGCCCCAATCCTCCGGAATGAGTTCATGTTCGGAAAGCTCCTGCTTTACACGCTCCACATTCGCACTCGGTTTGTCGATCTTATTGACCGCGACGATAATCTCCACGCCGGCCGCCTTCGCATGATTAATGGCCTCTACGGTCTGCGGCATGACGCCGTCGTCGGCTGCGACCACCAGGATCGCAATATCCGTGGCCTGTGCGCCGCGCATACGCATAGCGGTAAACGCCTCGTGGCCCGGCGTGTCAAGGAAGGTGATCTTCTGTCCGTTCGCCTCGACCACATACGCTCCGATGTGCTGCGTGATGCCGCCCGCCTCCTTCGCGGTCACATTCGTCTCACGGATCGCGTCAAGCAGAGAGGTCTTGCCGTGATCGACATGGCCCATAACACAGATGACCGGCGGCCTTGCAATCATTTCGTTCTCGTTCTCCTCGCCCTCTTTTAAGAGTTCCTCGATCACATTGATCTTCTTCTCCTTCTCGCAGAGCACATCGTACTCCATCGCGATCTCCTCAGCCTTGTCAAAGTCGATCTCCTGGTTGATTGTCACGACAGTCCCCTGTAAAAACAGTTTCTTTACAATCGCCGACGCCTGCAGCTTCATTTTCTCCGCCAGCTCCTTGATCGTAACTCGCTCCGCCAGGATAATGGTCTTTACAACCTCCTCGGCCTTTGTCTCAGCCTTCCTCGGCTGCTGCATAGCCGGGGCCTTCGTGCCCTTGCCGCCGCGGGTATTCTTCCTTACCTGCTCGTCATCACGGTTCTTCTTTTCATCATGTTCCTTCTTGTAGGCATTTTTGTTTGCCTTTGTATTCTGCGGCCTCTGTGCAAGCGGTGTATCGAACGAAGGCTTCGGGATATTTAATCCGCGGCCGCCTCCCTGGCCGCCACGGCCCTGATAACCGCCTCCCTGGCCCGGACGTCCGCCCTGACCGCCTCGGCCTTGATAACCGCCCTGACCACTGCGGTTTCCGTCTCGGTTCCCCTGGTAGCCTCCCTGGCCGCTTCGGCTTCCATCCCGGTTCCCCTGGTAGCCTCCCTGGCCTCCTCGGCTTCCGTCTCGGTTCCCCTGGTAGCCTCCCTGGCCTCCTCGGCTTCCATCCCGGTTCCCCTGGTAGCCTCCCTGGCCGCTTCGGCTTCCGTCCCGGTTCCCCTGGTAGCCTCCCTGGCCTCCTCGGTTTCCGTCTCGGTTCCCCTGGTAGCCTCCCTGGCCTCCTCGGTTTCCGTCTCGGTTCCCCTGGTAGC
>JAAWAR010000041.1 GCA_022792295.1 Lachnospiraceae bacterium
CTACAAGGATTCGAACCTTGAAAATGACGGAGTCAGAGTCCGTTGCCTTACCATTTGGCGATAGCCCATTGCGTTGACATGGTGTATTATATCCCAACTCCTCCGATTCGTCAAGAGTTTTTTTCAATTTTTTGGACAATTTATTACAACTCAATTCAAAGGACCGCCGGACACGGGGGCGTAGCAGGCAAACAGCCTCTGCGCCCCCCCTTCTTTTACACAAACCCCGGCCCCACCATATATTTAGGAACCGTCTCCTGAACCTCTGTCTCTACGGGAGCTGCTTCTGTCTCATGAGGAACCGTTTCAGCCGGCACTGTCTCCGGCGGCGCAGTCTCGGCAGTTTCTGGGGTCTCCTCCGGCAGAGGTTTTGGCTCTGTCCGGTCTGTTGGAGCCTCAGTCTTTGGCTCCTCGGCCGACGGCATCGTTATCTCCTCTGGCGCACTCGCGGCTGAGGTTTCACCCGGCGCCTCCTCTCTGGAAGCAGTCTGGCTGCTCTCTGCTCTTTCCGCGGCTCTCGTCCCTCTCGTTTCTGGCGCTCTCCTTTGGCTGCTCTCCGGTTGTGCGATTTCCTCCGGCGCCTTTTCTGTCTCACTTTCACTGCTTTCTTCTGTTGTCGGTTCAGATGGTTCTGTCTCACCCGACGTCTCATCCGGCTTCTTCTCATAGACCGGCTTTACCGCAACCGCCGCAAATGAAGTCCGATATGCTTTTTTTGAGATCTCCTCCGCGATTTGATCCACGGAATATCCGGAAAGGCGGCTCTCATCCGATGCCCGAAGCTTCGCATTATTTTTTATCAGATCCTGCACAAACGTCATCTTTCCCAGAGAACTCCCGTTTGCAGAGGCTACTCGCAAAATCTCTGTATTTTCCGTTACTGTCCCCACATAAACAACCGATTTCGACTGCTTTGCTTTTAACAAATTTCTCGCACAGACCTCGATTTCTTCCGCAAGTTCCTCACTGGAGACGCGTACTCCGCCTTCTAATGTCCGTACAGTAATTAAAACCGCATTCCCCTCCTTCAGACATTCCTGCCCCGAAAGCTCCTGAAACAAAGCCGCCAGTCCCTCCGAGAACGGCAGCCCCTTAATCTCTTTGAAGCTTCTATACCCAAAGCGGCCGGATACGCCAAGGATTTCTCCTTTCCGGTTCAGCAGAAATTCCACACGGCCGGCCGCTTCCACCTCCAAAACAGACGCCTCTTTCTTATCCTGTTTCAGGAACAAAAATGCCAGAATCCCTGCCGAAAGCAGGCAGACCAAAACAGCCAGGGCCGCCCGAAAAAGCCATCGCTTCAGCGCCTCCGCAGACGGCGCGCCATCGCTTCCGTATCCGACCTCAAACCGTTCTGCCTGCTGCTTTTCCTTTTCTCCGACATCCTCCCGAAGCTCTTTTGATTCCTGCTCGTTCATACCCGCTCCCCTTTATTCTCCGTCATACTCCACCCGGACAAGAAACAGACCTTCCGGCGGAACAGCCGGCCCCGCAGCCTCCCGCGAACGGGCGGCCAGGATCTCCTTCATGTCCTCCGGCTTCCGGCTCCCGAGACCGACCTCCAGAAGCGTCCCTGTGAGGATCCGCACCATGCGGTACAGAAAGCCGTTTCCCTTATAGAGGAAAATACACCTTGTCCCTTCTTCAATAATCTCGATTGTATCCAGCCGTCTGACCGTGCTCTTTTTCACTTTCCTGCCTGCACAGAAGCTTTTAAAATCATGCTCTCCGACCAGATATTCCGCTGCGGCCCGCATTCTCTCCACATCCGGCCTTTTCCCCAGGCCGTATGCATATTTTCGGGAAAAAACCGGCTTTTTATCTGATGTCTCCACATAATATGCATACGTTTTTCTCCGTGCCGAGAGCCGGCTGTGAAATTGCTCTGGTACCTCCCGGACCGAAAGCACACGAATGTCTTCCGGAAGATACCGGTTCAGATAGTCCAAAGCGGCCTTGGGCGACGCACAGACCGTTCCATCCAAATGAAAATTCATCGTCTGTCCTTTGGCGTGGACGCCTGCATCCGTCCGTCCTGAGCCTGCGATCTCCACGGGCTCTTTTGCCCATTTTTCAAGCACAGACTCGATTCTGGCCTGAATCGTGTTCTTTGTATTTCCCTGCTTCTGCCAGCCGTCATATCGGGTCCCGTCATACTCAAGAACCGCCATGTAGTTCTTCCTCATCCTGCCTCCCCGAAAGGCGGCTCCTCAAGCACGGACGTGCAGTGCGGACATCTCGTCGCATGGATATGGATCTTTGTCATGCAGTACGGACACTCTTTCTCTGTCGGGGCTGCCGGCGCTTCGGGCGCCTTTTTTCGGTTTTTCAGCACATTCAACTCACGGACGATGATAAAAATCACAAACGCCATAATCAGAAAATTGATGAGCTCGGTGATAAACAGGCCATAGCCGAATGTCGGGGCTTCTGCTGCCTGGGCCGCTGCAAGAGTCTCATAAACGTTCCCATCCAGTGCAAGAAACAGATTGCTGAAATCCACCTTGCCGACCACCATACCGACAAGAGGCATCAAAAGATCGTTGACCAGTGAATTCACCAAATCCTTAAACGCACCGCCGATGATGATGCCGACCGCCATATCAATCATATTGCCCTGGATCGCAAACTCCCGAAATTCCTTCAGTATCTTGTTCATACAGCTTCTCCTCTGCGTTTTTTCTCAGACTTTCTTATATTTTACCAACTTTTTCCCTATATGGGAATACCTGTCACGATTTTTTTTGCCGGTAATACTATAAAATAACATCCTATCCAAAATGTGGCTGTTTATGTCTGATTTTTTTTCTTTGTTTATTTTGGCGCTGGCACTCAGTGCCGATGCTTTTACCGCCAGCTTTGTATACGGGGCGGACCGGGTAAAGCTTCCGTTCCTCTCTACTCTGATCCTCACGCTTTTATCCGCCGGAATCCTCGGCAGTTTCCTTTTCGCCGGACGTCTTATACGCCCCTTTCTCTCGGGAAGGCTTCCGGCCTTTTTGGGCGCCTTCCTCCTGTCTCTTTTAGGCATCCAAAAGCTATGCTCCGGCCCCACAAAAGATATGGCGCGGCGTGCCAATGAAAAGGATCCGGAAATCCTCACACCGGCGGAGGCCGTCCCCCTGGGCGCTGCCCTCTCCATCGACAGTGCAGCCGCTGGAGCCGGCATGGGACTCTCCGAAAGCTCAATCCCTCTTTTAATGGGGCTCACTCTTGTCCTCACGTTCCTCGCCGTCACGGGCGGGAGCCGGCTCGGCCGCTTTACCGCCGACCGGATCCAATTTGATTTTTCAAAGCTCTCTGGCTTTATTCTGCTTCTTCTCGCTCTTTGGAAGCTTATTTAAAAGAAGAAGCAGTTCATGGGCGGCCAAAGGTGCTGCCGACAAAAGCAAAAGTTCCCTCCATTCTGCGGTTGAAAGCCGCACTGTCTGGAACACGGCTACAAGCGCCGGAATCTCCGTCACCGCAAACTGCAGGAAAAAGCCGGCAAAAACGGCAAGCAGCATCAGCCCGTTTTCCAGATGGTTCATGCGAAAGACCGAACGTCCTACGTCGCGCATGCCAATGGCATGAAAAAGCTGCGAAAGTCCCAGAACCGTAAACGCGTACGTCTGACAGTGTGCCAGGACACCCGCTTCCCCGAACACCAGTGCCAGATTTCCAGGCGTGACGGAAAGCCCCGCCGCTGCCAGTTTTCCCACCGGGATCCGCAAAAAAGCAGTCAAACTGATGATTGCGATCAAAAAACCGTAAAATACCGTGCAGGAGGCGCCTCCCCGGGAAAACAGGCTTTCCTCCGGCCTTCTGGGCGGTTCAGCCATCAATGCTTCGCCGTCATTTTTGTCGATCCCCAGCGCCAAAGCCGGCAGCGAGTCCGTAATCAAATTGATCCAAAGAATGTGGCTGGCCTTTAAAGGAGAGGGGAATGCACACACAATCGCCGCAAACATAGTCATGATCTCTCCAAAGTTCGATGACAGCAGAAAGATAACGGATTTTTTAATATTTTGGTAAATTCCCCGGCCTTCCTCGATGGCCTTTTCAATGGTCGCAAAGTTGTCGTCTGTCAAGACGATGTCGGCTGCCTGCTTTGCGACATCCGTCCCGCCCCGTCCCATTGCGATTCCCACGTCGGCCGCCTTGAGGGATGGGGCATCGTTGACCCCGTCTCCGGTCATAGCAACAATATTCCCTCTTTTTTTGAGCGCGCGTACAATGCGCACTTTGTGGTCAGAGGAGACCCTGGCAAATACATGTACTGTTCCCACACGTGCAAGCAGCCCTTCCTCGGAAAGCTTATCAAGCTCTCCTCCGCTCATACACTCGGAAAGCTGTTTTGCAATCCCAAGCTTTTTTGCAACTGCATAGGCCGTGTCCTTGTGATCCCCGGTAATCATCACGGTCCGGACATGGGCCCGTTTAAAAAGGCGCAGTGCATGGGGAACCTCCGGCCGCGGCGGATCAGTCATAGCTGCAAGTCCCAAAAAAAGCAGACCGTTTTCGTCGCGTCCGTCCCCGTCCTTTTTCGCAGCCCCCAGGACCCGCAGTGCCTGCGCGGACAACTCCTCAACAGACGCCGCAAATCGGCGTCTCTGTGCTGCGTCAAGCGGCTTTTCCTGCCCTCTTACAAGGTATCGGTCACAGCGACTTAAAATCACGTCAGGGGCCCCCTTGGTATAGCTTACCAGCCTGCTGCCATCCCGATGGACCGTCGTCATACATTTTCTCTCCGAGTCAAAAGGACGCTCCGCAATGCGGGGAAGCCTGGCAAATGCTTCCGTTCCTCCCGCCTCTTTTTGTGCGTGCTTTAACAAGGCAAGTTCCGTCGGGTCTCCAAAGCTTCCGTTTTTTGAAAGCTTCGCATCGTTGCAGAGTGCAAACGCACGCAGAAGTTCTTCGCTCTCGTCCCTCTCCCCGCAGAGGCTCCCCGCGCTCTCAAAAAACTGCACCGTCATTTGGTTTTGTGTCAGCGTCCCTGTCTTATCGGAGCAGACCACACTGACCGCCCCAAGCGTTTCCACAGACGGAAGCTTTCGCACGATTGTATGTACTTTGACCATACGCGACACCGAGAGTGCCAGCACGATCGTCACCACAGCGGGCAGTCCCTCCGGCACCGCAGCCACTGCCAGGGAAATTGCAGTGATTAACATCTCACCCACGTCGCGCTTCTGCCAGACCGCCACAGCAAAAAGCGCCGCGCACAGCCCTACGGCCAGAATGCTTAAAATGCTTCCCAGATCGCCGAGCCTTTTCTGTAACGGTGTGGCTTCCTCGGGCGCTTCATGGATGAGCTTTGCGATCTTCCCGAGCTCCGTATCCATGCCGGTGGCAGTCACAAGCCCTTCGCCGCGCCCTGCCGTTACATTCGTAGACATGTAGGCGAGATTCCGGCAGTCTCCCACCGGCAGCTCTCTTGCGGCTACAAACGCTGCATCCTTGCTGACCGGGACAGATTCTCCGGTCAGCGCAGATTCCTCAATTTTCAGATTTTCGGAAAAAATCAGGCGAAGATCTGCCGGCACCTGCCGGCCTGCATCCAAAAGAACAATATCTCCCGGTACCAGCTCTGCCGAATCGATCTCCTTTACCGCTCCGCTCCGCCGGACCAGGGCCCGCAGCCGAGTCATTTTTTTTAATGCATCCAGCGCCTTCCTTGCCTTTCCCTCCTGTATCAGTCCCACGGCCGCATTCAAAAGAACCACCGCCGCGATGATGCAGGCGTCTCCGGTTTCTCCCAGGCAGACGGAAATCACACCCGCCGCTAAAAGCACATAAATAAGCGGATCCATGAACTGGCCAAGAAGCCTTATCAGCAGGCTTTTAGGCGCGCTCTCCTTTAACTCATTGGGCCCGTACACAGCCAGGCGCTTTCTGGCTTCCGCCCCCGAAAGCCCTCCGCCGTCCACGGAATTTAAGATCCGTTTTGTATCGGTAATGGTCCTCTGCTCAAACAAAAAAATCCCCCTCCCGCTCTCCTTGCCTTTAGCAAGTCTATGAAAGCGAAAGGGAGATTATTCCGCCCCTCTTATTCGTAGATTGGATATTTCTTACAGATCTCTGTCACAGTCTCACGGATCTCATCGGCCTTGTTTTCAAATTCCGTCGCCGCAAGCCAGATGCAGCGCGCGACAGCCGGCATATCATCTGGTGTGAGGCCGCGGGAGGTCACGGCAGGCGTTCCGATGCGCACACCCGAGGTTACAAACGGGCTTCTCGGGTCATTGGGCACCGTATTCTTGTTCAGCGTAATATACACTTCGTCACAACGATTCTGCAACTCTTTACCGGAAATGTCCATTCCACGCAGATCCAGAAGCATCAGGTGGTTGTCCGTACCGCCTGTTAACACCTTAAAGCCCTGCTCTTGAAGGGCTGCAGCAAGCGCCTTTGCATTCTTTGCCACCTGCTCCTGGTATGCCTTGAACTCCGGCTTTAACGCCTCACCAAAGCACACGGCCTTTGCAGCGATCACATGCTCTAAGGGCCCGCCCTGGGTTCCCGGGAAAATCGCCTTATTAAAATTGAACTTCTTTGCCGCCTCCTCGTTTGCAAGGATCAATCCGCCGCGCGGCCCCCGCAGCGTCTTATGTGTGGTCGTCGTCACCACATCCGCATATGGGATCGGGCTCGGATGCAGTCCCGCGGCCACAAGCCCTGCAATGTGCGCCATATCCACCATCAGATACGCGCCGCATCTATCTGCAATCTCGCGAAAACGTTTGAAGTCAATCACACGGCAGTAGGCGCTTGCCCCTGCAACGATCAGCTTCGGTTTTGCCTCCATGGCCTTCTTTTCCAGTTCGTCATAGTCGAGATACCCCTCATCATCCACGCCGTAGGGTACAATATTAAAATACAGACCGGAGAAATTAACAGGGCTTCCGTGTGTCAGATGCCCGCCGTGATCCAGATTCATGCCCATGACCGTGTCACCCGGTTTCAGCATAGCGACAAATACGGCCATGTTGGCCTGCGCGCCTGAATGCGGCTGCACGTTCGCGTAATCGCAGCCAAACAGCTTCTTTGCTCGTTCGATTGCAATCGTCTCTACTGTATCCACATGCTCGCAGCCGCCGTAGTAACGCTTGCCCGGATACCCTTCCGCGTACTTATTGGTGAGAACAGTTCCCATCGCCATCATGACCGCCTCGGACACGATGTTTTCGGATGCGATCAGTTCCAGATTTCTTCTCTGTCTGGCACATTCGGCCTCGATCGCGGCTCCGACCTCCGGATCATATTCTGTAATAAATTTCATTCCCTCATTTACCATGTGACAGTCTCCTTTCATGCAGTCTATAATGTTTGATTACCACCTGCAGGGTACGGGTCCCGTTGTATTCATTGATATCCGGATAGTAGACGATGTCAATCCCGTCTCTGCCGGCCTGTTCCTCTAAAAAGGCGTCGCCGTCTGTAAACAGAAGCCCTTCCATCGAAAGGCCGCTCTCTGTCACCAGATTGAGTTTCGCCAGATTCCGGTTTCTCCCCAGCACGCGCACATTTCGAATCCACAGATCCTTTTGTGCAAACTGCGGCTTTTCGTTTCCCTGCCCGAAGGGCTCCAGCCGTTTAAACTCCTCGACCAGCCCCTCACTAATATACTCGAGCGGCATCGGAACGTCAA
>JAAWAR010000042.1 GCA_022792295.1 Lachnospiraceae bacterium
AAGCTCATGAGGCATGCGTCAGTAGCTCAGCTGGATAGAGCATACGGCTACGGACCGTAGTGTCGGGAGTTCGAATCTTCTCTGGCGCGTGATAAACCCCGTAACGGATTGGTTACGGGGTTTTTGCAATTTAAAAACCCGTAAAGGAGGGCGGATATGAAGACCTTGATTAAAAATGGCTGGCTGATCGACCCGGCAAACCGCATCCAGGCAAAGTTAAACCTGCTTTTGGAAAATGGAAGGGTTGCGCTTGTGACAACGGAGGAGCCGGAGGCCGACGATGTGATCGACGCCGAAGGACTGTGTGTGACGCCCGGATTCCTTGATATCCATATGCATGAAGACCCGGTCACAGACGGGAAGATCAAACCCTGCATTTTCAATGCGATGCTCCGGATGGGCGTGACGACGGTCTTAGCCGGAAACTGCGGGGATAATGTCTGCCATCCGGTCGAGTATTTAAAGCTTGTGGATCGGGATGGGGCTCCGGTCAATGTGGCGATGCTGGCCGGCCATACGTGGTTCCGCGGGCACGCGGGTGCATGTGACAAGTACGCACCGGTGACAAAGGAGCAGCTTGGGACGATGAAACAGGAGATGGCTGAGGCACTTGCAGCGGGCCTCTGCGGCATGTCTTTTGGCGTGCGTTATGTGCCGGGAACGACGAGGGAGGAGGTCGAGACGCTGGCGGCGCTCTGCGCGGCAGACGACCGGATTGTCGCGGCGCATATTCGGGATGATGCGGCCATGGTGTGTCCGTCTGCCGTGGAATTTCTTGATGTTGCCGTGAAATACGGCCTTTCGGCAGAGGTATCGCACATCGGCAGCATGGCCGGTTTTGGGCAGATGCAAGAGTTTTTAAGGCTGATCGGCTGTTACCGCGCCAACGGCCTGCGGGTGCTGTGTGACTGTTATCCGTATTACGCGTTTTCGACGGGAATCGGCGAGACGACGTATGACGACGGCTTTTTAGAGCGCTATCAGACGGGATATGACGCGATTGAGCTTTGCGAGGGCAGATATAAGGGCCTGCGGTGTACGAAAGAGATATTTGAGGAGCTCAGACGCGATGCTCCAAAGACGCTGACCGTCTGCCATGTGATGAAAAAAGAGGAGGTCGATCTGGCGTTTAAAGATCCCGGCGTTATGGTGGCGAGTGACGGTGTATTAGATGACGGCCAGGGCCATCCGCGGGCCGCGGGGACGTTCCCGCATTTCCTTGGAGAATTTGTGAGGAGCGGGCATGTGAGTCTGTATGATGCGGTGCACAAAATAACAGCCATGCCGGCCGAAAAGCTTGGGCTTCCTGCGAAGGGGCGCCTTTGCGCGGGTGCGGATGCAGATCTGGTACTCTTTGACCCGGATGCGATCGCCGCGCGCTCCACATTTGAGGATCCGCTTTTGCCGCCGGTTGGGATCAAGCGGGTTATGATCGGAGGCAAAACCGCGGTGCTTGACGGAAAAATTTTGGACGGAAGCCTGGGACGTTCCGTCAGAAGATAAGGGGAGAAACGATAATGGAACGCAGATTTAGAGAATTTGGAAAATGTCTTCGTCTGCCGGCTGCATGTTTGGCTATATTGCTTACGGCCTGTATGCTGTTTGGCTGTGCGGGGGCGAAGAAAGATGCAGGGACGTTTGCACCGGTGATTGTTGTGCAGACGGAGGGCGTGCAGACCGATACAGAGCCGTCTGCCATGTATGGAGAGGCAAAGACAGAGGCCGCACAGAAAGAAACAAAGTCGGCGGCTACGCAGACGGAAGCGGAGTCGGACGCTGCACAAAAAGAAACAGCGGACGCTAGGCAAAAAGAAGCAGAGCCGGACGCCGTACAGGAAAAAACAAAGACGGACGTCACACAGGAGGAAACGGAAGCAGCCACAAAACAGCCCGGGGCAGAATCGTCAGCCGAATCTGAGGCCGGAGCGCTCACCGTTTTGGAGGACGGCGTTTACACTTCCCGGGATGAAGTGGCTTTGTACCTGCATCTCTACGGCCGGCTGCCCTCGAACTTTATCACAAAGAAGGAAGCGGAGGCTCTCGGCTGGAAACAAAAGCAGGGAAAAGCAGGTGAGCTCTCCATCGTCGCCCCGGGAAAGAGCATCGGCGGGAGCCGCTTCGGGAATTACGAGGAAAAACTGCCGAAAAAAAAGGGAAGGACGTATTACGAATGCGACATTGATTACGAGAGCGGAAACCGGAACGCAAAAAGGCTTGTCTATTCGGACGACGGACTGATCTTTTATACGGAGGACCACTATGAGACCTTTGAACAGCTATATCCGATGGAGTGAGAAGGATGAAGACGATTACGCTGGATTTTACAGACATTTCTGACCGGAGGGACCTTTATGCCTATTTAAAGGAGCGCTTCGGGCTGCCGGATTTCTATGGTAGCAATCTGGACGCGCTCTATGACGCGCTCACCGCAGTTATGGAGGATACCAGGATCGAATTCGCAGAGGATGACGCGGATACCTGCTGCGAGGCAGTGTGGGGCATTGGGCCGGTTAATGAGGAGCTTGACCGGTATCTGAAACAGGTACGAAGGGTAATCGAAGATGCAGCAGAGGAAAACGGACATCTTTACATATGAGCTTGTGCGTGCCAGGCGGCGTTCCCTCTCCTTGAGGGTTGCGGAGAACGGGGGAATCGTTGTCCGCGCGCCTTACGGCTTGGCGGCAGAGGAGGCGGACCGGTTCGTGGAGCACCACCGTGACTGGCTCTTAGAGAGGCTCAGGGAATATGAGCGTATAAAATACCTGCGTCCCGTGTACACGGATCAGGAAAAAGAAAATGGCAGGGCACAGGCCCGGAAGATTTTAGAGGAAAAATGCCGGCAGTTTGCGCGCGGCATGGGCGTCAGCTACGGGAGAATTACCATCCGCGAGCAGAAGACACGCTGGGGAAGCTGCAGTGCCAGGGGGAATTTGAATTTCAACTGGAAGCTCATACTGATGCCGGAGGAGATCCAGGATTATCTGGTGGTACACGAGCTGGCCCATCGGATTGAGATGAACCACAGCCCGGCCTTCTGGCGGTTAGTAGAACGGGAACTGCCCGACTACAGGCAACGGCGGGCGTGGCTTAAGAAAAACGGCGCGGCGTTTTAAATGTGCGCGGGAGGAGAGGATGAGCATACAGGAGGAAAAAAAGGAGGTCTGGCTGGTCCGGACCAAGCGGGCGGATTTTGACGGACTTTCAAAAAAGCTTGGAGTCAGCCCTGTTTCGGTCCGGATTATGCGAAACCGCGGTCTGGAGACGGAGGAAGCCATGCGCCGGTATCTGTATGGAACGCCGGCTGAGCTGTATGAACCGTCGCTTTTGAGGGATATGGAGCAGGCGGTTACGATTTTGATGGAAAAACTGAAAGCGGGGAAAAAAATTCGGATTATTGGGGACTATGACATTGATGGGGTCTGTTCGACCTGCCTTTTGTTAACGGGACTTAAGCGCGTGGCCGAAACGCTCTTGGGGGCCGGCCCGGCTTTGGTCGATTATGAGATCCCGGACCGTATACGGGACGGCTACGGAATCAACGAGTCGATTATCCTGGCAGCGGCTGACGAGGGGATTGACACACTCATCACCTGCGATAACGGTATCGCGGCCGCTTCGGAGATCGGGACAGCGAAAAAACATGGTTTGACTGTGATCGTGACGGATCATCATGAGGTCCCGGCCGGGGCGTCCGGAGAGCTTCTGCCGCCGGCAGATGCCATCGTAAATCCGAAGCGGGAGGGGGATAGGTATCCGTTTCGGGAAATCTGCGGGGCGGTCGTGGTCTATAAGCTTTTAAAACGACTCTATAAAGCGGCGGGCGTTCCGGACAGAGAGTGGGGGGAGCTTCTGGAGCTCGCAGCGATCGCGACGGTCGGCGATGTGATGCAGCTACAGGATGAAAACAGGATTCTTGTAAAATATGGTTTAGAGCGGCTCGCAGAGACGAAAAATATCGGACTTAGAAAGCTCATAGAAAAAAACGGGCTTGACGCAAAAGCCCTGACCGCATACCATATCGGCTTTGTAATTGGGCCCTGCTTAAACGCGGGAGGACGGCTTATGACTGCCAAACTGGCCCTTAAGCTTCTGCTTGCAAGAGACGAGGACGAAGCGGATGCACTCGCAGAGGAGCTAAAAGCTCTAAACGACATGCGCAAGGACATGACAAAAAAAGGCGAGGATGAGGCGGTCCGTCAGGTTATGGAACGGTATCAGAAAGACAAAGTGCTTGTGGTTTTTTTGCCGGATTGTCATGAATCCCTGGCCGGAATTATTGCGGGGCGGCTCAGAGAGCACTTTCATAAGCCGGCTTTCGTACTGACTCGGGGCGAATCATCCGTGAAGGGCTCAGGGCGTTCGATCGAGCAATACCACATGTTTCAGGCACTCTGCAAGACCGCGGACCTTCTGCCAAAATTCGGCGGCCATCCGATGGCGGCCGGGCTTTCTGTGGAAGAAAAGGACATAGACGAGCTTAGGCGCCGGCTGAATGAAGATGCTGAATTAAAAGAGGAGGACTTCATTCCAAAAATATGGATTGACGTTCCGATGCCGCTCGAGTATATTAGTGAGGGGCT
>JAAWAR010000043.1 GCA_022792295.1 Lachnospiraceae bacterium
GATTACAACAGCTTCCCCATGCGTCCTCTGGGGTGGAAAACTCCTAATCAGGTATTAAGGGATTATCTGCGCTCGGTGTAACATATGTTTGACAAACCTACAAACGATGCCACTGCAGAAAAAATTCAGAGTTGCATTTTACGCCCTATAATGCTATAATCGTGTGTCGGATATGATAGTATAGGGAAAGATGGAAAGAGGCTGTTTATGAGAATAAAACGGGAAGATGTCAGAAATGTTGCGATTATCGCGCATGTCGATCATGGAAAAACCACGCTGGTCGATCAGCTTTTGAGGCAGAGCGGTGTGTTCAGGGAAAATCAGGCGGTCGTGGAGCGTGTTATGGACTCCAACGACATTGAAAGGGAGCGTGGAATCACGATTCTCTCCAAAAATACGGCCGTTTTTTATAAAGGAATCAAGATCAATATCATCGACACACCCGGACATGCGGATTTTGGTGGCGAGGTGGAGCGTGTATTGAAGATGGTGAATGGCGTTATCCTCGTCGTGGATGCGTTTGAGGGGCCGATGCCGCAGACGAAGTTCGTCTTGCAGAAGGCGCTGGAGCTGGATCTGCGTGTTATTGTCTGTATCAACAAGGTGGACCGTCCGGAGGCCAGGCCATCAGAGGTCATCGACGAAACGCTAGAGCTGTTTATGGATTTGGACGCCTCGGATGAGCAGTTGGACTGCCCGTTCTTATACGCGTCGGCCCGCGCAGGCTTTGCAAAGAAGGAGTTAACCGATCCGGAGACGGATATGAGTCCGCTGTTTGAGACGATCGTCAGTTATATCCCGGAGCCGGAGGGAGATCCGGAGGCGGATACACAGGTGTTAATCAGTACGATTGACTACAATGAATACGTAGGACGGATTGGGATCGGCAAAATTGACAATGGCTCGCTGTGTGTCAATCAGGAATGTGTGATTGTCAACCACCATGACCCGGACAAGCTGAGGAAGGTCAAAGTCGGAAAGCTCTATGAGTTTGACGGATTGAACCGCACCGAGGTGCAGAATGCAAAGATCGGTTCGATCGTGGCTATTTCCGGCATCACGGACATTCATATCGGGGATACGCTCTGCTCGCCTGAGAATCCGCAGGCGATCCCGTTCCAGAAGATTTCCGAGCCGACGATCTCGATGAATTTTATGGTCAATGACAGCCCCTTGGCAGGCCAGGAGGGAAAATATGTCACCTCGCGCCATATCCGTGACCGGCTGTTCCGGGAATTGAATACAGACGTAAGCCTGCGGGTAGAGGAAACGGATTCACCGGACTGCTTTAAGGTCTCGGGCCGCGGAGAACTGCATCTGTCCGTCCTGATCGAAAACATGCGCCGAGAGGGGTTTGAATTTGCGGTCAGCAAGGCCGAGGTCATTTATAAGTACGACGAACGGCAGAGGAAGCTTGAGCCGCTTGAGCTGGCATATGTGGATGTACCGGAGGAGTATTCCGGATCGGTGATCCAGAAGCTTACGAGCCGCAAAGGCGAGCTGCAGGGCATGAGCCCGGCAAACGGCGGCTATACGAGATTGGAATTTGCGATCCCGTCCCGCGGCCTTATTGGCTACCGCGGCGAATTTATGACCGATACAAAGGGAAACGGGATTCTGAATACGATTTTTGACGGGTATGTGCCGTTTAAGGGCGAATTAAGCTATCGGAAAAACGGCTCTCTGATCGCGTTTGAGGCCGGGGAGTCCATCACGTACGGCCTGTTTAACGCGCAGGAGCGCGGCACGCTGTTTATTGGCCCCGGTGTGAAGGTGTACTCCGGCATGGTAGTCGGGGAATGCCCGCGTTCGGAGGACATCGAGCTCAATGTCTGCAAGACGAAGAAGCTCACCAATACGCGTTCATCGAGCGCCGATGAGGCGCTGAAGCTTACGCCGCCGAAGGACATGAGCCTGGAGCAGTGCCTGGACTTTATCGACACAGATGAGCTTTTGGAGGTTACGCCTGCGAGTCTCAGAATCCGCAAGAAGATCCTGGACCCAACGCAGAGGAAGCGTGCGGCCTTTGGCAATAAGAAGGGCTGAGGGCATGATGCCAAAAGGGCCTGAATCGGGCTTGGCCTGCGTGCATGTGACACAGAGAGGAGACTTTTTATATGGAACACATTCTGGTGAGTGCCTGCCTTGTGGGGGAAAACTGCAAATGGGACGGCGGGAACAATCGCAGCGAAGCGGTACTCGCCTTTATGAAGCGCATGGAGGGGAAGGCTGAGTTTCACCTCGTCTGTCCGGAGGAGCTTGGCGGGCTTTTGACGCCGCGTCCGGCTTCGGAGATCCGGCAGGAGGACGGCGCCGTCGTCAACACAGAGGGCCGCGATGTGACGGCCGAGTTTCTGTTTGGGGCCGACTTGGCGCTGCGGGAAGCGAAAGAGCATGGCTGTACGCTGGCGATTTTAAAGGAACGAAGCCCCTCGTGCGGTACGAAAGAGATCTATGACGGGTCTTTTACGCATACACGTGTTCCGGGCATGGGAAAGACGGCAAGGATTTTGGCGGACTACGGGCTCCGCGTGGTGGGGGAGTCGGAGGTTGCGAAGCTTTGAATAGGCAAGGATATGGGACAGGAAACGGGTCGGTTCTTAAAGGGAGCCGGCCCGTTTTTTGCTGTCTGGAAGGATGAAAGCAGACCCCAATCTTGGAAAGATCTATACCGATGTTGATTAGATAATGGAGGAGCTGCCGTCCTATGTATATTACAAGACCAACAGCAAGGTTTCAGCGGGATTTGAAGCAGATAAAGAAGCGGGGGTATGCTGTTTCGCTGCTTACTGCCATTATTAAAATGCGGCAGCAGGAGAACTGCTGCCAGAGAAAAACTGGGATCACCGGCTTGTAGGGGATTATGCCCGCTGTCGAGAATGTCAGATTACCCCGGATTGATCTTCATTTCCGGGCTGACAACTGCCTGCCAAAGGAGCTCTAAAAGAGCTCGACGGCCTTTTTCGCCATACGTTCGCCGTAGGTAAGGAAGGTCTCGCGGCTTTCCTCCAGGCGCGGCCCTAAGGCCACCGGTCCGAGATGGATGACCGGCTTCCCCAAAGAGCCGCCACCGGAATACGTTAGCATCCCATATACCATCATATGATCCAAAATCAGACGGATACCCAGGTCGCCGCCGCCATGGACGTAGTCGGCAGTGGCAAAGGCCCCGCCTAGCTTTCCTGCGAGCTCGTATTTCCGGCAGGGTCCGTCCAGCCAGTCCTTAACGGCGGCGCATACGCTTGAAACATAAATCGGAGAGCCTAAAATCACACATCGGCTTTCCTTTGCCCATGTCTCGTCAATCGCATCAATGGAGAAGACCCCGACTTCGGCGCTCTCCACGTGCCGCATCCCTTCCGCTATGATCTTTGCCATCTTTTTTGTGTTTCCTGTTTTGGAATAGTACAGCACGGCCATTTTCATGAGTTTTTGCCTCCTTTAAATTTGACAGAGTATCCTTTTGCTAAAACGCTTTCCCTGTTTCCATTATAACAAGTGCCATATGGGGTGTAAAGGCTTTATTCACTTGATGAAAGTTGAAAAGAGTCAAAAAAGATCATTTTTGACGCCTGAATCCATTGACAAGTAAATGAATAAATGATATAGTATATACAAAATTAAGCAGATTAATAATAAATCATCTAAAATTATAGACAAACAAAAACGGAGGTAATAGAATGTACGATTTCGACACACTTTTGCAGAGAAAGCACACGGACTGCACAAAGTGGGATGCGCTGAAGCGAGACTTCGGGCATGAGGATCTGATGCCGTTTTGGGTGGCGGACGCGGACTTCCCGATTCTGCCGGAGATTGCGCAGGCAGTCCAGAAGCGCGCCGGGGAAGGAATGACATTTGGCTATACGTTTGCCGGAGAGGCTTATTTTGACAGCGTGATTTCCTGGAATATGCGCCGCCATGGTCTGAACGTGAAAAGAGAGAGCATTCTCGCCGCGCCGGGCGTTGTGACGGCATTGTCCGTGACGCTCTTGGCTCTGACAAAGGAGAATGACGCGGTACTTATCAATCCTCCGGTCTATCCGCCGTTTTTTGATGTGGTAAAAGGGATCGGCCGCAGGCTGGTGCAGTCGCCTCTCATCGTCCAAAACGGACGTTATGGGCTGAATTATGAGGAAATGGAGCAGGAATTTTCCAAGGGCGTCCAGGCGTATATCCTTTGCAGCCCGCATAATCCGGTAGGTCGTGTCTGGGAGCGGGAGGAGCTTGAAAAAGTTGTGGCGCTTTGCAAAAAATACCGGGTGACGTTAATTTCCGATGAGATCCATTATGACATCGTCTATCCGGGACATGTCCATACACCGATTCTCAACATCACTACGGACGCGGTCATGATCACGGCCCCGAGCAAGACCTTTAATATCGCAGGGCTGAAGTCCTCTGTCATTCTGATTGAGAACCCGGAGCACCGCGAGGCTGTGGAGAAATGGATCGACTGCCTTCATCTGTATCTGAATCTGTTTGCCTATACGGCTACCGAGGCAGCTTACCAGAACGGGGATCTGTGGGTGGATGAGATGGTGGCATATATGGAGGAAAACGCTCGTTTTACGCTGAGATTTTTGGAAAAATATATGCCGGGGGCGAGGGCCTATATGCCGGAGAGTACATATCTGATGTGGATTGATCTTTCTGCCTACGGGATGAATGGGGAGGAGATACATAGACGTCTGACAAAACAGGCGCATGTGGCTCTGAATCCGGGAGCGGAATATGGAGCCGGCTATGACCGGTTCGTGCGGCTCAATATTGCTGCGCCGCGCGCATATCTGGAGGAAGGGCTTAAGCGGATAAAAGATGTATTTGAAACTGAACATGAAGGAGGAGAAGGGAATGGAACGGAAGAAGGTCAGCTTTAGGTTTCTGTCGGAGCCCGATATGATCGAGGCCGGCGTCCTCGATGTGAAACGCTGCGTCGCGGTCATGGATGACACGTTTAAGCTCCTGGGAGCCGGAGATTTTGTGATGGGCGGTTACAATCAGAGCAGTCATGGCTGTATGCTCTGGTATCCACGGGAGACGAAATTCCCGCACATGCCCATCGCGGGCCCTGACCGCCGCTATATGGCGATGCCTGCGTACATCGGAGGCCGCTATCATTGCTGCGGCGTGAAATGGTACGGCTCGAATGTGGCCAATCCAAAGGAACGCGGGCTCCCGCGGTCGATCTTAATGGTAGGCTTAAACGATGTGGAGACGGGAGAGCCGCTTGCCATTATGTCCGGCAATCTCTTAAGCGCGATGCGTACCGGCTGTGTGCCGGGTGTGGCGGCGAAGTATCTGGCGAAAAAGGGCGCAGAAAGCTTGAGTGTGATCGGTTGCGGCGTAATCAGCCGTGCCTGCGCGCGCGGGATTCTTGCCAACATGCCGGGAGCAAAGAGACTCTATTTATATGATATCAAAAGGGAAAGTGCCGAGGCGTTTGCGAAGGAGATGACAAAAGAGTTCGAGTTGGAGACGGTGATCACGGAGACGTTAAAGGACTGTGTGACAGATGCGGATGTGATTAGCGTTGCGGCAGCAGGTCCGGTTCCGGTGGAGATCGACAAGGATTGGTTAAAGCCGGGCTGTCTCTTTACGGCGACGGGGCACGCCGAGCTTTCCGAGGAGTGCTGGCAGGAGAATCAGGTTGTGTTTGACTATTGGCCGATGCATGAGGTCTGGTATGACGAGGGGAAGATGCATCCGGAAGGAATCGAGAGTACAAGGGACTGGGCCCCGAGCTACCAGATTTTTAAAATGATGGAGACGGGAAAGCTCAGGGCAGAGGATATGCTGAGTTTGAGCGACGTCGCAGCGGGGACAGTGAGCCCGCGCCGCTCTGACGAGGATAAAATACTTTTTATTTCTGGCGGGCTTCCGGTGGAGGATGTGTCATGGGGCTATACACTCTATGAGGAAGCTTTGAAAAAGAATCTTGGGACGCCGCTTACTCTTTGGGAACAGGCCCATTGGCTGTAGAAAGGAGATTACGATGAAGAAAAAAAGTATGGTTTTGGCAGTGCTTTTGACGATGGGAATGCTGGCGGGCTGTTCGGGAAAAACGGACACAAAAACCCCCGAGACGACCGACATCGCGTCAGGCGGACAGACGGAGGCTGTGACAGCATCCACAACCGCGGTCGCAGAAAATGCAGGCGGCGCCATAAAGGACGAGGTAGTCGCCGTCTTAAAAGGCGAGCCCTCCAATATTGATCCACATGGAAATACGGAGTTGGTGGCTATGACGACGCAGGTACAGATTTTTGAGACGCTTGTCAAGAAGGACGAGGACGGCAATATCATTCCCTGCCTGGCAGAAAGCTGGGAGCAGGTGGATGACACGACAATCCGTTTTACACTGCGTGATGACGTATACTTCCACAACGGGGAAAAACTGACGGCAGACGATGTAGTCTTTACGATTCAGAGAGCAACCGAAAAGCCGTCGAGCGCTTCGATTTTCGCCTCCTTTGACGCAGAAAAGACCAAAGCGGTCGATGAAAGGACGGTTGACGTGGCGACTAAGGCCCCGTTTGCGGCCGTTTACAATTACCTGACCTCCACACGGGGAGGAATTGTCAGCAAGAAGGCTGTTGAGGAGATGGGAGACGATCAGTTTGGGAGAAACCCGGTCGGCACCGGCCCGTTCGTATTCGATAGCTGGGTCAGCGGCACCAGCATCACATTAAAGAGAAACGATGCCTACTGGGGAGAGAAGCCGGCGTATGGCACACTGACTCTGAAATTTATCACGGAGACGGCAAACCGTGCCCTGGAGATCGAATCCGGGAACGCCGATATTGTCCTGGATCCGGATACCGGGGATTTGGACCGCCTGGCGGAGACGGATGGGCTTAAGGTCGTGACCGGGGACAGCTATGGCATGTCTTATATTGTTTTTTCTATGGATGACGAGGTGTTAAGTGACGTGCGCATCCGGCAGGCTCTGTCACTGGCGCTCGATCTGGATTCCATCGTGGAGACCGTATACGGAAGCTATGCGTCCGTGAATGAGAGCGTCATGCCGGGAACCGTGTTCTCCTACAAGTCGCAGGGGGCGCATGAATATGACCCAGAGAAGGCAAAGGCGCTGCTTGCAGAGAGCGGCTATGCAGAGGGGCTGACAATTACCCTGAATCTTCCGAATGGCTCTGAGCAGCAGAACATCGGCGTAATCGCCCAGAATATGTGGAAGGAGATAGGCGTAACGGCCAATATCTCCACGGCCTCCACCTCGGAGGTCATCGCGGCTGGCCGTCGCGGCGACAATCAGGCTACGATCATGGCCGCGACCTACTCGACCGGAGATCCGGGCCATGCCCTGGCGGACTTCGATACCAGAAGTGACGGCTTTTTCCGCCCGGTTGACAAAAAGATCGACGAGCTGCTCGATAAGGGAAGCGCGGCCTATGATACCGCGGAGCGCGCGAAAATCTATGAGGAGCTGCAGGATTACATCTACCATCAGTACTACATGATCGGCGTGGCGAACAAGACCGTTAATTACGTGATCACCGATCAGGTGCAGAATTTCTACTGTGACCCAGGCAATATCCCCTCGTTTGCATCGGTAACGGTAACGGAGTAAAAGGAGAAAAAGATGGAAAAGCTGATTATCAATCAAATGACATGGCCGGAGCTTGAGGCAGAGCTGGCGCACGTAAAGCTTGCTCTGGTGCCGGTCGGCTCCTGTGAACAGCATGGACCGAATACAACCTTCAATACGGATGCGGCGCGAGCCGCATCCTATGCGGAGATGCTGGCGGGACGCTGCGGGAAAAAGGTCGTGGTTTTCCCATGTGTGACATACGGCTTATCGCTGCACCATATGGATTTCCCGGGCACCGTGACATTGCGTGTGGAGACGATGCTGCACCTGCTGGAGGATATTGGAGTCTCGATCGCAAAGCACGGAATTAAGAAGATTCTGTTCTTAAACGCGCACGGTGGGAATTTCCCGGCACTTGAAGGCGCAGTGATTAATTTGAAGCAGCTTCACGGGATTGACGCCTACTGGTCGGCGGTCGGCTCTGAGATCTCGCTCGGCGGCCTTACGGGGCTTCCCAAGCTGATCGGCCATGCCTGTGAGGTCGAGACGAGCTCCTGTTTGTATCTCTGTCCAGAGACCGTCCGTGAGGAACGCGTGCCGGGGATGCTTAAGGACAGCATGCTGACACATGATTCCTTTGTCAAAGGAGGAGGGGCTTGGAGCTGGAAAAACGACGCCTCGTTAAACGGTGCGCTCGGAGATGCGAGAAAAGCGACCCGCGAAATCGGGGAAAAGATGACGGTCGCTTCGTTAGACTACATGGAGAAAATCGTGGATGAGATCATAAAACGACCGTAAGGAGAGTGGTTCGATTGGGAAAATACATAGGAAGGCGTATTCTGGCGCTGATCCCGGTGCTCTTAGGTGTGTCGCTCATTATTTTCAGCCTGCTTTATTTTACCCCCGGCGATCCGGCGGAATATATGCTTGGAATGGACGCCACGCAGGAGAATATTGAGGCGCTTCATAAAGAACTGGGACTGGACAAGCCGTTCCTGGTGCAGTATTTCAATTACATCAAAAATATCGTAACAAAGCTGGACTTTGGAAAGTCCTATACGACCAAGCAGTCCGTGACGATCGAGCTTTTGCAGCGTGTTCCAGCAACGGTGACACTCGCGGTTTTAAGCGTTTCGTTCGCGACCATCATCGGTGTGGTCACAGGAATCATCGCTGCGGTCAAGCAGTATACGATCTTTGATAAGCTTGCGACCATCTTTGCGCTCACAGGTGTTTCCATGCCGAACTTCTGGACGGGGCTTATGCTGATCATCATTTTTGCCGTCCATTTCAAGGTTCTGCCGCCTTCAGGGTTCGATACGCCGCTTCACTGGATCCTGCCTTCCCTGACCGTTGGCATGGCGTCGAGCGCGACGATCATGCGTCAGACACGTTCGGCGATGCTGGAGGTCATCCGGCAGGATTATATCACGACAGCGCGCGCCAAGGGACAGAAGGAATCCGTGATCGTGATGCGTCATGCGCTGAAAAATGCGTTGATTCCGATCATTACGGTTGTTGGCATTTCCTTCGGCGGTATGCTCGGCGGGGCGATTCTTGCGGAATCGATCTTCTCGGTTCCGGGAATCGGAAAGCTGATGGTGGATGCCATTAACGTCAAGAATTATCCGATGGTACAGGGCGGCGTCCTGTTTATCGCCTTTGCATTTTCCGTTGTGAATCTGCTCGTGGATATTCTGTATGCGTTTGTGGATCCGAGAATCAAATCCCAGTACAAGAGTTCAGGGAAGAAAGCAAAAAAGAAGGAGGGATAGGGAGGTGAAGGAAGGGCTTTTTATACAGACCTGGCGGGGGCTTAAGAAAAATAAGCTGGCTATGTTCGGCATGGTGATGATCCTGTTTCTCCTGGTGGTTGCTGTTTTTGCGGATGTGCTTGCACCGTATGGGGTCGATGATCAAGATCTTACGAGGAAATTCCTTGCGCCGTGTCTGGCACATCCGTTTGGAACCGATGAATTTGGGCGGGATATTTTAAGCCGGATCATCCACGGCTGCCGGTATTCCCTGATGATCGGAGCAGTGGCGGCGACGCTTTCTGCGGCTGCCGGGATGCTAATCGGCTCCCTGGCCGGCTTTTATGGGAGACAGGCTGATAATATTCTGATGCGGCTTATCGACATCATGTTAGCGATTCCGAGTACCCTTTTGGGGATTTCGATCGTGGCGGCACTCGGCAACGGAATCCGGAATGTAATTATCGCTGTGGCGATCGGCGCGGTTCCGGCGTATGCGCGGATCGTCAGGGCCTCCATCCTGTCTGTGAAAGAACAGGAATATATCGAGGCGGCCCGTTCCATCGGAGCCTCGGATGTGCGGATCATCCTGAAACATATTCTTCCGAACTGCCTGGCTCCGATCATTGTCCAGATCACCATGAGCGTGGCTAAGGCGATTCTGGAGGCGTCGTCCTTGAGCTTTATCGGGCTCGGCGTTCAGCCGCCCTCCGCGGAATGGGGAGCCATGCTGTCGGCAGGACGGGCGTATATCCGGAAAGCGTGGTGGATCGTCACCTTCCCGGGCCTGGCGATTGCGATGATCATCTTCGGGCTGAACCTGTTTGGGGACGGCCTGCGTGACGCATTAGACCCAAGATTAAAGACCTAAAGGAGGGATGGCATGGAGTCAATTTTGTCGATACGCGATCTGTCGGTTCATTTTATTAAGGATAAGAGCGTAGTGAAAGCGGTGAACCATCTGTCCCTGGAGCTGGCTGCGGGCGAGACGCTGGGGCTTGTGGGCGAGACCGGGGCGGGAAAGACAACAACGGCGCTGTCTGTCATGAAGCTGGTGCCTGATCCGCCCGGAAAAATCGTCGGAGGCGAGATTTACCTGCATGGGGAAAGCGTTTTTTCCAAGTCAAAGCCGGAGCTTCGGAAAATGCGCGGCCGTGAAGTGTCGATGATCTTCCAGGATCCGATGACCTCTTTAAACCCGGTGATGACGATCGGGGAGCAGATCGCAGAGGTTGTCCGTCTCCATAACCAATGTTCGCAGGCCGAGGCAGCCATCCGGGCTCAGGAGATGTTGGAGATGGTCGGCATTAAGGCCGAACGATACGGGGATTATCCGCACCAGTTTTCCGGCGGTATGAAGCAGCGTGTGGTGATTGCAATCGCGCTGGCGTGTAATCCGAAGCTTCTGATCGCCGATGAGCCGACCACGGCGCTTGATGTGACGATCCAGGCACAGGTGTTGGAGATGATGGCTGAGCTTAAGGAAAGGTTTCATACATCCATGCTTCTGATCACACATGATCTGGGCGTCGTGGCGCAGGTGTGCGATAAGGTGGCGATCATGTATGCCGGAGAGATTGTCGAATACGGAGATCGGGAGGACATTTATGAGCACGGGTCTCATCCGTACACGATCGGATTGTTTGGTTCTATCCCGGATTTAGATACGGATACGGAGCGTCTGAAGCCGATCCTCGGCCTGATGCCGGATCCGACAGATCTTCCGGAGGGCTGTTCGTTCGCTCCGCGCTGTCCGCACTGTATGGAGCGCTGTAAAACAGAGGATCCGGAGCTTTTTGAGCCGACGCCGGGCCATAAGGTGAAATGTCATCTGGTCAGGGAACAGGGAGAGGAGGCGTGAGCATGGAAGCATTATTGGAGGTCAGGGGGCTGAAAAAATATTTCAGCACGCCGAAGGGACTTCTCCACGCGGTGGATGATGTGAGCTTTACATTGGAGCGGGGAAAGACATTAGGGATCGTCGGGGAGTCGGGCTGCGGGAAATCCACGCTCGGGCGGGTTGTTATCCATCTGCTGGAGCCAACGGCTGGTTTGATCCGGTTTGAGGGGAGGGATATTTCCCGGCCCGGTAAAAGAGAACTGAAGGAGCTGCGCAGCAATATGCAGATGATTTTTCAGGATCCCTATTCTTCAATCAATCCGCGTATGACAGTCAGTGAGATCATTGGAGAGCCGCTTCAAATCTTTAAGAAATGTGCTTCCTCCCAGGAGTATGACAAGCAGGTTTCAAAGCTGATGGATACGGTGGGGCTTGCCTCCAGGCTTTATAATACGTATCCGCATGAGCTGGATGGCGGCCGCCGCCAGCGGATCGGGATCGCGCGAGCGCTGGCGCTGGACCCGAGCTTTATCGTCTGCGATGAGCCGGTTTCGGCACTTGACGTATCGATTCAGGCACAGATCCTGAATTTGATGCAGGATTTGCAGCAGGAGAGGAAGCTCACGTATATTTTTATCACGCATGATATGTCGGTCGTCAAGCATATTTCGGATGACATCGGCGTTATGTATCTGGGACAGATGGTGGAAAAATGCGGTTCAAAGGAGCTCTTTAAAAATCAGCTTCATCCGTATACCAAGGCGCTTCTTTCGGCAATTCCCAGACCCAGGATCCGGGAGAAGTCCAAGCGGATCCTGCTTCGCGGGGAGATCACCTCTCCGATCAACCCGAAGGCTGCATGCCGCTTTGGTAGCCGCTGTATTTATGCGCAGGAGATATGCTTTGGAAAGGCCCCGGCGCTTACGGAGGCAGAGCCGGGACATTTCGTGGCCTGCCATTTGTGGAAGCAGATCTGGGAAGGGACGGCCAGGCCAAAGGAAGCGGGCGGAGAAAACGGATAAAGGAGAAGAAGGCAGCGGCCGGAGAGGATTCGGCCGCTGTTTGATCGGGTTTTTCCTGTATCGCTGCATATTCCCATTTTTTTCCTTGAAAATTGGAATATTACGTGTTAAGTTATAAAAAAAGGAACGTGAACAGGAGAGCAGGAACATGGCGAAAGAACAAAGCATTGAGGTACTGTATGACCGGATCATGGACGAGTTTGAGGAGAGCTACCGCTTTATGTCGGCCTACGATGCGATGCCGCACTGGTATGGAGACAGCGTTTTGTATCAGGCGGAATCCCATACGGTAGAGATGATCGGGGGCACGCCCGGGATTACGGCCTCCGAGCTGGCGGCCCGTATGGGGAAGACGCCCAGCGCCTGCTCGCAGATTATCCGTAAGATGAGAAAAAAGGACTTTGTCCGTCAGGAGCGGAACTCGGAAAATAACCGGGAGTATAACCTGTTTCTGACGGAGCAGGGATGGAATGTTTACAAGGCCCATGCGGCTGTTGACGAGGAGTGCGGGAGGAGAAAGCTGGAAAAGCTTTCGCAGTTTTCCTGCGAGGAGCTGGAGATCTATCTGAAGATCCACCGGCTGATCAATCAGGAGTTTGAAGTGGATGTCAGGCAGGCGCAGGATATTTTTGAGACGCTGCAGCAGATGGCGGCGGACAGCCACAGGGAAGGGAAAGGATAATGTCGTGCTTTTTGGCAGGGAGACAAATATAGTGTTTGACGTTTCTCCCTGATGTGGTTAAGATATAGGATATGAATCAGGAAAAAGGCATGGAAGGTGTCAGTAGGATTTTGCTTTCCCACAGAGAATGGGCGTCGTTGGCTGAAAATGTCCTGGGTTCAGGCAGGATACCGAATTTCGCACCAAAGTTGCGCGGCTGAAACGAGAGATCAGAAAGTAGGCTGCGACGTGTGGCGCGCGTTATGCGTAAAAGAAGCTGCCTGCCGAAGTTTGGCAGGAAACAGGGTGGTACCGCGAGATTTCGTCCCTGGTATGGAAACATACCGGGGATTTTTGCTGCCCCCGAAGCCATTTTGAAAAATCACATGTACGGAGAGGGCGATTTTTATACCATGAAAGGTGTGCTCGAGGAGTTCTTTGAGACGGTGGGCATGAAAAAGCATCCGCACTATGGTCCGGAGGTGAACTTTCTTTTGGGAGATAACAGGGAGTCGAGTGAGGACAGCCGTTTTCCGAGATGGGCCTTGTCCGGTGAGGAGGAATGAGTTCATGAGGTCTTGGAGGAGCCTGCGAGAGTGCGGTCCCTAAAAATTCCCCATAAAACATCCAAATCCACTCCTTGCGAGACAGGAAAATTTCTGCCATAATTTTGATAGTGCTTTGTCGTGAAACGGCAGGACAAGCGATGTTACCCTGCTGGGGCCTGTATCCTGCCGTATGTGGCGGTGCGTGATACTTCTGCTAAGGAAAAGAAAAGGAGTGTTGAAATGAGTGAACAAAAAACAGACAGAGTATTTGTGCTGGTTCTTTCGGTCCTGATAATTGTTTCGCTGGCCGGCTGCCGATCCGGGAAGGATTTTCCATTCTATCAGATGGAAACACGCGAGGATTATTCTGAAGTTCTTTACATAGACGGCGTACCATATAGCCGGGATTGGAATAAGGACAAGGATGAGCAGGCGTTCTATTTCCACCGCGATGATAAATATGTCTGGACGCCGGCGGAGGGGATCGGAGAACAGATCGGAGTCTGCGGTAAAGATGCCGATAAAAGTGCCAGTTTGAACATTTATGAGATTGCCGGCGACGAGGCGCACATCTTTCTCTACACATGGCCTGCCGGCTTTTATTTCGGCGGTACAGAGGGCCGTCTTTGGAGGCAGGAGGGTGTAACGCTAAATATACCGGCAGCAGAAACAGTATCGTCTATTTCCATCGCCCCTGAAAAAGAGGATGGCATTTCGGTCCGGGTGGAAGACGCTGCTATGATTGCCGGCCTGTTGGAATTGTATAACGATGATAATGCCCAAACGGCAGTGGATTTCAGAAATAGGGAGGGCTGGCTGATGTGCTCCCTGATTATGCATCACAGGGATTTCCCGTTTCTCCAGTACAGGACCAGGTGCTGTTACGCACCGGAACAGAGCATCCTATATTGTGAAAAGGGAAAAAGCAGAGAATGGTTTGCCATGCCAACAGAGTGGGCCAAGGTTATTTCCGAACACGTCTTTTTCGCCAGAGGCGAGTGAGCCAAACGGGCTATAGCAGACAGGCGGCAGATACACGATGCAAACGGCCGAATCCAATAAAACGGTCGGAAAACCGGCATATAGGTCTGGTATTATTTGGAAGAATTCGGTGCGCATGAGGGGCCTGCGGGCATGAAAAATCAGGAAGAACCGGTGTGCTAAAGAGCCGGAATGTGTAGTTTTTTAAAGCGTTTTGCCTCCCGAAATTATGCGTTCCAAGAGGCCTTTTCGTGTCGAAAAAGATCAAAACAGATCGGCCGGTTTGTCGTATACTTGTCACAAAAAATCTGAAACCCTTGCAAATAAGGGAAAATACGGTTATAATCTTTTACGGAGATATTAACAGATCAAGGTGGTTACTTATGAGAGAGCGGATCAACCGTCTGGCCCGGGGGATTGTCGATGCGGATCCTCCGAAGCTGTTTCTTTCGCCGAAGGAGGCAGAGGAGACGCTGGGGAGCAATACGCTTTATAAAAGGGAGCTGTATCTGTCCAGCGAGAACAATCTGCACATCAAAGGGCTGGCGTATTCGAGCCATTCCCGGGTACGGATCATAAACGGCGCGTTCGGCGGGCTCCGGAATCATATCACCTATGAGGTAGATACCTCCTGGTGTGAGAACGGAGATACGATCAAGGGGACAATTTTATTGGTGACAAACGGAGGGGAGCTTCTGGTTCCCTTTCTTTTCCATGTGGAGACAACGGCTTCCGTCAAGGTGATGACGACGCTGACGACCGTCGAGAGCTTCGTGGAGCTTGCGAAAAAGGACATGGATATGGCGCTCAGGCTCATGGAGTACCAGGATTTTTCAGAGGCGGCCTTCATGCAGGATATGCATGTGCGCACGGTCTATGAGGGGCTTAAGGGCCATGGGAACAGACAAAACGCACTGGAGGAATTTTTCCTGGCGCTGGGTGCGAAAGAGCCGATCGAACTGACAGTCTCCTCCGCGAGAAAATTTTATGAAAATCCATCAGGAGTTCTGGCCGATAAGGTAGTGCTTCGCAAAAATACCTGGGGCTATCTGTATCTGGAGGTACGGGCCGACGGCGAATTCATTGAGCTTTCAAAAAAGACTGTAACACAGGCAGACTTTACAGACGACCGCTTTGAACTGCGTTTTAAGATTCATCCGGAGCGCATGCATAAAGGGAAAAACCTGGGCGCGATCCGGCTTTTGGCCGCCCATGGAGAGACGATGATCCGGATCGAGGCCATGGGTGACACGACCGTAGACATCACCGGACGGGAGAACGAGATCAGCAAAAGCGGCATCTGCCGGTATCTGAAGCTCCGGGAGAGCTATGAAAACGGAAGCTGTACGGATGGAAACATGGTCGAAAAGCTGCAAAAGGAGCTGGATATTATCCGTGCTACGCGGGGCAATTCCCTGCTGCTTTCGCTTTTGCAGGCAGAAAACGAACTGGAGGCGGGCCATCCGGAGCAGGCTGCGCTTTGTCTGGATGAATGTAAAAGCGAGGCTTTGGCGACGAGGGAGCAGAACGGGACGATCTACTGCTATTATCAGTATTTACAATACCTTGTGAATCCGGACCCGGATAAAAAGGACGTTGTCCTGCGGCTTTTACGCAGGAAGCTGGATTCGAGAAAGGGCCGTTTTTATCTGCATATGCTGCTCCTAAAGCTGGATCCGGAGCTGTATGGTGACGAGGAGGGGCTTTATACGAGCCTGAGAGAGCAGTATGAAAACGGCTGTACAAGCCCGTTCCTTTACGGCAGGGCATGCCGGATCTTAAACGATACCCCCACGCTTCTGCGGGTCATGGACGAGTTTTCGCTTCAGGTCTTATATTATAGTGCAAAGCATGGGCTGGCCAAGGAGGAGCTGGCTCTTAGGGCGGCAGACCTGGCCGGAGGGAGTAAATTTTATCACCGCCTGTATTATCGTGCGCTTTCCAGGCTGTATGAGCAATTCCCAAAGACAGAGCTTTTAAATGCGGTCTGCTGCCTGTTAATTAAGGGGAATCTCCGGAACGAGGAGGCTTTTGCATGGTATGAGAAGGGCGTTAAGGCAGAGATCAGCCTGACACGGCTTTACGAATATTATCTGTACTCCCTGCCGGAGGCTTTTGACCGCGTGATGCCCAGACAGGTTCTTTTGTATTTCTCCTATGAGAACAGCCATCTGGACCGAAAAAGCCGGTCGGTCCTCTATAAAAACGTCCTGGCCTCTTTAAAGCCGGAGGATTCGCTGTATCAGACGTATGAGCGGGAGATGGAAAAGTTTGCGATGGAACAGCTTTTCGAGTCCCGTATCAACAGCCGCCTGGCTGTGATTTATAAGCATATGATCTACCGGGACGTGATCGACAGAGAGGTCGCGAAGGTACTGCCGGCAGTGCTCCGGTCCAACCGGATTGTGTGCAAAGACGCGGCCATGAAATACGTGGTGGTCTGCAACGAATTCCTGACAGGAGAAGACGCGTATCCTTTGAACGACGGCGTTGCCTATGTGCCGCTGTTTTTTGACGACTGTGTGCTTTTGTTCCAGGATATGTACGGCAACCGTTATCTGGATGTCGCATGTACAAAGGAGCCGGTTCTCGATGAAAAGGAACTGGAGGAGAAATGCTTTGAAGTGTTCCCGGATCATCCGATGCTAAAGATGCGGGAATGCCTTCGGATTATGGAAAAAACGGAGCTGACGGCAGAGGAGACCGGGCGTCTGGAGCGGGCGCTTGACGAGCTTCCGGTGAAGCCTTTATACCAGCAAAAGATGCTGACGAAAATTATTTCTTATTATAAAAGCAGGATCGAGAGCGAGGATGGGATCATGCCGGGGCGCGGCGGAACCTATCTTCTCCGCCTGGATAAGAAGAACCTGACACGCGGGGAACGGGCCGGTGTCTGCGAGACATTGATCTCACAGAATTATTTTACCGAAGCGTATGCGATGATCCGTCAGTTTGGAGAGGATGGGGTACGCCTAAAGCCGCTCGCCAGATTGTGCAGCAAGGTGATCCTGCAGCGCATGTTTGCGGAAGATGCGCTTCTTTTACACATGGCGCATCGGGTCTTTGCGGCCGGGAAGGGCGACAGTGTGATCCTCGACTATCTCTGCGAGCATTACAACGGCGGCAGCGACGAGATGTACCGGATCCTGGTGCAGGCGGTCAGGGAACATGTGGAAACGTATGACATGGAGGAGCGGCTTTTGGGACAGCTTTTGTTTACGGGAAGCGGCCGCCGCCTTGACACCGTGTTTGACTTCTATGTGAATCGAAAAAGAACCAGCGAGATGATTGTGAAGGCATATTTTACGATCAAATCGGTTGAATATTTTTTAAGAGACATCGTGCCCGGAGACAGAGTATTCGCTTATCTGGAGGGCGCGGTGAATTCAAGTACGGAGCTCTGGAAAGTTCCGGAGATCTATCTGCTTGCAGTGGCGCGCTATTATTCGGAGCTTTCATCGCTGAACGGGGAGCAGCAGGCGTTATGTAAAAGGATCATGGCGCAGCTTCTTAACGAGGGGATGATTTTTTCCTGGTTTAAGAAGCTTTCAAAGTATGTGGAATTGTCAGGCGATATTTTGGATAAGGAAATCATCGAATATCACGGGAAGGCGGATGTGCGCCCGATTCTTAAGGTACGCGTTCTGCCGGATGAGGAGGAGTTCCATGAGGAGGAGCTTCGTCCGGTCTATAAGGGGATCTATGTGCGTCAGAAAGTGCTGTTTGAAGGCGAGATCATGGAGTACGAGGTCTACGAGGAGGAGAATGGTTCCCCGGTTAAAAAGGCCGGGGGTGAGATTGCCTGCGCGGAGGTTCCGGCGGGCGATAAAGGAAACCGTTTCTCGTGTCTGAACTCGATGAGCATGTATATAAGCCTTAAGGATGACGAAAAGCTAAAGGATGCCATGCTTAAATATGTGACAGATGACAGGAAGGTCGAAAGACTGTTTCCGCTGGCGTAGGATGAGGGGGCTGCTATGGAAAAACTGATGATTGGCATCGAGCTTTGCGATACCTATACGCAGGCGGCGGTCCTCGGCAGAGAGGAGGCCTGGGGGCTTCCGACCGTGATCTGCCGGAAAAAAACAGCCGAGGAGTGGTGCGTCGGCGAGGAGGCGTACCGATATACGTTAGTGGGCGAGGGCGTGATCGTGGATAAGCTTTTAAGCCTGGCGGTTAAAGAGGGAACCGCGACGATCGGCGGTGTGAAGTACACGGGCAGCGGGCTTTTAAAGAAATTCCTGGAAAAGGTGCTTGCAATGATTTTTGCAAAGTTTCCCGGGGCTGAAGTGGGGCAGCTTGTGATCGGCCTTCAGAACATGGAGATGAAGCTGATGGATGAGCTGTCGGCTGCGGCGGAGACGCTTGGAATCCCCAGAGAAAGGTTTCACATCGCGAGCCATACGGAGTGTTTCGTGTATTACGTGCTGAACCAGCGGCGCGACATCTGGGGCGGACAGGTCGGCATGTTTGCCCTGTCGAATGAGGATCTGCGTTACTATGAGTTAAAAATCGTGCGCGGCCCCAGACAGATGACGGCTTGGGCCGATCATGAGGAGCTGGAAGAAGGTTTTGCCTTGAGTGTGCTGGATACAGGCTCGGGTGCAAAGATGGCGGATAAAATCCTCTGTGCCTGCGCAGACCGGTTTCTGCAGAAACGTTTGTTTTCTGCGGTTTTTCTGACGGGAAAGGGCTTTGCAAAGACGGATTGGGCGCCTGACTTCATGAAGCAGGTCTGCGCGAAGCGCCGCGTATTTGCGGAGCCGGCGCTGTTTGCACGCGGGGCTGCCATGAAGGCGGAGGACTATCAGCGTGAAAGATCGTCGTATCCGTTTGTATGCCTCTGCGAAGGAAAACTGCGTTCGACGGTTTCCATGGAAGTGATCCGGCGGGATACGAGGGTGTCGATGGCGCTTGCATCAGCCGGGGAAAGCTGGTATGAGGCGAGAAGTGTCATGGAGGTCATTCTGGATAACCAGGATTATATTGAGCTTACGGTGACGCCGCAGCAGGATCCGAAGCAGAAGCGGGCCGTGAGGATCCCGTTAGAAGGATTCCCCAAGCGGCCCAACAAGACGACAAGAGTGCGGATCGCCGTAGGATTTCTGGATGAGAAGACTATGGTCGTGAAGCTTGTGGACCGGGGCTTTGGGGAGCTGTTTCCAAAAACAGGGCTGGAGATCCGCCAGGAGGTGATGGTATGAGTCTTCTGCTTTGCAGACAAGAGCCGGTGGAGAATCCGTTTTACATCGAGGAACTGGGGCTCTATCTGTATTCCTCGCAGGAGTTAAGTTATGTGATCGGCAATCATCCGCTTCTGGTCATGGAAGGGTTTGTCGATGACCGCCTGATATTGTTTTTGCGGAGTGAGCTTCGCATGCCGTTTCTTGCGGAGCGGCTGGAGAAGTGGATCAAGGGCCGCGGCCCGTCGGATGAGCTGCTGTTTCAGATTCTTGCGGACTGTGCGTATTATTCTCCGCAGGAGCAGACGAAGTTCAGGCAGCAGGTGACGGCATTCAGGAAGCTGGCAGCGCATGAATATGAAAAAAAGCGGGCGGACTATTTTTATTCGCTCGGTCTTTACGGGAAAGCCGCGTCGATGTATGAGCGGATTTTGGAGACGACGCGTGAGAAGGGGCTTTCAGGGGATTTTAAGGGAAAAATCTGGAACAACATTGCGGCCTGCTATACAAAGCTTTTCTGCTTCCAGAAGGCGATGCATGCGTATGACTGTGCGTGGAATGAAGATGAGAAGACGGAGTATGTGAAGCGGATGTATTTTCTGACACGGATGCAGCCAGGGATTGCGGTGAAGGAGAGATACCTGGAGCAGATGCCGGATGCGGCGAAGGCAGAATGGGAGCCGGAGTGGCAGGCAGCCGGAAAAGACATACAGGAGAAGAAGGAGCCGGACCGGGAATCGGCAGAGTCTGCCGTGAAAACGGAAGCGGCCGTTGAAACAGCCAATGCCGGGACGATGCCAAAAGCGGAGGGGGACAAAAAGGACGGGAACGCTGTCAGCACGGGCAAAGAGGAGACCGGGGAAATAGATGCCATGGAAAAAATCCGGGAAATTTTTGCGAAAGACCCGATCAAACGGCTGGCTCAGGCGGGAAGTGTGGTAAACCAGTGGAAGGTGGAGTATCGGAGGATGATATAAGGATTGGCAGAGAACGGGAAAGAATAAGGGGCGATGCGGCCATGTCACGGCCGTTTGGCAGTCAGACCAATTTATATCGAATCCCCTCTTGACAACCGGCGGTGGTTTGCTTTATAGTAGAGAAACATAAGAAAAGGCGTTGAAGGAGAGGAGTACGTCTCGTATGCCGACAGAGAGAGCTGCCCGCAGGCTGGAAGGCAGTTTGGGATTTTTATGAGACGGAAGGTGGCTTTGGAGCCTGGACGGGGAACGCGGGAGTCCTTGAATACTGCCGTAAGTAGCCGCCTGCGGATAGTCTCCGTTACAGACTGAAATGAGGCCGCAGGCCGGAGCTGTGTATGAAATGCGAGTTCCGTACAGCGGTGAATAAAGGTGGTAACGCGGTTTTCGCCCTTTGCATGGAGACATGCGAGGGGCGTTTTTGTATGCAGAGACAGCATACGGGAAAGGAGAGCTGCTATGGTGCGTTTACGTCCGTACAAGCCTTCGGATGCGTGGCATCTGTTAAAATGGTGGGAGGGCGTCTCAGAAAAGGAATTCATAAAGTGGAGTGCAGGAAAATTTCAGTATCCGTTAACGATCGAGCAGCTGGATACGTACTTCAGCGAATGGTGCCTGCAAAGAGACGACGGCTGGCTGATGACGGCTCTTGATACGGCCGGGGAGCCATCGGGCCATTTTATCCTGCGTCTCGTGGATTATGAGGCGGGGACGGCCCGTATAGGCTTTATTGTTATAAATCCAAAACTGCGCGGACGGGGACTCGGAAAGGAGATGGTATGTCAGGCGCTTTGCTATGCATTTGGACTTTTGGGCTTAAAGCGGGTATCGCTGGGCGTTTTTGTAAACAATAAGAGGGCTATGGCCTGCTATGAGGCAGCCGGCTTTATCCAAAAGGAGTATGTGCCGGAATACATGAAATATAACGGGGAAGCGTATGGAGTGTATGAGATGGAGGCAAAACGGATTTGATGAATGAGACTGTGGAAAAGCAGTGATATACCGAGACAGAGCACCGGTTCCAGTAAGAAAGACAGGATACAAAAGAGAGGAAAAGGAGAATCAAACATCATGAAGGAATTAGAAAAAACTTATAATCCGGCGGCGATTGAGGACCGTTTGTACCAGAAATGGCTGGACAGCAAATATTTCCACGCAGATGCAGAGCGAGGGAAACGGGAGGGGAAGAAGCCGTTTACGATCGTGATGCCGCCGCCAAATATCACAGGGCAGCTTCACATGGGCCATGCGCTCGACAATACGATGCAGGATATTCTGATCCGCTATAAGCGTATGCAGGGCTATGAGGCGCTGTGGCAGCCGGGGACGGATCATGCGGCAATTTCCACGGAGGTCAAGGTCATCGACAAGCTGAGGGGCGAGGGAATCGACAAAAATGCGCTTGGCCGTGAGGGCTTTTTGAAGGAGGTCTGGAAGTGGAAGGAGGAGTACGGAAACCGCATTGTCCGCCAGCTGCATAAGCTTGGCTCCTCGGCCGATTGGGACAGGGAGCGCTTTACGATGGACGCAGGCTGCTCTGACGCCGTTTTGGAGGTGTTTGAACGCCTGTACGAAAAGGGCTATATCTATAGGGGCTCGCGGATCATCAACTGGTGCCCGGTCTGCCAGACCTCGATCTCGGATGCAGAGGTCGAACATGAGGAGCAGGACGGCTTTTTCTGGCATATTAACTATCCGATTGTGGGCGAGGAGGGCCGCTTCGTAGAGATCGCCACGACGAGGCCGGAGACTATGCTGGGCGATACGGCTGTCGCAGACAATCCGGATGATGAACGCTACAAGGATCTGATTGGAAAGAACTTAAAGCTTCCGCTTACGGACCGCGAGATCCCGGTCATCGCAGATTCGTATGTAGACAAGGAATTCGGGACCGGCTGTGTGAAAATCACGCCGGCGCATGACCCGAATGATTTTGAAGTGGGCAAACGCCATGACCTGACGGAGATCTGCATGTTAAAAGATGATGCGACCATCAGCACAGCCGGAAAATATTATGGTATGGACCGCTATGAGGCGCGCAAGGCCATCGTCGAGGATCTGAAAAAACAGGGCCTTTTGGTGAAGGTTGTCCCGCATTCGCATAACGTCGGCACGCATGACCGCTGCGGCACGACAGTGGAGCCGATGGTAAAGCCACAGTGGTTTGTACGGATGGATGAAATGGCAAAGCCCGCAATAGAAGCGTTAAAGAACGGAACGCTCAAATTTGTGCCGGAGAGCTTTGGGAAGACATATCTGCACTGGCTTGAGGGAATCCGTGACTGGTGTATCTCCAGGCAGATCTGGTGGGGGCATCGGATCCCGGCTTATTACTGTGAGGAGTGCGGGGAGATGACCGTGGCGAAGGCTATGCCGGAGAAATGCCCGAAGTGTGGCTGTACGAGACTGAAACAGGATGAGGATACGCTGGACACGTGGTTTTCATCGGCACTCTGGCCGTTTTCCACACTCGGCTGGCCGGAAAAGACGAAGGAGCTCGAGTATTTCTACCCGACGGATGTGCTGGTGACCGGCTACGACATCATCTTTTTCTGGGTGATTCGTATGGTATTCTCGGGGCTTAAGCAGACAGGCAAATGCCCGTTCCATACGGTGTTAATCCACGGACTTGTCCGCGATTCCCAGGGACGCAAGATGAGCAAGTCTCTTGGAAACGGCATTGACCCGCTTGAGGTGATTGACAAGTACGGTGCGGATGCCCTGCGTATGACGCTCATGACCGGCAATGCGCCCGGCAATGACATGCGCTTTTATTGGGAGCGTGTCGAGGCAAGCCGCAATTTCGCGAACAAGGTCTGGAATGCAAGCCGTTTTATTATGCTGAACATCGAAAAGGCGCCCGACGCCAAGGCGGAGCTTTCGGATCTGACGATGGCAGACAAGTGGATTCTCTCGAAGGTCAACGACCTGGCGCGGGAGGTCACGGAGAATATGGATAAGTATGAGCTCGGCATCGCGTTGCAGAAGGTTTACGATTTCATCTGGGAGGAGTTCTGCGACTGGTACATCGAGATGGTGAAGCCGCGTCTGTGGGAGGACGCGGATACGACGAAGGCCGCGGCAATATGGACGCTTAAAACGGTACTGATCCAGTCTTTAAAGCTTCTGCATCCGTTCATGCCGTTCATTTCGGAGGAGATTTTCTGCAACCTGCAGGATGAGGAGCCGTCGGTCATGATCTCTGCATGGCCGGTATACCGTGAGGAGTGGAATTTTGCCGATGAGGAGCGGGCAGTCGGGACCATGAAGGACGCGGTCCGTGCGATCCGGAACGTGCGTACGTCAATGAATGTGCCGCCAAACAAAAAGGCGAAGGTGTTCGTAGTCTCTGGTGACGAGGAAGTACGGAGGATTTTTGAGCACGGAAGCGTATTCTTTGCGACGCTTGGATCAGCGAGCGAGGTAATCGTACAGGCTGATAAGAACGGCATCGGCGAGGATGCGGTATCCGCGGTCGTCCCGCATGCAGTGCTGTATATGCCGTTTGCGGAGCTGGTGGATGTGGAGAAGGAGAGAGAGCGGCTTTTAAAAGAGGAAGCCAGACTCACGAAAGAGCTGGCGCGCTCGAATGGGATGCTGAAAAATGAGCGGTTTGTAAGCAAGGCGCCGAAGGAGAAGATTGAGGAGGAGAAGGCAAAGCTTGCAAAGTATGAGCAGATGATGGAGCAGGTGAAGGAGAGACTGGCGCAGCTTAAGTAGCGGGATTGGGGGGCGGGGCCCGGAAGCCGAAATCCGCCCCTGCCATTTTCGCCTTGCTCCTGCGGCAATCGCAGCGGGGGGGGGACCATACCGCAGCCGGGGGAACCATACCGTGTTTTAACCGGGCGGCCTCTTTCTATTTGTCCGGCGGCAGCCATTCCCCTCCCTCACATTTTTGTCGAGGTTCGCGGTAAGTTTTGCTTGCAAGTTGCAGCGGAATTCGCTATGATAACAAGATAGGGGACAAGGATCTGGAAATGGGGTGAAGAAAGAGAATCAGATGATTAATTTTGAGGAGGAAATTGACCGATTCCGTCCAAGTCTTGAGGTGGAGGAAGTCAGTGATGCGATTGTAAAGACGGATCTTACGGATATGACGGATATCATGATGGAGATCATGAAGGCGGTAAAGGATAATTGATTTATGGATTATTTTCAGATCATCCAGTACGTAGCCAACAGCTATTATAACCGAGGCCTTGAGCTGGCGAGGGAGAGGGATCTGTCCGGCGCGGCCGGGTATTTAAAGCGGGCGCTTCAATTTAATAAATACCATATGGACGCCAGGAATCTGCTGGGGTTGATTTTTTATGAGATGGGCGAGACTTCGGATGCGCTGATCCAGTGGGTGATCAGCGTGAACCTGCAGCCGGCTGAGAATCCTGCGGATCATTATCTTGACGAGGTTCAGAGAAAGCAGGGGCAGTTAGAGGTCGCGAGTCAGACCATCCGTAAGTACAACCAGGCCCTTTTGCATGCGCAGAGCGGAAGCGATGATCTGGCTGTCCTGCAGTTAAAACGGATTGTGGAGGAGAAGCCGAATTTTGTGAAGGCGCATCTTCTTCTTGCGGTGCTTTATATGGCCCATGAGGATTACACAAAGGCAGGAAAATCGCTTCTTAAGGTCTTGCAGATTGATAAAAACAACGAGAAGGCCGGACGCTATATGGAGTATGTCAAGGCCCGGACCGGAAAGGCGGACGTGGAGAGGCGCAAGCTAAAGAACGCGTTTTCACACCGCGAGATGGAGGATGACGATGTAATCCTGCCGCCGACGTACAAGGAGAGCACAGGCTGGCAGGCGATCGTGAACATGGTGATTGGTCTGGTGCTTGGCGTGGTCGTGGTGCTGTTTTTAATCCGGCCGGCCTGGGAGCGGTCGCTGAATTATGACCACAACCAGGAGATGCAGGAGTTCGCCGACAAGCTTAACATGGCGAATCAGGAGGCGGATAATCTGCGCCAGCAGATCGCGCAGTATCAGGAGGATAAGGAGCAGGCGGAGGCCAGCCTAAACAGCTTGGCGGGAGACTCCGACAGTACGCTTTCTCAGTATCAGACGCTTGTGCGGATCCTGGATGCATACCGCAGCAATGACTTCCAGACGGCAGTACAGCTTTATATCGACATGGATCCGTCACGCATCACCGCAGAGAGCATGACGGACATCTTAAACAGGCTCAAGGCGGATATGGACGCCAATGCACCAGCTGTCCTGGAGTCGCTTGCCGCAGCGGCGACAGCGGCGGGCAATGCCGATCTGGCGCTTCACTATTATGAGAAATATATGGAAATGAACGATCGGAATCCGCAGATCATCTATAACATGGCTATGATCTACAAGGCCAGGGGAGATGAGGACACGGCGGATCAGCTATTTGGCCAGGTGATTATGAACTTCTCGGATTCTGCGCTCGCGGCGAGGGCGAAGGAACAGAGAGGATATTAGGGCAGATTAAAAGGAGACCTTACAGAAGAAAAGCTGCAGGGTCTCTTTTTGCGTTAAAAAAGGAAGGAGACAGGTATGGAGACATCATTTATCTATGAAGCAAAGGGGCAGACGCTGATCATTCGTCTGCCGAAGGAGCTGGATCATCATAACTGCCGGAATCTTCGGTATGAGACGGATCTTTTGATGGCGGAAAATTACATAAACCGCATTGTATTTGATTTTTCGAGGACGAGATTCATGGACAGCTCCGGGGTAGGGGTTCTCTTAAACCGCTATAAACAGATGAAAGCGGGGGGAGGCCGGACCGCATATTTCGGCGCCGGACCACAGGTACAGCGGGTGCTGAAAATCGCAGGAATCCCGGCTTTGATGGAGCAGTATGAAAATATGGAAGCAGCATTATGTGAATAGGGAAAGGGGAAAGGCATGGATAAGGGAGAGAGGATGATGGAACACATGGAAAAAGAAACGGATTACGGGACGCTTGGGCGTTTGGAAAGTATGACACTTACGATGGACAGCCTGTCGCAGAATGAGGAGTTTTCCAGAGTCGTCGTTGCGGTATTTGCGAGCCGCCTGAATCCGACGCTTGAGGAGTTAGATGACATTAAAACCGCAGTGTCCGAGGCAGTGACCAATGCGGTGATCCACGGATACCAGGGAGGCGAGGGACGGATTGAGCTTACGGCGGCTGCAGGAGAGGGAGTCCTCACCGTACAGGTGAAGGACAGAGGCGTCGGAATTGCCGATGTGGGACAGGCCATGGAGCCGATGTTTACGACGATGCCGGAGGGGGAACGGTCCGGTATGGGATTTTCCTTTATGGAGGCATTTATGGATGAAGTTATTGTGGAATCCGCACCGGGCGCGGGCACGACTGTAACGATGAGAAAGAAAATAGGCGGGTGAGCTTCATGACAGATACCATGGAACTCATCAGGCGCGCACACAACGGGGATAAAAGCGCCAGAGACAGGCTGGTGACGGAGAACATGGGATTGGTGTGGAGCATCGCGAGGCGGTTTACAGGCCGCGGCGCGGAGTTAGAGGATCTGTTTCAGATCGGAAGCATCGGATTATTGAAAGCAATCGACAATTTTGACCTTGGCATGGATGTACGGCTTTCGACGTATGCCGTGCCGATGATTACCGGGGAGATCAGGCGTTTCCTGCGTGATGACGGCATGATCAAGGTCAGCAGGCCATTAAAGGAGCTGGCCATCAAGGTAGGATCAGCCAGAGAAAAGCTCGAGTTTTCTCTGGGGCGGGAGCCGACACTTGAGGAGCTAGCCAAGCAGGTGGGGGCCAGCCGTGAGGAGGTGGCGGCTTCCATGGAGGCAGGGGCCGAGGTTGAATCGTTATATCGCCCTGTGGGAAAGGATGATGAGAGCGGCTGTCTGATGGACAAGCTTGCGGAAAAAGATTCGGAAAATGAAGCTCTTTTGAACCGCATGGTGTTAAAAGAGCTGATTTCCGGGCTTGGCCTTAAGGAACGGCAGATTATTTTAAAACGTTATTTTGAAAATCGGACGCAGACGGCGATCGCAAATGAACTGGGGATCTCGCAGGTACAAGTCTCAAGACTGGAGAAGAAGATATTAAAAGAACTGAAGGAAAAACTGACAGAGAGATAGCCTCCGGGAATATTTTTCAGGATTTTAGCGCACAATAAACTAAAAACGAAAGGTGAGTGCGATGAAATCACTGAAGAATGCGATCCAGATTCTGGGTCTTATCCTGCTTTTGGCGGCGGCCGTCGCGCTGGTCTGGTACCTGGTCTATCATGCGCAGGTGCGGCTTGACACACCGGACGGCGTTCTGGTTGAGAGGAGCGTTAGAAGGTTGGTGAGCCTTTGAACAGCGATACCATCTATTTAAAGCTTCCCCAGATCGCCGAGGTTTATAAGCCGGAGGTGGCGCTTTCGGATATTGCCGAGGTTCACTGCCAGAATCCCTCCGTCGAGGCCAAGGTGAAAGCGATCAAGGTTACCTCATTTGCAAAGGATACGAAAAAAACAGCGGCCTATGTGGGAAGTATTTTAGAGCTGGCAAATAAAATCGAGGCGGCAGGCACGAACGTGCAGATCAGCAATGTAGGCGAGACGGATTTTATCGTCAAATACCGGGCAAAACCATATCCACCTGTCCTGTTCGAATGGATCAAGACAGTTTTTGTGGCCTGTGTTGCATTTTGCGGGGCGGCATTCGCGATCATGACATTTAACAATGATGCGAACGTAACCGATGTATTTGCCAATTTATACAGGCTTGCCATGGGAGCGGAGTCAGACGGCATTACGGTACTGGAGGCGTCTTATTCCGTGGGACTTGCGTTGGGAATCCTGGTATTCTTTAACCACTTTGCGTCCTGGAAGATAACAGTGGACCCGACACCGATCGAAGTGGAGATGCGGCTCTATGAGGAGAACCTCAACAAGGCGCTGATTCAGAACCATGGGAGAAAGGAGTCAGGAATTGATGTTTCTTAGACAGGCGCTGCTGTGCTTTGTAGGACTCAGCGCCGGCAGCGTAATTGCGGCCGGCATTTTTGCATTCCTGGCGATTATCGGGGTCTTTCCGCGGCTCATCGGAAATACACACACGACAGGACATATATTCCTTTATGAGACACTCATGATCGTGGGCGGAATCTGGGGGAACGTAATGGATTTATACCATGTGCAGATGCCGGTGGGCGGCCCCTTTGTTCTGGCAGTTTACGGCGTATCCATTGGCGTATTTGTCGGCTGCCTTGTGATGTCTTTGGCAGAGACTCTAAAAGCGCTTCCGGTGCTGAACAGACGGATTCGCTTATCCGTGGGAATTCAGTATGTCGTTCTGGCAATCGCAGCCGGGAAACTTTTGGGGGCGCTTTTGTATTTTATGAAAGGTTTTGGAGGTTCATAATGGAGATTGATAAAAAGGAATATGGAAAATATGTGAAAAAAGTGACACCAGTCCACGGCCTTGCAAAAAATATGCTGCGGGCGTTTGTGACGGGCGGCATCATCTGTACGGTGGGCCAGCTATGTATGGGCCTTTACGGCAGCATGGGCCTGGAAAAAGAGGCGGCCGCTGCCTGGACGACGCTGTCGTTAATCGCAGCGAGTGTGATCCTCACCGGTTTAAATATATATCCGAAAATCGTAAAATGGGGCGGCGCCGGCGCTCTGGTCCCGATTACCGGGTTCGCCAATTCGGTGGTGGCGCCGGCGATTGAGTATAAGGC
>JAAWAR010000044.1 GCA_022792295.1 Lachnospiraceae bacterium
CGGCAGACGGAAACTATGAGGAGATTGCCGGCTATGTCGCCGCCCAGACCAAGACCGATGAGGATTCCGTATTCGCACAGCGCGGCGACGCTGACTGGCTGACCGGCAAAGAGGTCTCTGAGGGCGCAGCCGACGGAACCGTCGAGGGGTATTATAAGATCCAGCAGGAAAACCTGCTTGCCTCCGGCGCGGTCGAGGAGGAAGTCCCGATCGCCGATTATGTCCTGCTCGACAACATGGTCGAGGCCGGAAAATAAATTTTAAAAGCAGTATGGGAGAGCGGCCGTACCGGCGATTGAAAAATCGGGGTGCGGCCGCTTCTTTGTCTTTCGGTTTCGGTTCTCGTTCACATGCGTTTCCTGGCAAGCGGCAGAAATCCATAAAAATCGCCTGCACCGGCCCTAAGTGCCAGCGGCAGTCTCCAAAGAACGGCCGAATCTCTGATTTTGCCTCCCAGGGGGATTTTTGCTCACCGCCCCAGTCTGTCATACGGCCAGTCATAATAAGGGTGCAGGCCTACATGAGCAATAGCCCGTTTGGCTCACCGCTTCCAAAAATTTCTTGAATTTTATTTTCAGGCGCATTATAATAAAATAACAGACGGCAGCCTCATCGGACAAGCCATGTCCTTTGGCAGACATTCTGCCTGCATGACAAGGACCTTGCTCGCCTGTACCCTTGTCCAAGGAGGGTAGGTAAGCAGCATTAAAATGAATCGGAGGAAAAGCGGTATGAAGAAAAAGCAGGTTATCTCACTTGTACTGGCCGCCATGATGGCAGGAAGCACAATGACGGCTTATGCCGGCGAATGGGAAAAAACGGAGGCCGGAACCAGATATATAGAAAACGGCACCTATGTCACAGGCTGGAAATGGATCCCGGCCTACTGGGACTATTTGAATCTTCCCGGCGAGGGAGAGTGGTGCTATTATTTCGGAGAGGATGGGTATTTGTGGACAGGTACGACGACTCCCGACGGAAATGTCGTGACGGGAAGCGGGAGCTGGATCTGCAATTCCTATATAATGAACCGGCGGGATGGCGTCGTGTATTACGGCGGCACCGACAAGGTCTATGACGAGGTTTCCCGCCGCGCCGCTGACGAGGCCGAGCAAAAGCTGAAGGAATATTATGCAAGCCAGGATACCGAAGGCGCAAAAGCCGTCGATGCGTGGTTTGGTTATACGCCCGATAACGTGCCGAAAAGCTCTAACGATTTTCTCCATGGCTTCTACGGACAGCTCACTCCCAATCAAAAGGTAGAAATGAAAAATGCGATTACAGAATTTATGGACCAATATATCCGCGACGATATGAGCGATTTCGAAAAGGAAATGACCATCATCCGGTGGCTGGTGGATCACTGTGAATATAATTTAAGAAACGTGACCGCTTATAATGCGATCGTACAGGGGAAAGCGCAGTGCGCCGGCTATGCGGATGCCTTTTTACAGATGGGCAAGGCCTGCGGGCTTGAGGTGCGGTATGTCTATAACGAAGACCATGCCTGGAATCTGATCCAGCTGGACGGGGAATGGTATCATGTGGACATCACCTACGAAGATTCGCCCGAGACAAATTCCTACGACTTCGACCATCTTCAGAATAAATATATCAATCTTAACGATGAGGCGGTCCGGCGTATCTCCAGCCATCACACCTGGGACGCACACGGTATCGAAGCCAACGGCCAAAAATACGGACGGGACGCTGTGGAAGAATACCTAAACTAAATTTTCCTTTATCCGACTGATTTCGACAAAAAACTTCCTTTCAGGTATTCCCTTTTCCCTTTCCATGTTTTATAATCATCTGTATCAGATAACGTGGACCGGCACTCCCTATTTGGATACGCACCTCCGGGATAGCCTTAGAGTACCTCTCATGGCTATGCCGCCGGGGTGTAAACACCAAAAAAGGAGGGGTCTTATGGGTTTTTAGACAGCATGAGCCGTATCGTATGTATCGTAACGGACATTGTAAGCTTCCTTATAGGAATCCTGACATTGACTGAAAAACGCGAACGGCAAAAGGGACAGGCAGCAAAAGACCCGGCTGCAGGCATCACGGCATCTGATGGGTCTGCTGATGATTGTTTGGGCAATCATGAACAGCTCCAGGCGGCAGCAACATTGCCGCCTTTTTATTTTCCAATCCGATCTAGTATTTTACTCCAATCACGTCAAACAAAGATTTCTATCCGTCCCCCTTCGTGCATAAGCTGTAACAAGTCTCCAAACAGCAGGCGTAACCTTCCTATGGAAACTAACGATTCAAAAAACATCGCCGCCGCTTACATCCGCGTCAGCACCAACGACCAGACCGAACTCTCTCCCGATGCACAGCTCCGCGTGATCCGCGAGGCCGCCAAAGCGGACAGCTTTCAAATCCCGGAGGACTTCATCTTTATCGAAAAGCGCGGTATCTCCGGCCGGCATGCCGACAACCGGCCCGAATTTCAGCGCATGATCGCCGTCGCCAAATCGCAAAAGCCCGCTCCTTTCCACCGCCTGTATCTCTGGAAATTCTCGCGCTTTGCGCGCAACCAAGATGAAAGCACCTTTTACAAAAGCATCCTGCGCAAGAAGTGCGGCGTAGACATAAAAAGCGTCTCTGAGCCTGTCATGGAGGGCATGTTCGGACGTCTGATCGAGACCATCATTGAATGGTTTGACGAATATTATTCCATCAACCTCTCCGAGGAGGTCCTGCGCGGCATGACCGAAAAAGCCCTGCGCCACGGCTACCAGACCTCGCCCTGCTTCGGCTATGCCGCTGCCGGGGGCGGAAGTCCCTTTCTTATCGTCGAATCGGAAATCCAGGCCGTGGAATACATGTTTCAAGCCTTTCATGACGGAACCTCCCCCGCCGCCATCGCCAGAGAATTAAACGAAAGACAAATCCGCACCAAACGGAATCGTCCCTTTAACGGCCGCGCCGTGCGCCGCATTCTCCAAAACCCCTTTTACGTCGGAACCGTCATCTGGAACGGATACCGCTTTCACGGCACCCATGAAGTCAACCCGACCCTTGCCGCCCTGTTTGAGGACAACCAGAAGCGGCTTTGCGAGCCAAACAGGCGCGCCTGCAAAGAAACATCGCCTGCCGATGCACACTGGCTTTCCGGTCTTCTCATCTGCGGCTATTGCGGCACGGCCCTTTCCCTCTGCCACTCCACAAACCACGGCCGGTCCGCCGGGTATTTCCAATGCCGGAAATATGCAAAGGGCCTGCACAAGGGCTCCTGCTCTGTCTCTGTCCAAAAGGCGGAACGGCTTATTCTGGCCTTTCTCCAACAGACCCCCTCCCTCACACGCAGCCACATTGCGCGGATCGTCCTCGACCGCCCGGGAAACTGTCTGCTTTTGCATACAACGTCGGAGGATCAGATTTTTTTGCTTCCTCTTAAAGAACACTCCGGCACAGCTCGGCAGCCCGCTTCCCCGGCCGGTGCCTGATCCCATGAGGCCTTTGATTTCTTCCTGCCGTGAATTTAAGAATCATGGACTGAACCCGTTCCCCCCGATTTTTCCTACGCCTCTGGTTTCATCCCGCGCAATGCCGGAATAGAACAAATAGTATTCTCCATTCGTATCGCAAAGCAAAGCCGACCTGTACAATCCTTTGTTATCCCAGTCCTCCTTCCCCTGGCTGGGCGTAAGAAGGATTTTTGCTTTTTCGTAGGTAACATTGTCGCCCGATTTCGTATAGTACAGGTTCATTACGCCTCGCGGATAGATACCGGAAGGCAAAGAAGAATCAAAGGAAGCCAACGTCATTTCATATCCCTTTTTTGTATGAATCACACTGATGTGCCAGTTCTTCAGGGAAGGGGACGCATATTCCACTTCAAGAAAGCGGGGCTCGCTCCACACTCTCCCATCGCTACTCTCCATATATTGAATCCGATATTGGCTGCCAATGCTCCACATTTTGTAGCGTCCTTCCTCATAGAGCAGGGCAGGGCTTAAATAATCCCTTTTTGCCCGGTCGCCCGACAGCATTCTCTCTTTTTCTGCCCAGCGTATCCCATCGCCGGAACGTCTCCGATACAGCGACACCTTCTTTCCATCCGAGTCATCCACAAACCGCCACCAGCACTCCAATTCGTCCGTTTCCTCATTGTAAAGCAGCTCCGGGTCTGAATTGTAGACAACCGCTTTCTCATAATTCGCCGGTGTATCATCTAATGGATTCTGAAAGCCCGACGGTTCTTCCCAATGCTCCATGTCATTGCTAGCTAAGATATGCGGGTTTTCTTTGGCGTCGTCAGCTTTCGGATACGGGGAAAAGGAAATCCAATACCGATAGCCATTCCAGGGCTCCACAAAAGAAACGACTTTGGGATGGGTAGCCTCTATATCCCCATACGCACTTTCCAGAGCGATTGGGCTTTCTGCATTCCAACCCGTTACAGCGGCTATTTCCTGCCGCTGCCCCCGTTCCCAGGCTGTATTCAAATAATTGCTGAGAGGGAAAAATACCAGTGCTGCCAAAACCAAAGCGCAAACCCGCAAAGCAATTTTGGCTTTGATTTTTTCTTTCCCCGATGGGGGGATCCTGTCCTCGGATGACGGAGGGACTGCCTGTTCCCGGTTCTGAACCGGCGGCTTTGGAACCGGCAAATCGTAGGAATCGATCGCGTAATCCTCATACATCCGGTCCCGTTTTTCTTTGTCCCATGAGCGTATCTCTTTCATCCAACGCTGCTCTGCCTCGACGGCATTTTCTTTTTTGCCGGGATTCTTCTGCTGTTCTTCCTGTTCCAGCTTCTTATACAGACGGAAGTCCTTTGATACTCTCTCCAGCTCTGCCTGATCCTTTGGAGTATAGCGTTTGGCCTTTGGTGTGGCCAGATAATCCTCATAGGCGTCGCAGATCTGCTGGGCCTGCCCAAACGCGACCTGACGCCCCTCCTCCAGCCATAATGCTTTCGTACATAACTCTCGGATCTGCCCCACGGAATGAGAAACCAAAATCCCTGTCACACCTCCTGCCAAAAGGGCTTTCATCCGGTCTCCGCTCTTTTTCCGAAACGCGCCATCCCCCACGCTTAAAACCTCGTCCAGGATCAAAATATTGGGCTCCACAAGACAGGCGATGGAAAAAGCCAAACGGGATTTCATTCCTGAGGAGAGCTGCTTAAACGGCCGGTCCTGGAACTCCTTAAGCTCGGCAAAATCAATAATCTTATGGTACATATCGTCCATGAATTTTCGGGTATAGCCCAGCATGGCGCCGCGCAGATATGCATTCTCCCGGACCGTCAATTCGCCGTCAAAGCCGCTGGTCAGTTCTAAAAGGGCAGCGATATTACCGTTTCTTTTTACATACCCTTCCGTGGGCTGCATAATACCGGAAACCGCTTTTAAAAGAGTGGACTTACCCGCTCCGTTGGTCCCGATTATTCCCAGCATATCCCCTTTTTCCAGGGTAAAAGAGATATGCCTATCCGCCCAGAATTCATTGACATGATAGTCCCTTTTCAGCCTGCGGATCACAAATTCCTTCAGACCAATGTCTTTAAAATCCCCTGTGATATACCGGATGGAAACGTCATGTACCTCTAAAATACTCATGTTCCCCTCCCTTACACATAATACAGAAACCTGTGGTTATATTTTTTATACATCCAGCAGCCAAGCCCCAGCACAATCGCCACATCTGCCAGCATCAGCATATGAAACCAAATGGTGGGAATGGTAGCCTCGATGACAATTTTTCGGAAATACCGGATAAACAGGTATACAGGGTTTAAGAGAAAGAGCCTTTTCACAACAGGGCTATACCTGTCAATGGTATAGAAGACAGCCGACATATACAATAAAAGCTGGGTAAAGATCGACCAGAGGTACTGAATATCCCGAAAAAAGACAAATAGTGCCGATAAGATCAGCCCCACTCCAATGTTAAACAAGGCTAGACAGCATATCGGATAAATCAAACAAACAATTTTCCAGGTAAAAAGAATGTGGTCGAAGGCACAAAAAACAAAAAACACGCACAGGGTAAGGCCAAAATTGAGCAACGTCTGGACATTTTTGGAAAAAAGGAACAAATATTTTGGCAAATTAACCCTGGTAAAGATTCCGGCGTTCCCGATTAAAGACGTCATCCCCTGGCTTGTAGACTCGTTGAAATAGGCAAACACCAGATTGCCGCAAAACAAATACGTGGTATAATATGGCGTGTCCCGTCCAAAGAATTGGGTAAACACAAGCCGCATGACCAACAGCATAAAAAGCGGCGAGAGTATGCTCCACGCCATACCCAATACCGTGCGCTTATATTTTCTTTTAAAATCCCTTTTTACCAATTCCTCAAAGAGGAATTGGTATTGTTTTATTCTTTGAATCATCGTCCTTCACCTATCGGAAATCCCTCCAGCAACCGTTCCAGCCACAAAATAAACCGGGAACATTTCCTGGGCTTCAATACCAGATCCGTCACTTGCCTGCAAGAGTCTGCGCACTCATATCCCAGGAACTTCTCCTTGAAGCGCCTCGCCCGTTCCTGATAGACCGATTCCCCTTTTTCAATTTTCCGGATTTCGGCAACCACCTCATCCGTGGTCTGTACCAAAGGTCCGGGCGCTTCCCTTTCGAGATCCACGTACATCCCCCGAAGCTGGTCCCGATATTCCTCCAGATCATAGGTAAAAAAGAGCATCGGTTTATCCAATAGGGCATAATCAAACATGACGGAGGAATAGTCCGTAATCAGAATATCCGAAATCTGATACAGGCCTTCAATGGACGAATAGGAGGTCAAGTCAAAAATAAACGTCCGATCAGCCGGTACCTTATATCCGGCAGCCGCCAGATGATGAATCCGCACCAACAAAATATACTCCCCGGCCAGCTCCTGACACATCCGTTTCAGATCCAGCCGCATGTCAAAACGGTTTTTGACCCGCCAGGTGGGCGCATATAAAATGATTTTTTTATCCTCCGGAAGTCCCAGCGCCGCTTTCAACGCTTTTTGCTCGGCCTCCGTCTCTTTAAACATCCCATCCGTCCGGGGATACCCTGTAGGCAGAATCTTGCCCGTATATGCAAAAATGCTTTCTGCCCTCTCCTCCATAAACCTTCCCTGTACAATTAGGTAATTCCAGCGCCGGTTTTTTTCGATATACCGCTGCCTGGACTGCTCCGTCGGAAAATCCTTTGCCACGTCCAGCCCCAGAGTCTTTAAAGGCGTTCCGTGCATCGTCTGGATCTCGATCTGCCCCTCCCGCTTGACATACTCGGTTTGAAAATTTACATTACTAACAAAATACTTTGCCGTCGCCATGTAATACCAGTATTCCCAGGAGCCCCGCCTTACCCGTTTCCCCCGGCCATTAATCGGCATCCTCGGGTCATTAAGGGACCAAATGCATTCATACTGTGGATAATACTTGTCAATGTATTCATACAGGGCTCTGGGATTGCAGCTGTATTTTGCTCCCCACATGGATTCAAACAGGATTCGCCTGGGATGGATCTTTGCCTTACGATAACGGGGATATTCCTGAAGGATCAACAGTTTTCTCTTTGAGGCAGAATTTTCTTGCTCCCGCCAAAGCTGTTTCAGCCCCAGCCTGGCCGTCCCTGCATTGCCTCTATACAGCCGGATCTCCAGGGTATCAAACAGGAACCGTTCACTGTAAAACTCCTGGCTGTACAGCCGTTCGCGGAGCGGCTTTTGTCCGGGCAACCGGTACTTGATATAGATTTCCCGGATGCTTTGGTAAAAATCCTTTTGCAGCTTTGGGTCATCGAAATCGATCTGGAAATCCCATTCCGCCCGGCCGTCTGCTTGGCAAAGCCTTCCCTGGCTAAGAACCACATCCCTCTCGGCGATCCGGTCCTCCACACAGAGAACCGCGCTTTCCTCTCCTTCCAATGCGATCGCGTTCGTCCTTCCGACTGCTCTGGTCCGCAAAAGAATCCGGTTCCCCTTTCGATGAAAGGCAAGAATCCGGGTCATGTGCGCGGGCACTCGCAGACGCATCGTACAGGTCCTGACGGAGCTGGCTATACAAGCCATTTCTTCCGTCTCATAGATCTCCATCTTCCTTCCCCGGCAGCAAAGAGGCGTTTTCTCTCCATCCTCTCTTTCGATCTGGATTGTGTACTCCTTATCCGGCTTCAGTGCATCCTTTCCAATGAAAAAATCCAGACCACTTCCCTGGAATGGAATTTCTTCTTTCGTTGTAGCCGCCGCTGCCCATAGTCCTGCTACCGGATGATCTAACAGGCAGTGAAGTTCTTTCTTTTCAGCGCGCATGCCTACAAAGAAAACCTCCTGCCGTCTCAGATGAATCTCCAATTCTCTCAAATAGGAGAATTTTACCGTAGCCAGACAGTTTCCTCCTACTGTCGCGGCATTTTTGCAGTCGTTGAGAATTGTCTGTCCGCAGCCTCCCAAAAAAACCTCCCCCTGGGAAAAGCGGTTTTTGTATCGTATCAGCAATTTATAGCATCCGTCCGGCACATAGGAAAGCTCCGGGCGCTTTATGTCAATGATCACCCGGAATCCTGCCCCGTCATACTTGTAGCTTGAAACCTTTCCGTCTTCCGGGTTTACCACACTTCCCATATTTTCTGTCAGCTCTTTGGCCGGATCTTCCCGAATTTCCACAGGGATTCTCTCTCCGCTAAGCTCATGGAACAGGAAAGCCTGTACTTCCTGTTCCGAAGTATCGCAAAGATTGATCCGCCTTTTATAAATATGGCCCCGCAGCGTGATGATTCCTGTATTTTTTATCTGCATGGAATCAATATATTTCCGTACCTCAGCGCTCATCATTTCCTGCGTAATATCCCTTTCTTTCACAGGATATAGCGCAGCCGGCAGCTCGGTCAATAACCGGCCGTCCCGTTCCACAACCGGCGCCTCGGAATACGCGTGCTCGTGCTCACAGAGGACTGTAAGCCCCGCTACGTCTTTGCGTTTCACATACTCATACTTTTGCCTGTTAATCAGGCTCAGCTCTCCAAACAGAGCCGGATCGATGGCTTTGTCTATATATTCTTTTATCCGTGTGAGCATTTCTGCCGCCTGCTCGTGAGGGACCGACGGACATTTATTTAAAAAAACCATCAAGTCGTTATCTAATGCTTTTTTCTGCTTAGCCTTCCACAGATCGGCATTTTCTGTCCTGGAAACCTCTCTTTCAAAAAACTCATCCAGTATTTCCAAAATCCGGATCCGATCCATAACATTTTGCATGTTGGCGGCGGTCTGCGTAATTGATGCGGTTGCTCCATCCCTAACCCGCCACAGATACCCCATACAGTGCAGGATAGAGACCTGTTTGGCAAAAAAATGCATCGGAATTGTAACCGGGATATCTTCATAAAGAATATTTTCCGGGAACCGGAAGCCCCTCTTTAAATAAAATTCCCGCAGGATCAACTTATTCCAAGCTGCAGCATCATAAATCAGCTCGGGAGACCGCGTGATATGCGTTTTCGTTTTTATGGCATGGTTGAATATCTTTCGGTGGAGCCCGGAATTCCAGTACTTTTTCGAATTAAATCGTATCGCATTGCAAATCGTCAGCTCGCTTTTATCTCTTTCCGCCAGGATAAACATTTTTTCATAGGTCTTCCCCACAACGACATCGTCCGAGTCCACAAAGGCGATATACTTCCCTCTGGCATACTGCATCCCATAATTCCTGGCATGTCCCAGCCCGCCGTTTTCGATCCTGTAATACGTGAAATTGGGGTATCTGTCGGCATACTCTTTTGCGATTTCCCCGCTATGGTCTGTGGAGCCATCATCTACCATCAGAACCTCCAGCCGGGGCGTCCCTTGCTTGAGCAGAGATTCCAGGCAGGCTCTCAAATATTCTTCTACGTTGTATATAGGAACAATTACGCTGATGTCTATGTCCGTTCTTTCCAAAGGTGGTTCCCTCCCCGTCTTTTCTCATGTTTCACTCAAAAAGCTGCTCAAATTCCCGAAGTGCCTCCCGGTTATATGCCTCATACTCTATCTTCATCGGCTTTACTTTCCCTTCGCAGAGCAGCTGGAGCCCCCGGTAAATCCCTTCCTCCGAATTCTCCGTCAGCGTGCCGCCATATGTTTTCATAAAATCTCTCGGACCCGGAATATCCGTGCAAACCACCGGTTTTCCCAACAGATCAGCCTCGGCTAACACCAGGCCGAATCCCTCGTAGCAGGAGCTCAGCACAAAGTAGTCGCATAGTTTTAAAATCGGATAGGGATTCGAAACCTTACGTAGCAAAACTACATTGTTTTCCAGCCCGAGCTCTTTAACCTGCATGCTCAGCTTGTCGAACATCCCACGGACTTCATTACCGCCCACAATAAGCAGATATGCCTCCGGCTTCTCCTTCCAAAGGGTATAAAAAGCGTTTAAAAGCCGTTCATGTCCCTTTTCCGGAGAGAAGCGGCCAATATTAATGAACTTGGGGCCTGAAGCCTCCATAGCCCTGTAAAACCTTTCCCGGTCAGGAAACACCTTTGTATCTTCGTCAAGGACAGGCCGGGCCAGCCCTTTCTCCAGAATCCTCTTGTCATCAATCACATTTTTCACAATGCAGAGCTTTCCCCTGCCTCCGGCAATTTCTTCTGTACTCTGCCGAATCCCTTGCGTAACCACGGCTGTTTTATCGTAATGCTGATAGGCATACCGCAAAACGTCCCTGCGCTGGTTTTTTCTCGTCTGAATTTCACGGTTCATATCACTGTGAACAAAAATTGCCGTTCGCCCCGGAAAAACACTCCAGCCCAGGATTGTTTCCTGATCGTATCCGCTGAAATGCAGCATGGCATGGATGTTCGCGCCGCCAAACTGCCGTTCTATGTCCTGGCGGATTCGATATCCCAAAAGTCTCATATAGCTTTTTGCAGACAGAATTTTCTTTTTAAAAAGTTTCCGAATCACTCGGCCCGTGATCGTTACATTCATATCCCCCGCTATCGCGCAATACGCCGTCTTCTCCGGAAAAGTCCGCAGATTTTCTTTGTTTTGCACCACATCCCGGGAAAGGAAGCTTACATAATAATTTCGTTTATTCAGATCCGTTTTGTTTAAAAGGGATCGCAGAGAGCCGGTTATCCCATTGGCTGCCAAATTACCGGCATACAGAAAAACATTTTCTTTTCCATTGTCCGGGATAGGACTCGCCGCCAATCCTACTGTCTCTCCCAAAATAACAAAGTCGCAAAGTCTTTGGCTTGCGCAGGGGCCTTCATAAGGACAAAACTGTTTCAGGAATTCCCGGTCGTCATACTGCTTTTCCCTCCGCATTTCTTCCATAAGAGCATCCAGCTGCACCGGCTGGGGAAAGGGGAGCTGATCCAGAGAAAGATACACTCCTCTCTCCCGCAAATATTCTTCCTGATCGTAGGGAAACAGAACGATCTTTTTTCCTGTACAGGCAAAGTCAAACAGCACGCTAGAATAATCCGTCACCATTACATCCGCCACGTTTAAAAATTCATAGGTTTCATATTGGCAGGGGAACGGCCGGATCCGTAAAAAGTCCTGAAAACCCACTCCTTTTTTCGCCAGGGGATGCAGATTTACATATAAAATTTCCCCTTCGGTAAGAGCGGCATCCCACTCCTTCAGATAGGCTAACAGCCTGGCATCCTTCTCCCTGGTGTCCTTCTGCCCTACCGCTCCCCGAAACGTGGGCAGATATGCATAGATTCGCTTTTCTTCAAGGCCCAGCGCTTTCTTTATTTTCTCCCGGCCGGATGCGTCAAAAAAAATTTCGTTGCGGGGATAACCTCCCATCAGGCAGCTTCCCTTCCCGATGTTTTCCAGCATATAATCTCTCAGCATATGCTCCCGGGTATATACATTGGGGTAAAGTAAAAAATCACTGCTTAAAAAATTTTTCTGCACATTTCCAATGTTATAGAATTCCGTCCTGTCCGACCGTCCCATTGCCTTTAAGGGGGTACCATGCCAGGTATTTAAATAAACCTGTCCTGCTTTTTTTATAAAATAGGAGGCGAACGTCGTATCGTTCACCAAATATTTTACACTTGCCAAAAGGCGCATATAGGCGTCCGAAGCCGCTACCACTACGTGGACTCTGTTCATTCCATGGTCACGCAGAAAGGCTTCGAACCGGCTCTTATTCCCGCCTGTGGCAGAAAGGTAGATTTGGTATCGGGCGTATGTTTCACTTTCGGAAAGGTATCGAAGCAAATAAAAGATATTGCCGTCCAATTTCTTCCCATGCTCGGATTCCAGCAGAATCCCATAGGGATTCAACAAAAGGCGGTCATAGTATCGAATATAGCTGCTTTTGGCGCGCCAGAAGGGATTCTTTAACTTTTCATATAGCTGCTTTATTTTCATTTCCCCAGTTCCTTCTTAATCTGAGTCGTCGAAATCTCCGGCGTCCGGGGCAGATAGACCACCTCGCACTGCTCCTTCAAAAAGTCAAATTTCCCCTTCCAGTCGTCTCCCATCACAAAGATGTCCACCTTATACAGTTTTACATCCTCCGCCTTCTGCTCCCAGCATTCTTCCGGTATGACCAGATCCACATATCGGACCGCCTCCAGAAGCTGCTTGCGTTTCTCGTAGGAAAAATAGCATTTTTTCTGCTTGCTGTTCCAGTTGAACGTATCCGTGGACAGAGCCACAATCAAATAGTCCCCCAGCTCTCTGGCGCGCTTTAATAGGCTGATATGCCCATAGTGCAACAGATCGTATGTCCCATAGGTGATAATCCGTTTCATCGTCCTGTTCCCTCCCATTTATCCTGATTTGCGTGTTCTTCCCACAGGCTGCCGTAAACCGCTGTTTTATTTTTATGGTATAAAATGCCCGCCTCGTTCCTCCTTAGGCGGGAGTTTCATATAATCGCCGTACATGTTCTGCAGCAGCGCGTCCCAGCCCGCCGGGGCCGGAAACCGCTCCCCTTCAAACTCCACATACACCGTCTTCCCAAACCACTCTGCATCATAGCTCTCCTTTTGAAAGCCGTGGCGTCCTCCCAGTGTGCAAAGGGCTCTCCCTCCACATCCGGTTAGCTTCCGCAGCTCCTCCCGCAGGGCAAAAAGTCGCCTGCTCGGCAAAGGACGAAGGGCCTTCCACAAAAACCGGTATTTCTTATCGTAACCGAACAGAAAATTGGGGTTTCCCTTAGACAGCAACGCGCAGTCGATCAGCTTGATCCCCTTGAAGCAAAGCTCCGCCGTCCTGCTGCCTTTTCGGCACCAGTCCAAAGGGAATATATCTATATAAATTCCCTGCTCTATATCAATCCCTGCTAATGCCGGTTCCTCCACCCGCGTCCCGCGCTTGCGCAGTTTGGCAAAATAAAAGGGGTATTTCGGCTCGGTCCGGTACTCCTGGTATACGTACCCTGCCGGGAAGGACTGCTCGCCGCATCGTGCCAGCCTGTCATAATCCTCTCTTGGCATGGCTACGTCTATATCGTCATCCCAGGGGATAAACCCCTTGTGGCGTACCGCCCCTAAAAGCGTTCCTGCCGTCAAATAGTAACGCAGCCCCAGCTTCTCGCATACCCGTCCAAATTCCAGCAAAAGCTCCAGCTCCGTCTCCTGCAGCCGGCGAAGGTTATTTGTCTCCATACCCGCGCCTCCTTTTCCACCGCTTATATGCTTTAAGCGTCCCCGAAAGCACGGGCCATGGGGCATACTTTACCAGCAGATATTTACAGTACGTTTCCCGGCTTTCGTAATATACGCAGGTATGCTTCTCAAAGCCGACCGCCGGCAACCATTCCCGCCGTAGCCTGTGAAGATACTGCCTCTGTATGCCAAAAGCCTCTATGCTGGCGGCGTTCCAGGTCAAAAACTCCATGGCCCAGTTCAGGAAGCTTCGCTCATAGAACCGGTATACTCCTTCTCTTTCCAGGCCTTGCCGCAGCAATAAAACGGCCCGGCAGGCTGCATCCGGGTCTTTATGCCTTGAATTGGAAACCGATCCCGGGCGGTTAGCCCGATGGTGAATGAATGTCTGCCGGATCATCGTGATTTTTTCCGCCAGGGCCAGGCTTTGGAATACAAACACCAGATCCTCTGAATTTGGCAGAGACGGATAAGAGAGCCCGGTCTTTTTTAAAAAAGACGTCCGGTACAGCTTGTCCCATGGCCAGCCACAGGTGAATTGAAACATATGCCCTGCAATTTCTTTTGGGGCAAACGTGTCCCCCGGCAAGCCCTTCGTCTTTGGCCTCCCGGAAAAGGCGAGAGGCCGCCCGCTGTCCGCATCAAATGCCTCCGACCCGCAGACTACGATATCCGCCTGTGTTTCCTCCGCCTTTGCCGCCATGCGTTCCAAAAGCTCCGGCTCGAACCAGTCGTCGGAGTCCAGGAAAATAAGATAACGCCCAAATGCCTGCCCCAGTCCTCTGTTCCTTGCCGGGCCCGGACCCAAGTTGTTTTGCGACACTAACCGGAATCGACTGTCTTTTTTGGCATACTCCGCCAAAATCATATCGCTGCCATCCGTCGAGCCATCATCTACGCAGATGACTTCCATGTCTTTCAGTGTCTGGAGCAGAAGGCTGTCCAGACACTCGCGCAGATGCGGTTTTGTATTATAGACCGGGATAATCACAGATACCAACGCCATCCCCACTCCATGCCTTTCCTTTCCACGCTTCGCGGCGCAAATCCGTTGCGGGAAACGTTTTAATCAGCGTTTTTCTAATAAAACCGCCGCACTCCAAAGCTCAAGAGCCCCAACGTCCTGTAGCCGGTCACCCGCAAAACCGTAAGCGCGGGATTCCGGTTCGCCTGGTACACCTCCGGATATTCCGCCTTCATTCTTTCATCAAATGTACGCCACTCCCTCGCCCTGCCGGCCGGCTCCGGATAGCTTAACAGAATCTTTGCCTTCCCCGCCGCCATCCGCGCGATTATTGACGCGATATACCGCTTCTTGGCCTCTGAACAGGGGATTTGGGCTCCCTGCCTGGCATAAAACTCCAGCAGCGACCGGATCACCCGGTCATAATTCTCCTCATTTTTCTGCATGCTTTTAATCGCTACGCTCTGCCCATCGACCCCGATCCGGTATCGGTACACGGATTCGTCCAGGAAGCAGATCGTATTTACATACGGGACAGGGAATGTAATAAACTCCATATCCACGTAATAGCAGTGCTCGTCCAGCCGGATCCTGTGTTTCTTAAGAATCTCTGTCCGGATCGTCATATGGTGCATTTTCATGTAAATACGGTCCGCCACCTTATCAAAGGAATATGTTCTCCCATATACAACGCCCTTGAACGGTTCTCCGCTCTCCGCGTGCCTGCCAGGCATCGGAAAACGGATCGCCTGCCTCCGTCCGGGAACGACCGTATGCCCTGCTCCTCGCTTCCCGGACGCGACCGCATATCCCGCCCACAGCCTCTCAGATAAGAGTGGGCGCCTTGCCTTCTGCCCCCTCGGCATGGACGCACGCCGCGTCTTTCGTCTCCCGAGTATGCCCATACGCCCGCCTGTCTGCCCGTTGTCCGAAACCCAGCGAAAGCCTGTATACACGACATCTGTATCCGCGTCTCCTTTTTCCAGCCTTTCCAGCTCTCTTACCAGCCTGCCAAACGCATCCGTGTCCACCCAGTCATCTGCGTCCACCACCTTGAAATATGTCCCTTCTGCATATGCAATCCCGAAGTTAATCCCCGATCCATGCCCGCCGTTTTCCTTATGGAACACCCGATACGTATCCGGATATCGTTTTGCATACGTCTCTGCAATCGCCGCCGCTCCGTCCGTCCCTCCGTCGTCGATCACCAGGATCTCCACTCGGGAAAGGGCTTCCGGCTCCCGAATCAGAAACGAGTCCAGACATCTCGCTATATACGCCTCTGCCTGATACATCGGCACCACAACCGACAGAATCTTTCGGCCCGCCCTTTTTTCCTCCGGCTGCCCCATGTGTCGTTCCATCTCCCGCCTCATTTTGTTCTACTCCCACCCGGCCACAAGCTGCTCCTGCTCAAGCTGCCTCTCCATCGCCTGGTCGATCAGCAGGGCTACATTATTCTCGATCCCCGTCCGCGTATTCTGGTACAAACGCTTTAAACACCGCGGATTCCCCTTCTCCTCTGCGATCTCGGCCTCCACGCACAGCCTGCGGATCGCGGTCGAGATATGCGTCCGGTTCATTGGCCCGCCGGCCCGCGTCTGGAAAATCGGCCCAAAGGAGCTGCCGTTCCGGCGCGCAAAGCTCAATAATTCCTTTTTTAAGCACTCCGGCAGGCGCACAATCTCCTGCACATGATTATGCGAGCAGACGACCCGTCCCTCCTCTACGGCCTCCACTGTCACCTTGGGAAGCTCCTGCACCGTAATACCCGTGGCTGCAAACAGCTTCACGAGAAGGTACAGCCTCTCCTTGCCGCGCGCCTTTGCCGTGTGCAGAAGCTGCAAATATTCGTTCCGGCTGAGCTCCGGCCGTACAGAAGAATTTCTTTGCATATCCTGGTTTGTATGCGGCACGCCGCTCCCCCTTTCCTTTGCAAGGTTTTTTCCGGAATCTGCAAACCTATACATTTTCAAAACGGCCGTTTCCTTTATTTTCTTGGCAAAAAGTGTTGCAAAATCAACATATTTGTGTTAGATTAGGGAAAGATTCAGAAATTAATAGGGAGTTTGGAAATGTATACATTTCCAAACTCCCGACGAGCCCAGACTGGGCAGCACGCGTTTTTTATTATTAAAAAGAATTCTGTCCGCAAAATAAAAACATCCATTCTGTTCCTTTCGTGTGAAAGTACCAGAATGGATGTTTTTCATATCCCCACTTATCTTTTCTGCCCAGTCTTATTATGACCGGCTCCATTAAATTGTAATCTATTTCCGGAATATCCACTGTACCTAAAAGATCCTTTTTTTGATCTTAAACCTCGTGATCGTGTTCGCCAAATAATCAGATATATCAAAACAGAGCCCGCGCGAATATACCTTATAAAGCTTATCGTACTCTATTGCGCAGTAAAAAGCCGGATGCCGCAGCTTCTCTCCTACAGCATCCAGCTTTCCTCATTCCTCCCGTTTTAATCTACAATCGTCTTCTCCGTCTCATAATCGAAGATATGGATCTTATCCGTATCCATCGCAAGCTTCACCTTATCTCCGGTCCTGGCCCCGCTTCTCGGGTCAACCGAAGCGACCCAGCCGGCCTCCTCAATGTCAAAATAGAGGAGTGCCGATGCGCCGAGCATCTCATACACCTTGACCTCTGCATCAAACGTAGACTTCTCAAACTTCTTTAGCGCCTCGGCTCCGTCATGAATGTCCTCCGGGCGGATTCCCAGCACGACCTTCTTGCCGATATAGCCGCCGTCCTTTAACGCCTTGGCGCGCGCCTCGCTTAATACGATGCTCTGGCCCGCAAACTTGAGGACAGTCTCGCCGTTCTCATCCACGGCATCTGCCGTAATCATATTCATCTGCGGGGAACCGATGAATCCCGCAACGAACTTGTTGCACGGATGGTCGTATAAATTCTGCGGCGTGTCGATTTGCTGGACAATGCCGTCTTTCATTACGACGATCCTGGTGCCTAATGTCATGGCTTCGGTCTGGTCATGTGTGACATAGATGATCGTGCTTCCCAGCCTCTGATGAAGCTTGGAGATCTCCACACGCATCTGCCCGCGCAGCTTTGCATCCAGGTTGGAGAGCGGCTCATCCATCAGGAATACCTTCGGACTCCGCACGATGGCACGGCCCATGGCCACACGCTGTCTCTGACCGCCGGAAAGCGCACGCGGCTTTCTGTCAAGCAGCTTTTCCAGATCCAGGATCCTCGCCGCATCGCGTACCTTTTTGTCGATCTCCTCCTTGGAGACTTTCTTAAGCTTCAAGGAGAATGCCATGTTGTCATATACGCTCATGTGCGGATACAGCGCATAGCTCTGGAAGACCATCGCGATGTCACGGTCTTTGGGCTCCACGTCATTCATGACCTTACCGTCGATAATCAGCTCACCGGAAGAAATGTCCTCCAGCCCTGCCACCATACGCAGCGTTGTAGATTTTCCGCAGCCGGACGGCCCGACAAAGATAATAAATTCCTTATCTTCGATATCAAGGTTAAAATTCTGTACGGCCTCATAGC